>NZ_JAOWDG010000025.1:0-103909 GCF_030334745.1 Citrobacter sp. Cb080 | reverse complement strand
TGATGTAGCCCCCTGAAACACCGGACAGTAGCTGTATCTCCAGATAAGAGATAGGCTTGAATATATGTCTAACACTAACGCCAATTTTGAGATGACCGGGATCCTGTTAGGGCAAGAAGTCCGTAAACGTAAAACTCCTCAGGAGAAGATCGCCATTATCCAGCAGACGATGGAGCCGGGTATGAATGTCTCCCATGTCGCCCGCCTGCATGGTATCCAGCCCAGCCTGCTGTTTAAGTGGAAGAAGCAATATCAGGAAGGCAGCCTCACCGCCGTTGCGGCTGGAGAGGAAGTCGTTCCTGCTTCTGAGCTTACTGCTGCTCTGAAGCAGGTCCGGGAGCTTCAGCGCCTTCTGGGCAAGAAGACGATGGAAGTTGAGATCCTGAAAGAAGCCGTGGAGTACGGTCAGTCGCGAAAATGGATAGCGCACGCGCCCTTGTTGCCAAAGGACGGGGAATAGCCATGGTCTGCCGGACCATGGGCGTGTCGCGTGCGCAACTGTCACTGCGGATTAACCGTTCTGCCGACTGGCAGGACAGGCGCTGTAACCGGCGTAATGAAGAAGCAGACGCAGAAATACTGTCGGCTATCCTCAACATTATCAGCGATATGCCGAGTTATGGTTATCGACGCGTGTGGGGCATCCTGCGCAAGCAACGTCGCACAGAGGGACAGCTACCTGTGAATGCCAAACGGCTTTACAGGATAATGCGTGAGCATAACCTGTTGTTGTTGCATCACAAACCAGAGCGACCGAAGCGTGAACATAAGGGCAAGATAGCGGTGGCAGAAAGCGATATGCGCTGGTGTTCAGATGGCTTCGAGTTCGGCTGCGACAACGGCGAAAAACTGCGGGTAACGTTCGCGCTGGACTGCTGCGACCGTGAGGCCATAGACTGGGCAGCAAGCACGGGAGGCTATGACAGTTCGACCGTGCAGGATGTGATGCTGAGGTCGGTGGAAAAGCGCTTCGGCGACAGGTTGCCCGACACAGCGGTGCAGTGGCTGACGGATAACGGTTCAGCGTATACCGCGTATGAAACGCGGAGGTTCGCGAGAGAGCTGAATCTGGAGCCCTGCACAACAGCGGTGAGCAGCCCGCAGAGTAATGGCATGGCCGAACGGTTCGTGAAAACGATGAAAGAAGACTATATCGCGTTCATGCCAAAACCGGATGTGAGAACAGCACTGCGAAACCTTGCAGTAGCGTTCACGCATTACAATGAAAACCACCCGCACAGCGCGCTGGGATATCACTCCCCGAGGGAATACCGGCGGCAGCGGACATCGTTAACTTAAGATACAAAAGCTGTTCGGAGATGGAGGGTCAAGATCACATTCACTGTAGATAGCGACGGAATAGTAACCATTATCTCTGTTCCCGCCCCAACCCATGAACAACTGATAGCGTTGGCAGAGCAGGAGCGCAGTGCATTGCGAAGCAACGCAGATTCTGAAATCGCGTGGCGGCAGGATGCAGTTGATGCGGGGATAGCGACGGCAGAGGAAACCTCCGCACTGGCTGAATGGAAAACATACAGGGTGTTATTGATGCGTGTTGATACATCAACTGCACCTGATATCACCTGGCCTGTTCAACCAGAATAGGAACCTTTTCGGGAAATAACAAAAACGTCAACCGAGAAGTTTCGCTAAAACGGTGAATCGTCAACCAGGTAAAGAGCCTCGTATCACATTCAATCCTGCGGTTCCTGAACCCCAACCTTCAGTGCTTTTTTGTTAGCCTGAACGCATTCAAACGAATGGAGATCAGACTTATGATTATTGGGTATGCGCGAGTATCAAGTAACCATCAGGACACCGAGCTTCAGATGCAGGCGCTCAGAGTTGCTGGATGCAAATTAATATTCGAAGAGAAGGCTTCAGGTCGTAAGACAAACCGTCCAATATTGAAAAAGGTGGTTGATATGCTGGAGCCAGGAGATGAACTGGTTATATGGAAACTGGATCGTATCGGCCGTAACGTTCTGCACGCTTTACTGACCTTTCAGAACCTGGCAGAGCGCAATGTAAACATACGGTCCATTACTGATGGTGTTGACCTCAGTACAGCTAGTGGCCGTTATAACTTCCGTAATATCCTCTCAGCAGCACAGTATGAGTCTGACCTTAATAGTGAGCGGACGCTGGCTGGTTTGGCTGTGGCCCGCGCCAAGGGGCGCTGCGGTGGGCGGCGACCTAAGTTTACAGACGATGACTGGAATAGATGTGAGTCAGCGCTGAAGGCTGGAAGAACGCATAAAGAGGTATCTGAACAATATGGAGTGGGAGTTTCGACACTTTATAAAAAATTTCCTATCTGCGCTAATTCTGCTTCAGTTTTGTGAACTACCGCACTAAGCCGCCAATCTGGCGGCTATGATACGTTTCCAACGTTCGGCATCATTTCATATCAAATCTTGCACCAATGTCACTTAAACTTAGAACGCTTGATGCGATCCAATTTTAGCTGTCAAAGTTTCGCGATTTATGTGCCGCGCTACACACAGTCGTCAGCAGGAGGAGTGGGGGGTAAAGGATGGCAGTAAAGAGGAAGTGCTCTCCTATTTTGCCGGTATTCATGCGCGTCCGCGCCAGATGCTGGATAAGCCGACCTCATGGCGTCGCTGGTCCACCGCTGACCGCGAACCGGTAGAGAAATGGGGGACCGACCGCATTACGCTGGTGGGTGATGCTGCGCATCCGGTGGCACAATATATGGCGCAGGGCGCCTGTATGGCGCTTGAAGATGCCGTCACTCTCGGTAAGGCGTTACAGCAGTGTGACGGCGATGCGGCTGATGCCTTTGCCTTGTATGAGTCGGTGCGTATTCCGCGTACTGCGCGCATCGTCTGGTCGACGCGCGAAATGGGACGTGTGTACCACGCCGCAGGCGTCGAGCGCCAGGTGCGTAATCTGCTGTGGAAAGGCAAATCTCAGGCGGAATTTTATCGTGGTATGGAATGGCTGTACGGCTGGAAAGAAGATAACTGCCTGTTGCCGCACTGAGCCTCTTTAATCTCCCGAACGGAGGCGCTACCATAGCGCCTCTTTTTTTGCGGGTGACGATATGCGTGTTTTACTGGCGCCGATGGAAGGCGTGCTCGACTCACTGGTGCGCGAGCTGCTGACTGAAGTGAATGATTACGATCTGTGCATCACCGAGTTTGTGCGCGTGGTGGATCAGCTCCTGCCGGCAAAAGTATTCCATCGGCTCTGCCCGGAACTGCATAACAATAGCCGGACGCCATCCGGCACGCGGGTGCGCATACAGTTGCTGGGGCAGTATCCGCAGTGGCTGGCGGAGAACGCGGCGCGCGCGGTAGAACTGGGCTCGTTTGGTGTCGATCTGAACTGTGGCTGCCCGTCGAAGCTGGTCAACGGCAGCGGCGGTGGCGCAACGTTATTAAAAGATCCTGAACTCATCTACCGGGGCGCAAAAGCCATGCGCGAGGCGGTGCCTGCGCATCTGCCCGTGACGGTGAAAGTGCGTCTGGGCTGGGACAACAGCGACAGGCAGTTTGAAATTGCTGATGCCGTTCAGCAGGCTGGCGCCAGCGAGCTGGCGGTGCATGGCCGAACCAAGGAACAGGGCTATAAGGCCGAGCATATCAACTGGCAGGCGATCGGTGAGATCCGCCAGCGGCTTACCATTCCGGTTATCGCAAATGGCGAAATCTGGGACTGGCAAAGCGCCCAGGATTGTATGGCTATCAGCGGATGCGATGCGGTGATGATTGGCCGTGGGGCATTAAATATTCCGAACCTGAGCCGTGTGGTGAAATACAACGAGCCACGTATGCCGTGGCCTGATGTCGTGATGCTATTGCAAAAATATACTCGTCTTGAAAAGCAGGGTGATACCGGGCTGTATCACGTGGCGCGGATTAAACAATGGTTAGGGTATTTGCGTAAAGAATACTCAGAGGCAACCGCGCTGTTTCAGGAAATTCGCGCATTAAACAATTCACCGGATATCGCGCGCGCGATTCAGGCCATTGATATCGCTAAATTGCATTAACATATTAATCGGCCACCGGAGTGGCCTTTGTTTCAAAAAATCATCTTAAACACGCCAGTCACCACCAATAACCCAATCAGAAAAATAACTAAAATAATCCACAGTAAGATTTTCATCAGCGTTCCTTTTTTGGTGAGTTCAGGTTAAGTATAGGAAAGCCTCTGAAAATCTTCCTGTAATGACCTTACTCCGGTTTACGTGCGCTGAGCAGAAACACCATTGGCCGCTCTTTTTCTTCATCCAGCGCCGGGTTTTCAGCAATCTGTTCAGCGGACGGTCCCCATTCATCGACACAAACGATTTCGAATCCGGCGGCTATCAGCGCATTAATCCAGGTCGCCAGCTTACGGTGCTGTTTTTTGACACCCTCCGCGAACCAGTTACTGATGCGTGTGCCTTCCTGCTGATAATGATTGACCGGCCAGGACTGTTGCCCGGTTTTATCTTTTATCCAACCCTGGTTAAGCGGTGCAGTATAAATGGGATGCTCGGCAGAGAATACCAACATGCCTCCCGGTGTTAACGACTGGTAAATCGTGACGAATAATCGCGCGATATCGCGCAAATAGTGCAGGGCAAGTGAGCTATAAACCAGGTCAAAAGAATTTGGTGACAGGGAAAGCGTCTCGAGATCTTCACGGCGATAAACGATGCCATTACCCTGCGTCATGCTGTGCGCCTGGGTTAACATCTTTTGTGAAATATCCAGTCCCACTACGCTGGCCGCCTGGTTATCGCGCGCGTAGCGGCAAAACCAGCCATATCCGCAACCCAAATCGAGGATATTTTTTCCCTGCAGAGTGGGGAGCATCGCTTGTATTGTCGGCCATTCTGGCGCACCGTCGAGCCCTTTTACTGAACGGTCCAGCGTGGCATATCCGGCAAAGAACTCGGGATCGTCATAGATATTCTGTGACATAATGTCTCCATCCATAAATTATTAAAATTAATTAATCTAAATTATTTGTTGGGTGTATATTTTTCCGATTATATATTTTTATTGCCAAAGGTGTATTGCCACGCGTAACTAAAAAAGGAAACGCGACAAGTCGTAATCTCAGCACATCTTTTCTTACCTGTGTCTCTCCATGAATCGTAATTCTGCTTTTGTCACGACGGCATTGTTGCCGCTTTTTATTTTGATGTCAGGTTGCGCGCCGATGCATGATGACCGCCAGTCTCTGTCACAGCAGACCCCCGCTGCGAATGTCGATACCACATTGCCTGCGGCGTTAAAAAATGGCTGGCCGGACAGCCAATGGTGGAAGGCATACCATGACCCCCAGCTTAATGCGCTGATTGACAGCACGTTACGCAACTCCCCTGATATGCAGGTCGCGGAACAGCGCATTCAACTGGCGGAGGCGCAGGCTAAGGCTGTGGAGGCGCAGGATGGCCCGGAGATCGATTTCTCAGCAGATGTAGAGCGTCAGAGAATGTCAGCCGAAGGGCTGATGGGTCCGTTTGCCATTACCGATCCGGCCGCCGGGACGACCGGGCCGTGGTACACCAACGGCACCTTTGGTTTAACTGCTGGCTGGAATCTGGATCTGTGGGGTAAAAATCGGGCCGAAGTGACGGCACGTATTGGGGCCGTTAAGGCGCGTGAAGCCGAGCGCGAGCAAACGCGACAGGTGCTGGCGAGTGGTGTGGCTCGTCTTTACTGGGAATGGCAAACGCAGGCCGGGCTGAAAACCGTGTTGACGCAAATCGAAACCGAGCAGCAGAACGTCATTAACGTTGATCGTCAACTGTATCAAAATGGTCTTACTTCTTCGGTGGAAGGTGTTGAAACCGATATCGATTCCAGCAAAACAGAGCAGCAACTGAACGATGTCAGCGGTAAAATGAAGGTAATTGAAGCGCGGTTGAGCGCGCTGACCAACTCGCAGTCCACAGCCCTGAAACTCCATTCGACCCCGCTGCCCGCGGTGGAAAGCCAGCTCCCGTCCCAGCTAGGTTATTCGCTGCTGGCCCGCCGACCGGATTTGCAGGCGGCGCACTGGTACATTGAGTCATCGCTGAGCAGCATTGATGCGGCGAAAGCGGCGTTTTATCCCGATGTAAATCTGATGGCATTTTTACAACAGGATGCGTTACATCTGAGCGACTTGTTTCGCCATTCCGCGCAGCAAATGGGCGTAACGGCCGGGCTGACGCTGCCTATCTTTGATAGCGGCAGGCTGAACGCGAATCTCGACATTACTCAAGCGCAAAGCAACCTGACGGTGGCGAATTACAACAAAGCCGTGGTGGATGCGGTGAATGACGTGGCGCGTGCAGCATCGCAGGTAGAAACACTGGCGCAGAAGAATCAGCATCAGCAGCAGATTGAGCATGATGCACTGCGCGTAGTGGGTCTGGCGCAGGCGCGCTTCAATGCCGGAATTATTGCGGGCTCCCGGGTCAGTGAGGCAAAGATCCCGGCATTACGTGAACGGTGCAACGCTCTGCTTTTACAAGGGCAATGGCTGGATGCCTCAATTCAGTTGAACCGTGCGCTGGGGGGCGGCTACCACGCTTCGTAACGCACCCGCCCGGTAGACATCGCGCTACCGGGCTGTACTTTTGCTGCTGCGTTTTTTTAACCACCACCGAACGCCAGGCACCAGCACAATCACCAGAGCCAGCCATATCCAGTGCTTAATATGCTGGTCGAGATTGTGTAGCCACGGCGCAATGACTTCTCCCCCCACGTAACCCAGAGTGGTAAATATCAGCGCCCACGCCAGCGCCCCCAGAATATTCAACGGCAGGAAAATTTTAGGCGGTAAATGGCTTGCGCCAATCAGCAACGGGCCGATCACGCGAAAACCATACATAAAACGGGTGCCAATTACGAACAGATAAGGACGGCGCTGGATCATTTTCTGCGCCCGGCGGATTTTGTCGCGATGTTTTGAGAAACGACGCAAAATTTTTCCACCGTAACGACGCCCAAGCAGATACAGCAATTGATCGCCAATCATCCCGCCCAGGGCCACAGAGATAACCACCAGAGGAAATTTAAGTAATCCCTGATGTGCCGCCACGCCGCCCAGCAGGGTAATGGTTTCACCTTCGGCCAAACTGCCAATGACCAATGCGGCGTAACCGTAATGTGCAATAAGACTGTTTATATCCATATGTCTGGATGACCTCCCGACGTTAAGCATACACCCTGTGAATCATCGTGGGGTTTAAAAGCGCTGAATTAGCGGTTCGTCATTTTTGTTGTTGTACAAAAATTAATCCAAAGCTGAATTATACTTGAACTGTTGAGGTCCGGAGCTGACAAGAAGGGGGCGGTATGAACCATGTCTGGGGGCTGTTTTCCCATCCCGATCGTGAAATGCATGTGATCAACAGCGAAAACGAAAGCGTTTCGCATCACTACACCCACCATGTACTGCTGATGGCGGCAATCCCGGTTGTTTGTGCGTTCATCGGTACCACACAAATCGGCTGGGATTTTGGCGATGGCAATATCCTGAAATTATCCCTGTTGACTGGATTTGCAATGGCGATTCTGTTTTACGGGGTGATGCTGGCGGGCGTTGCCGTCATGGGCCGGGTTATCTGGTGGATGGCGCGTAACTACCCGCAGCGTCCGTCGCTGGCGCATTGTATGGTCTTTGCCGGATATGTCGCGACGCCGCTTTTTTTAAGCGGGCTGGTCGCACTTTATCCGCTGGTCTGGCTGTGCGCATTAGTCGGGACTCTCGCGCTGTTTTACACCGGTTATTTACTTTATCTCGGTATTCCGACGTTCCTGAATATCACTCGTGAGGAAGGGTTGAGTTTTTCCAGTTCGACGCTGGCGATCGGTGTGCTGGTACTGGAGGTACTGCTGGCTATTACGGTAATCCTGTGGGGTTACGGCTATCGGTTATTCTGACGGATAAACCTGTCTACGCTGCGTTGTTGACGTAAAAGTCAGCAACGCAGCATTTCGAGACGATTCTCCTGTGGCAGCAAACCTGCCGGATCGCTATGATGCCTGAGCTAGCTTGAGATAATACTTAATCTCTGGCGGTGTGCGTTGTGACGTGCGTGAACCATTATCAGAAATCTCATCATGCTGAAATTCCGAGTTTCATTATTAAGCCTTGCCCTGGTGCTGGCCGTTCCTTTTGCACCCCAAGCCGTGGCGAAAACGGCAACTACCGCAGCGGCTTCTCAACCTGAGATAGCGTCCGGTAGCGCGATGATCGTTGATCTGAATACCAACAAAGTTATCTATTCGAACCACCCGGACCTTGTGCGTCCGATTGCGTCGATTACCAAATTAATGACGGCGATGGTGGTGCTTGATGCACGACTGCCGCTGAATGAAAAGCTGAAAGTCGATATTAGCCAGACGCCGGAGATGAAAGGCATATACTCTCGCGTACGACTGAACAGCGAAATCAGCCGTAAAGACATGTTACTGCTGGCGCTGATGTCATCAGAAAACCGTGCGGCGGCGAGCCTGGCGCATCATTACCCGGGCGGATACAACGCGTTTATCAAAGCCATGAATGCCAAAGCGAAAGCGCTCGGCATGACTCAGACACGCTTTGTGGAACCCACTGGCTTGTCGATTCATAACGTCTCGACCGCCCGTGACTTAACCAAGCTGCTGATCGCCAGCAAACAGTATCCGCTGATCGGCCAGTTAAGTACCACGCGTGAAGATATGGCGACGTTTGCCAACCCTGCGTATACGCTGCCGTTTCGTAACACCAACCATCTGGTATACCGCGATAACTGGAATATTCAGTTAACGAAAACCGGGTTTACCAATGCGGCAGGCCACTGTCTGGTGATGCGCACGGTGATTAACAACAAACCGGTGGCGCTAGTGGTGATGGATGCCTTTGGTAAATATACTCACTTTGCCGATGCCAGCCGTTTACGTACCTGGATTGAAACGGGCAAGGTGATGCCGGTTCCGGCGGCGGCGCTGAGCTATAAAAAGCAAAAAGCTGCGCAGATGGCGGCGGCAGGTTCGGCGAAGGGCGAGCAAACCGCACAGAACGATTAAATAAGATGTCTTATCCGGCCTACGCATAGCGAATGTAGCAGTAGGCCGGGCAAGCAAAGCGCCCCGGCAACATGCCCGGTAGCGCTTATCTTTTTCAGGTTTACGATTCTTTCCAGAACTTCTGCTTACTCGTTTTCCCAATACCTGGATTCATACTGTTGGTGGGGTCATTCTCACGGTAAAAACGGGTCAAGGTTTCCGGCGCCTGATACAGATGCCCGACGTTATGCTCTGCCGGATACTGCGCCCCACGCTCGCGCAGGAGTTCCAGCATCTGCTCTTTTAGCGCATGCGCATCCACGCCCTTTTTCACGATGTAATCCTGATGGAAGACGTAACACATAAAGTGACCGTAATAGAGTTTGTGCACCAGTTGACTGTCGATCTCTGGGGGCAGATGCTCGTACCATTCGGTGTCGTTACGGCGCAGCGCGATATCCAGCGCCAGAATATCTTCCACCTCATCCGCATGTACGGCCTGATAACGAATAGCCGCGCCAGCCGCCGCAAAGCGGTGCAAGAACGCCTTGCTGCCTTCTTCCGCCGTACAGGCAAAGAAGTCGCCTTCAGCGGTTTTGAAATACTCGCTTAGCCAGTTTTGGGCTTCAGCCACGCCGCCACCGGCCATTTTTAACAGCAGGTGATGCTCGTACTTATCGCGCCAGCTTTTCATGCGCGCCGGTAAGTGACTGGGGAATAAATGACCAAATTTCTGCATTGCCCGGTCGGTGAAGTGAGGACGGAAAATTTTCACTTTTTCCAGCATCGCATCGGTGCGGCCTTTCAGGGTGAAGAAGAACGGCATTTTGTCGGTGCCGAGCTTGTCGATCATCAGAAACGTATCTTTGCCGTATTGCTCAGCGATGTCGTAAATATCGCGGTGCATATATTCACCGGCGACCGGCAGATGCTCGAATTTTGCCAGAATATGACGGCGGATCTCCGTCAGCACCTCTGGCTGGTTGGTGCCGATGTAAAAGACCTGCTGGTTTTTTTCGGCTTCGAAGGTGTCCAGACGCACGGCAAAGACCGCGAGCTTGCCTGCACAACCGGACGATTCAAACAAGCGATCCGGGTCGGCGTTATAGCGTGCGGGCGTGTCCGCGTCGATATCTCTGACACGGGTAACGTAGTCGTGATCGTGCGCGTGACGCCCGTCGTGGCGAACATCGTCATCTCTAATACGCTCGTCATCCAGTTTGCTCAGGATCTGCTCCGGGGTCTGGCCCAGCTCAATACCCAGATGGTTAACCAGCTGTAATTTTCCCTGTTCGTCAATACGCGCAAACAGCGACATCTCCGTGTATGCCGGGCCGCGCTGTACCAGCGAGCCGCCGGAGTTGTTGCAAATGCCACCGATAACCGAAGCGCCGATACAGGAAGATCCGATTACCGAATGCGGCTCACGGCCAAACGGTTTGAGCGCTTTTTCCAGCGAATAGAGCGTGGTTCCTGGATAGGCCAGCACCTGTTCACCTTTGCCGATGACGTGCAGCTTATCAAGACGCAGGGTGCTGATAATGACAATCTCGCGGTCGTAATCATTACCGCTCGGCGTAGACCCTTCGGTCAGGCCGGTGTTAGCGGCCTGCATCAGGATAATTTTATCCGCGGCGACGCAGGCGCTCAAAACGCGCCACAGTTCTAAAAGCGACCCGGGGAACACGACGGCAAGCGCATCGCCCTGGCCGGAGCGGAATCCCTTGCGATAGCGGGCGGTTTTAGCAGGTTCTGTCAGCAGGTGTGAATGACCCACCAGACGGGTCAGTTCATTCAGGAAAGCTTTATTATCTGTTGTAATGGAAGACATTCTCCACTCCTTGTGGTGGGACTCAATATCAGGAACAAGCATAGCGCTTTGTATGACAATACGCTTTCTCATTCATATTGTCTCTGGTTCGTCTTTTACTGATTCGCGCTGGTTTCGAAAATTAGGAGAATAACCTTAGCTTTCTTTATCGCTCCCGTTTAGTCTTACGGCAAACTGCGGTTTTTGTTATATTTTCGCTGCCTCGTCGGGAAAAAATAAAGAGAGAATCAACATGAAATGGCTATGTTCTGTAGGTGTCGCGGTGAGTCTGGCATTGCAACCAGCGTTGGCGGACACTCTGTTTGGTAACCATCCACTGACGCCAGAGGCGCGGGATGCCTTCGTTACCGATTTACTTAAGCAGATGACCGTGGATGAGAAAATTGGGCAACTGCGTTTGATAAGCGTCGGGCCTGATAACCCGAAAGAAGCCATCCGCGAGATGATCAAAGACGGGCAGGTTGGGGCAATTTTTAACACCGTCACGCGCCAGGATATCCGCAAAATGCAGGATCAGGTGATGGATCTCAGCCGCCTGAAAATCCCTCTCTTTTTTGCCTACGACGTATTGCACGGTCAGCGTACCGTATTCCCGATAAGCCTCGGTCTGGCATCCTCCTTTAATCTTGATGCGGTCAGAACCGTTGGTCGAGTGTCTGCGTATGAAGCCGCCGATGATGGTCTGAATATGACCTGGGCGCCGATGGTCGATGTCTCGCGCGATCCGCGCTGGGGCCGCGCCTCGGAAGGGTTTGGCGAAGATACGTATTTGACCGCCACGATGGGCAAAACCATGGTGGAAGCGATGCAGGGTAAAAGCCCGGCCGATCGCTATTCGGTGATGACCAGCGTCAAGCACTATGCCGCCTATGGCGCGGTTGAAGGCGGCAAGGAATACAACACCGTCGATATGAGCCCGCAGCGTTTGTTCAACGACTATATGCCACCGTACAAAGCCGGACTGGACGCCGGTAGCGGTGCGGTGATGGTGGGGCTTAATTCGCTGAACGGCACGCCGGCGACTTCGGATGCATGGCTGTTAAAAGACGTGCTGCGCGATGAGTGGGGCTTTAAGGGCATTACCGTTTCCGATCACGGCGCGATTAAGGAACTGATTAAGCACGGCACTGCCGCCGATCCTGAAGATGCGGTGCGTGTGGCGATCAAGTCCGGCATCAACATGAGCATGAGCGATGAGTATTACAGCAAATACCTGCCGGGGTTGATTAAGTCAGGTAAGGTGACGATGGCGGAGCTGGACGACGCTGCGCGTCATGTGCTGAACGTGAAATATGATATGGGGCTGTTTAACGATCCGTACAGCCATCTGGGGGCCAAAGAATCTGACCCGCAGGACACCAACGCGGAAAGCCGTTTGCACCGCAAAGAGGCGCGTGAAGTGGCGCGTGAAAGCCTGGTGCTGCTGAAAAACCGTCTGGAAACATTGCCGCTGAAAAAATCCGCCACCGTAGCGGTTGTCGGTCCGCTGGCCGACAGCAAGCGTGATGTGATGGGCGGTTGGTCTGCTGCCGGGGTTGCCGATCAGTCAGTAACGGTGCTGACGGGGATTAAAAATGCCATCGGCGAGCAGGGCAAAGTGGTATACGCCAAAGGGGCGAACATCACCAACGACAAAGGCATTGTCGACTTCCTCAACCAGTATGAAGAGGCGGTGAAGGTTGACCCGCGTTCGCCGCAGGCGATGATTGATGAAGCCGTTAACGCCGCGAAGCAGTCTGACGTGGTCGTCGCGGTAGTTGGTGAAGCGCAGGGAATGGCGCATGAAGCCTCCAGCCGCACCGATATCACCATTCCGCAGAGTCAGCGTGACCTGATTACCGCGCTGAAAGCCACGGGTAAACCGCTGGTTCTGGTACTGATGAACGGTCGTCCGCTGGCGCTGGTTAAGGAAGATCAACAGGCCGATGCGATCCTCGAAACCTGGTTTGCCGGGACGGAAGGCGGTAACGCCATCGCCGATGTGCTGTTTGGCGATTACAACCCGTCAGGCAAGTTGCCGATGTCTTTCCCGCGCTCTGTCGGACAGATCCCGGTCTATTACAGCCATCTCAATACCGGTCGCCCGTATAATGCCGATAAGCCGAATAAGTACACGTCGCGCTACTTTGACGAAGCGAACGGTCCGTTGTATCCCTTTGGCTATGGCCTGAGCTACACCACATTCACGGTTTCTGATGTGAAACTCTCTTCTCCGACGATGAAGCGTGACGGGACCGTGACGGCCAGCGTGCAGGTGACCAACACCGGCAAACGCGAAGGTGCGACGGTGATTCAGATGTATTTGCAGGATGTTACCGCTTCAATGAGTCGTCCGGTAAAACAGCTGAAAGGTTTTGAGAAGGTGAATCTTAAGCCGGGTGAAACCCAAACTGTTAGCTTCCCAATTGATGTTGAAGCGCTGAAATTCTGGAACCAGCGTATGCAATACGATGCCGAACCGGGCAAGTTCAACGTCTTTATCGGCGTGGATTCTGCCAGAGTGAAGCAGGGCGAATTTGAACTGCTGTAGTAATTGATATCATGCCTGGTAACGTGACGCTTATCAGGCCTGCGAAATCGTACCATCCGGTAAACTCACTTTGGGTTTGCCGGATTTTTTTTATTGTATTATCGCCTTACCGCGAGTAACTCTCAGTGTTACTACCCAATTGCCAGGTTAAGGCTTGATTTTTCGACTATGCTTTTTCCTCAAGTCTCTGAAAAGGGCCGTAAAAGAATGAGGAGTGCAGCATGATAATTTCAAAAGTTTGGGTGGGTTCGCTGGCGTTATTAGCCGCGATCAGCTTGCCCTTACAGGCCGCGTCACCCGTCACGGTCGGTTCAAAAATAGATACCGAAGGGGCGCTGCTCGGCAACATTATTTTGCAGGTGCTCGAAAGTCACGGCGTGAAAACCGTTAATAAAGTACAGCTGGGTACCACTCCGGTGGTGCGTGGGGCAATTACCTCTGGTGAACTGGATATTTATCCGGAATATACCGGCAATGGCGCATTCTTTTTTAAAGATGAGAATGATCCTGCGTGGAAAAATGCGCAGGCCGGTTATGACAAAGTGAAAAAGCTGGACGCAGAGCAAAATAAGCTGATCTGGCTAACGCCTGCGCCCGCCAACAACACCTGGACCATTGCGGTTCGCCAGGATGTCGCGCAAAAGAATAAGCTTGAGTCCCTTGCCGATTTAGGCCGTTACCTGAAAGACGGGGGGACGTTCAAACTTGCCGCCTCTGCGGAATTTATCGAACGGGCTGACGCGCTGCCTGCCTTTGAAAAAACCTATGGTTTCAAACTGAATCAGAATCAGCTGTTGTCGCTGGCGGGGGGGGGATACCGCGGTGACGATTAAAGCGGCGGCGCAGCAGACCTCAGGGGTCAATGCAGCGATGGCCTACGGTACCGATGGTCCGGTTGCGGCGCTTGGTCTGCAAACATTAAGCGATCCGCAAGGCGTACAGCCCATTTATGCGCCAGCGCCCGTTGTGCGTGAATCGGTGCTGAAGGACTACCCGCAAATGGCAGAATGGCTACAACCGGTATTTGCCAGCCTGGATGAAAAAACGCTGCAACGGCTGAATGCCAGTATCGCCGTGGAGGGGCTGGATGCGAAAAAAGTCGCAGCAGACTACCTGAAGCAAAAAGGATGGGTGAAGTAACGGAGTTTGCAGCGGGTGGGTGTTTTGTCGAATATTTCAGTAAATCGGGTGCTGTTGCTGCTGGTGTTTCTGACCATCGTGGCGGCAGCGCTTCCTTTCATCAGCTATGCTCCCAATCGCCTGGTTTCCGGTGAAGGTCGTCAACTCTGGGATATCCAACCCGACATGGCATGGGGATTAGCGGCGGCCTGTGTGTTGCTGTTTCTTCTGTGCTTTGTACCGGGAAAATCCGGCAATATATTGACGCTTATCGTTAGCCAACTGTTGGTGATTGCGGTGCTGGTCATCGCCGGCACAACGGCAACGTATTTGGCCCAAACGGGTAGTCCGCTGGCCAGAACCAGCCTGGGCAGCGGGTTCTGGTTAGGGCTGGGATTGATGCTGCTGGCAGCCAGTGACGCCATTCGTCGCATCACCGAACGGGCGTCGTGGCGTTGGTTATTGCACGCACAAATATTCATTTTGCCGCTGGTGTTACTGCTCTCCGGTACGTTTAACGATCTTTCTCTGCTTAAAGAATATGCCAACCGCCAGGATGTCTTTAACGACGCCCTGGCGCAGCATCTGACGATTCTGTTCGCTACCGTGGTGCCCGCGCTGCTCATTGGCGTGCCGCTGGGCGTCTGGTGTACTTTTTCTGTCTCCCGTCAGGGGCCGGTATTCGCGGTACTGAACATTATCCAGACTATTCCCTCCGTCGCGCTGTTTGGCCTGTTAATTGCGCCGCTTGCCGGACTGGTGAAGCACTTTCCCTTGCTGGGTTCGCTTGGCGTAGCGGGAACCGGTCTGACGCCTGCGCTTATTGCGTTGGTGCTGTATGCGCTCTTACCGCTTGTTCGCGGCGTAGTGGCTGGGTTGAATCAGGTTCCACGCGATGTACTTGAAAGCTCCCGGGCGATGGGGATGAGCGCGCGTCAGCGGTTTATCTCGGTGCAGTTTCCACTGGCGCTGCCGGTCTTCTTGCGCAGTTTGCGAGTGGTGATGGTCCAGACGGTGGGAATGGCGGTGATAGCCGCGCTGATTGGTGCAGGGGGATTTGGCGCGCTGGTCTTTCAGGGATTGCTCAGTAGCGCCGTTGATTTAGTGCTGTTGGGCGTGATCCCGGTCGTTGTGCTGGCTGTGTTGATTGATGCGCTGTTTGATTTAGGGATCGCGCTGCTAAAGGTATCGAATAATGATTGAATTTCGCCATGTCAGTAAAACCTATGGCCAGCAAAAAGCCGTCGATGACCTGAACCTGCAGTTAGGAGAGGGCAGCTTTTCGGTATTAATTGGCACGTCAGGTTCGGGCAAGTCTACCACGCTAAAGATGATCAACCGGCTGGTTGAACATGACAGCGGGCAGATCCGTTTCGCCGGGGAGGAGATCCGCAGCCTGCCGGTGCTGGAGTTACGACGGCGCATGGGGTACGCGATTCAGTCTATTGGTTTGTTTCCCCACTGGACCGTCGCGCAGAATATTGCCACCGTACCGCAGCTGCAAAAGTGGTCACGTTCACGTATTGATGACCGAACAGATGAACTAATGGCGCTGCTGGGCCTTGAGGCGAGTTTGCGTCACCGTTATCCGCATCAGCTTTCCGGCGGACAACAGCAGCGGGTTGGGGTTGCGCGAGCGTTGGCGGCAGATCCGCAGGTGCTACTGATGGATGAGCCTTTTGGCGCGCTGGACCCGGTCACCCGCGGCGCGCTGCAGCAGGAGATGACGCGTATCCATCGTTTATTGGGACGTACCATTGTGCTGGTGACACATGATATCGACGAGGCGTTGAGACTGGCGGAGCATCTGATTTTGATGGATGCGGGAAAAGTTGTGAAGCAAGGCACGCCGCTGTCGATGCTCACTGCGCCAGCGAATGATTTCGTGCAAACTTTTTTTGGCCGCAGTGAACTGGGCGTAAGGCTGTTGTCGCTGCGTACGGTAGGGGATTTTATCCGTCGCGGTGAACACTCAGACGGCGAGCCGCTGGTGGATGAGATGACGCTACGTGATGCATTGTCGGTGTTCGTGGCGCGTGGCTGCGATGTTTTGCCGGTCGTGACGCCGCAGGGGTTGCCCTGCGGGACGCTTCATTTTCGCGATTTGCTTTCGGAGACGCCGACCCGTGAAACGTCTTGCTGATCCATTGCTATGGCTTGTTGCGCTGTTTCTGATCCTGTTGGTTGGGTTGCCTCACAGTCAGGCCCTGTTTAGTTCGCTATTTCCGGCGCTGCCGCGTCCCGTGTATCAGCAGGAAAGTTTTACGGCGCTGGCGTTGAGTCATTTTGCGTTGGTTGGGATTTCAAGCCTTATTGCCGTCATCATTGGCACTGGAGCGGGAATAGCGGTAACCCGGCCCTGGGGCGCGGAATTCAGGCCGATGGTGGAAACGATTGCCGCCGTGGGGCAGACATTTCCTCCGGTCGCCGTGCTGGCGATCGCCGTACCGGTGATGGGGTTTGGGCTTGAACCCGCGATTATCGCACTGATTTTGTATGGCGTGTTACCAATCTTGCAGGCAACTCTGGCGGGACTCGGTGGAATTTCTCCCAGCGTGATGGATATTGCCAGCGGAATGGGCATGAGTCAGGGCCAGCGGCTGCGGAAAGTGGAGTTGCCGCTGGCGGCACCGGTTATTCTGGCGGGAATTCGCACGTCGGTGATTATTAATATCGGCACCGCTACGATAGCCTCAACCGTCGGGGCCAACACGTTGGGCACGCCGATTATCATCGGCCTGAGCGGGTTCAATACCGCCTATGTGATTCAGGGGGCGCTGCTGGTCGCGCTGGCTGCGGTGATAGTTGACCGCGGGTTTGAGCGATTAGCGAGCCACCTTACCCGGCACGTAAAATGAATGTGTAGCCTGCCAGCATGACGCCGCCGATACCGCCGATGGCCATCAGCAGGAAGAGGGTAATGACACCGATTTTAGCTGCGCTCATTATGCACTCCTTATGTGAATCTAAGGATTGTACACGTTTGTTAACAGAATATTAAGAGCCGATCCTGGTTGGCTTTAAATACCGAGTGGATAAATATCGTGACCTAACGCGCGCCATTCGTTCAGTTGTTGCTGCTGAGCGGGCGTTTGGCTTTCGCCGCACCAGACCAGTAAGGTTCGGCCTTCAAACAGTTCTGGTCGCAATTGGTTTAGCGAGTGGGCGAGGACGTCAACGCGCCATCCCTGCTGGCTGGCTACCCAACCCTCCAGCCATAAGCGGGTGGTATCATGAATGTTCCAGCCGACAACCAGGGCATCTTTCCCCTGTTTCTTGCGCGCCGAGGCCAGACAAATCGCGATGTAGTTGATGAGGACACCGTCGAGGATCCCCAGTAACGCCTGCAGGATCGGCTGCTGACATTGCAGGCGACGGCGTAACGGAATGAACAAATGGGTGTTGAGCGTTTGTGCGGGATAATCCTGACCGCGCTCTTTGATCCACATCCTGAGGCTATGCAGATTATTACTTTGCAAATAGCTCAACAGCGTCTCTTGCTGTTCGCGCCAGCCGTTATGCACATCAATGTTCTCGTTACTGAGCAACATTTTTACCTTACTGACCTGAACGCCGTTATTTATCCAGCGTTTTATCTCACGGATCCGGTCGATATCCGCGTCGTTAAACAGGCGATGCCCGCCGTCTGTTCGCTGCGGTTTCAGTAATCCGTAACGCCTCTGCCACGCGCGTAAAGTGACAGGGTTGATATCACAAAGCAAAGCCACTTCACCTATTGTGTAAAGCGCCATCGTCGTCTCACTTATGCTCGCGAGGTCCCAGTTTTACTTTAGACGCTCTTTTGCGAACCAGGTAGTTTTGTCTGTTTTTTGATCAACAAATGGGTGAATTTGTAGTCATGCTCGCGCTTTCGAGTGATCGTTCTCACAAATTCCTTTTTTTTTGCAACACTTCAAAGAAAGTTACGCGCAGCCCATGTATGTTACGCGCTTTTAAGTGATGTGTGGTTGGCAGGTATGTACGAGTTTAATCTGGTGTTGCTGCTGCTTCAGCAGATGTGTGTGTTTCTCGTTATCGCGTGGCTCATGAGCAAAACGCGTTTGTTTATCCCGCTGATGCAGGTCACGATCCGGCTTCCGCACAAGCTGCTTTGCTACGTTACCTTTTCCATTTTCTGCATTTTGGGCACCTATTTCGGGCTGCACATTGATGATTCTATTGCTAATACCCGTGCTATCGGCGCGGTGATGGGCGGGCTGCTTGGCGGCCCGGTGGTCGGCGGTTTGGTCGGTCTAACCGGTGGCTTACATCGTTATTCAATGGGCGGAATGACGGCGCTCAGTTGCATGATTTCGACCATTGTGGAAGGTTTGCTCGGCGGGCTGGTGCACAGCGTGCTCACCCGTCGTGGCCGTACCGATAAAGTCTTTAGTCCACTGACCGCGGGAGCCATTACTTTTGTCGCCGAACTGGTGCAGATGCTGATCATCTTGTTAATCGCCCGGCCGTTTGACGATGCGTTTCGGCTGGTCAGTAATATCGCTGCGCCGATGATGGTGACGAATACCGTGGGCGCAGCCTTATTTATGCGTATTTTGCTCGATAAACGGGCGATGTTTGAAAAATATACCTCTGCTTTTTCCGCCACTGCGCTCAAAGTTGCCGCCTCAACGGAGGGGATTTTGCGCCAGGGGTTCAACGAGGTTAACAGCATGAAGGTCGCTCAGGTGCTGTATGAAGAGCTGGATATCGGTGCTGTGGCAATTACCGACCGCGAGAAGCTGCTGGCATTTACCGGCATTGGTGACGATCACCATCTACCCGGAAAACCTATTTCGTCGTCGTACACCCAACGGGCGATAGAAACCGGAGAGGTGGTGTATGCCGATGGGAATGAAGTCCCTTACCGCTGCTCTTTGCACCCGCAATGCAAATTAGGCTCGACGCTGGTGATCCCTTTGCGGGGTGAAAACCAGCGGGTGATGGGGACCATCAAACTGTATGAAGCCAAAAACCGCCTCTTTAGCTCGATCAACCGCACGCTGGGGGAAGGGATCGCCCAACTGCTTTCGGCGCAGATTCTGGCCGGGCAGTATGAGCGGCAAAAAGCGATGCTCACGCAGTCGGAAATCAAACTCCTGCATGCACAGGTGAATCCCCATTTTTTGTTTAATGCGCTCAACACCATCAAAGCCGTGATCCGACGTGATAGCGAGCAGGCCAGCCAACTGGTGCAGTATCTGTCGACGTTCTTTCGCAAAAACTTAAAACGCCCGTCGGAGATTGTGACGCTGGCTGATGAAATTGAGCACGTTAACGCCTATCTGCAAATTGAAAAGGCGCGATTTCAGTCGCGCCTGCAGGTGACTTTGACGGTGCCAGATGCGCTTTCGTATCAGCAATTACCTGCCTTTACCCTACAACCTATTGTGGAGAATGCCATTAAACACGGTACCTCTCAGCTACTGGATACCGGCGAAGTGTCGATTACCGCCCGCCGCGAAGGGCAGTATCTGATGCTGGATATTGAAGATAACGCCGGGTTGTATCAGCCAACGTCTGAGGCCAGCGGATTGGGTATGAATCTGGTTGATAAACGACTGCGCGAGCGGTTTGGCGACGATTTTGGCATCAGCGTAGCGTGTGAACCTGACCGCTTTACCCGAATCACTTTACGACTTCCTCTGGAGGAACTGGCATGATCAAAGTGCTGATTGTCGATGACGAACCGTTAGCGCGGGAGAATCTGCGGATCCTGTTGCAGGCGCAAAGCGACATCGAGATCGTCGGCGAATGTTCGAATGCGGTGGAAGCCATCGGCGCGGTACATAAACTGCGTCCGGATGTCCTGTTCCTTGATATTCAGATGCCGCGTATCAGCGGTCTGGAAATGGTTGGCATGCTTGATCCTGAGCATCGTCCGTATATTGTTTTCCTTACTGCCTTTGATGAATATGCGGTGAAAGCTTTTGAAGAACACGCGTTTGATTATCTTCTCAAACCGATTGAAGAGGCGCGACTGGAAAAAACGCTGAGCCGTTTGCGTCAGGAGCGCACGAAGCAGGATGTATCGCTACTGCCGGAGAATCAGCAGGCGCTGAAGTTTATTCCGTGCAGCGGCCACAGCCGAATCTATCTGCTGCAAATGGATGACGTGGCGTTTATCAGCAGCCGCATGAGCGGCGTGTATGTGACCAGCAGCGATGGTAAAGAAGGTTTCACCGAACTGACGCTCAGAACGCTGGAAAGCCGTACACCTTTGCTGCGCTGCCATCGGCAGTATCTGGTGAATATGGCGCAATTGCGGGAGATCCGTCTGGAAGAAAACGGTCAGGCCGAACTGATTTTACGCAACGGGCTGACAGTTCCGGTAAGTCGCCGTTATCTTAAAAGTCTAAAAGAGGCGATTGGACTGTAAAACTGATACACTGCGCGCCATTGCATCACCGACAGTTGAAGGCTCTATGCTAAGTAACGATATTCTTCGTAGCCTGCGCTACACCCTGAAAGCGAACAATAACGACATGGTGCGTATTCTTGCGCTTGCTGACATGGAATCCACCTCCGCAGGTTTTGATACCTGGATGACAAAAGAAGATGAAGCCGGGTTTATTCGCTGCCCGGATATCATTCTCTCCGGATTTTTAAACGGTCTGATTTATCATCTGCGTGGTAAAGACGAGTCTGCGCCGGAACTGGCGCTTGAGCGTCGTGTTAACAACAATACGGTGCTGAAAAAGCTGCGTATCGCCTTTTCGCTGAAAACCGATGATATTCTGGCCATTATGACCGAGCAGAAGTTTCGTGTGTCGATGCCGGAAATTACCGCCATGATGCGCGCGCCGGACCATAAGAACTATCGCGAATGCGGCGATCAGTTTCTGCGTTATTTCCTGCGGGGTTTGACGTCGCGAGTGCACAAAAAGAAAGCGTAAAACGACGCTGGCGACCGCGATGAATTTCGGGTCGCCAGGATGTTATTTCACTTCTTTAAAACCCGCCGATTCCATTACCGTTTGCATTTGCTTCATGCTGATATTTTTATCGGCTTTCTCAGAAAGCTTCATTCCGGAAATTGCCTGCAACGCCTTTATATCGACTTTTTCCATATCGATAGTGACATTTTCCTGCGCGTAGGTATCTGTATAGGTGAGCTTTTCTTCTACGCCTGCAATATTTTGATATTTGGCGCTTAACGCGTCGAATACTTTTGCGGCTTCCTCTTTATTGCTGGCACCGATAGAGGCATAGCTGATTTTACTTTCGGAGCTTTGTTTCAGAACTTTGTCACCTTTATAGGTGTAAGAGACGGTGATATCCGAACCGTTAAGATTGGCATTGAATGTTTTCGTCTCTTCTTTATCACCACAACCCGCCAGGGAAAAAACCACAACCGATGCCACGGCGAGAGAAACTAATTTTTGTAACGCTGTCATGTAAAACTCCATTTTATGAATATCGAATGCTAAATAATAACCCTAATGAATATGATTGGGCCGGGCGGCCTTAATAGCAGAGCAGTATAGAATAAATCTAATAGCGATGGCTGAGCAGTCCGAAAATGGAGTGGGGGAGTGTGTTTAAGATTAAAGGTAAATCCCTCAGCAAAAAAAAGCGCTGCAGTTGCAGCGCTCGAGATGTCTGATTTATTTCACCTGTTGGCCAGGTTTTGCGCCTTCGTCCGGGCTTAACAGGAAGATATCTTTCCCGCCAGGACCTGCCGCCATGACCATCCCTTCAGAAATGCCGAAGCGCATCTTACGAGGTGCCAGGTTAGCAACCATAATGGTCTGACGTCCAACCAGGGTCTGCGGATCCGGATAGGCAGAACGAATACCAGAGAAGACGTTACGCTTCTCGCCACCGAGATCCAGCGTCAGACGCAGCAGTTTGTCAGAACCTTCCACAAACTCGGCGTTTTCAATCAATGCCACGCGCAGGTCAACTTTGGCGAAATCGTCAAAGGTAATGGTTTCCTGAATCGGGTCATCCGCCAGCGGGCCGGATACCGGTGCGGCAGCGGCCTTCACTTCTTCTTTCGACGCTTCCACCAGCGCTTCAACTTGTTTCATGTCGATGCGATTGTAGAGCGCCTTAAAGGTGTTGACCTTGTGACCGAGCAGCGGTTGATTAATGGCATCCCAGCTCAGCTCGCTGTTCAGGAAAGCTTCTACACGTTCAGCAAGCGTTGGCAGAACCGGTTTCAGGTAAGTCATCAGGACGCGGAACAGGTTGATACCCATGGAGCAGATCGCCTGCAGGTCGGCATCGCGGCCTTCCTGTTTAGCAACGACCCACGGAGCCTGTTCGTCAACGTAGCGGTTTGCCACATCGGCCAGCGCCATGATTTCACGGATAGCTTTACCAAATTCACGGCTTTCCCATGCTTCGCCAATCACCGCAGCAGCGTCAGTGAAGGTTTTATACAACGCCGGGTCGGCCAGTTCAGCAGCCAGTACGCCGTCAAAACGCTTGCTGATAAAGCCTGCGTTACGTGATGCCAGGTTGACTACTTTGTTGACGATATCGGCGTTTACACGCTGAACGAAGTCTTCCAGGTTCAGGTCGATATCATCAATGCGTGAAGAAAGCTTCGCTGTGTAGTAGTAGCGCAGGCTGTCGGCGTCAAAGTGCTTCAGCCAGGTGCTGGCCTTAATGAAGGTACCGCGAGATTTGGACATCTTCGCACCGTTTACCGTCACATAACCGTGTACGAACAGGTTGGTCGGCTTGCGGAAGTTGCTGCCTTCCAGCATCGCCGGCCAGAACAGGCTATGGAAGTAGACGATGTCTTTACCGATGAAGTGATACAGCTCGGCGTCGGAATCTTTCTTCCAATACTCATCAAAACTGGTCGTGTCGCCGCGCTTATCGCACAGGTTTTTGAACGAACCCATATAGCCAATTGGTGCGTCCAGCCAGACGTAGAAGTACTTGCCTGGCGCATCCGGGATTTCAAAACCGAAGTATGGGGCATCGCGGGAAATATCCCACTGCTGCAGGCCGGATTCGAACCATTCCTGCATTTTGTTGGCGACCTGCTCCTGCAACGCGCCGCTGCGTGTCCAGGCCTGCAGCATCTCGCTGAATGACGGCAGGTCAAAGAAGAAGTGTTCGGAGTCGCGCATTACCGGCGTCGCGCCAGAAACGACGGATTTCGGCTCGATAAGTTCGGTCGGGCTGTAGGTTGCGCCGCAGACTTCACAGTTATCGCCGTACTGATCCGGAGATTTACATTTCGGGCAGGTGCCTTTAACGAAACGGTCCGGCAGGAACATGCCTTTTTCCGGATCGTAAAGCTGGGAGATAGTACGGTTCTTAATAAAACCGTTCTCCTTCAGGCGCGTATAAATCAGCTCAGACAGCTCACGGTTCTCTTCGCTGTGCGTAGAGTGGTAGTTGTCATAGCTGATGTCAAAACCCGCAAAATCAGTCTGATGCTCCTGACTCATTTCACCGATCATCTGCTCTGGCGTGATCCCAAGCTGCTGTGCTTTCAGCATGATTGGCGTACCGTGTGCGTCGTCCGCGCAGATGAAGTTAACCTGGTGGCCGCGCATTCGCTGGTAACGGACCCAGACATCAGCCTGGATGTGCTCCAGCATATGGCCGAGGTGGATAGAGCCGTTGGCGTACGGCAGCGCGCACGTTACCAGAATTTTCTTCGCGACTTGAGTCATAGTGGGCAATTACTTCTTTTGTAGTGAAAAGGGCTTTGATAGTACCAAAATGGTAATTACTGCGCCAAGCGATAAGGGCATTTATCCGTAAATGAATAATTGTTGCGGTTGGAGTAAACTACCTGGTGACTATTGTATTTTCAGAACAACAAAAAGGAGTCGGGATGAACGCACAATCCCAGGCCAAATCACCAGAGACCCTGCGCGCGATGGTTGCCGGGACGCTGGCGAATTTTCAGCATTCAACCCTGAAGCATAATCTGACGACGCTTAAAGCGTTGCACCACGTCGCCTGGATGGATGACACGTTGCACGTTGAGCTGGTCATGCCGTTTGTCTGGCAGAGCGCGTTTGAGGACTTAAAAGAGCAATGTAGCGCCGATCTGCTGCGTATTACTGGTGCGAAAGCGATCGACTGGAAACTGTCGCATAACATTGCGACGCTGAAACGCGTGAAAAACCAGCCGGGCATTAATGGTGTAAAAAACATCATCGCCGTCAGTTCGGGTAAAGGTGGCGTGGGTAAATCCTCTACTGCCGTGAACCTGGCGCTGGCGCTGGCTGCGGAAGGGGCTAAGGTAGGGATACTGGACGCCGATATTTATGGCCCGTCAATCCCGACGATGCTCGGTGCGGAAAATCAGCGTCCAACCTCTCCAGACGGTACCCATATGGCGCCGATCATGTCTCACGGCCTGGCGACAAACTCTATTGGTTATCTGGTTACTGACGATAATGCGATGGTGTGGCGCGGCCCGATGGCCAGCAAAGCCCTGCTGCAGATGCTGCAAGAAACCTTATGGCCGGATCTTGATTACCTGGTACTGGATATGCCGCCGGGTACGGGTGATATCCAGTTGACGCTGGCGCAAAACATTCCGGTCACGGGGGCTGTTGTGGTGACCACTCCGCAGGACATCGCGCTGATCGATGCGAAAAAAGGCATCGTGATGTTCGAAAAAGTCGAAGTGCCAGTGCTGGGTATTGTTGAGAATATGAGTATGCATATTTGCAGCAACTGCGGTCATCACGAGCCAATCTTCGGCACCGGTGGCGCGCAGAAACTGGCTGAGCAGTATCACACCCAACTGCTGGGACAGATGCCGCTGCATATTTCTCTGCGTGAAGACCTGGATCGTGGTACGCCGACGGTCATCAGCCGTCCTGACAGCGAATTTACCGCCATTTACCGCGACCTGGCAGGACGTGTCGCTGCCCAGCTCTACTGGCAAGGGGAAGTGATCCCGGGTGAAATTGCCTTCCGCGCGGTGTAATTAATAGCGTTAAAAATATTCACCGTATCAATAATGTATTGATGCGGTGAATATTTTGGATGAAAAATCTCACTCAATTATTTATCCGGACTGTATAATTCATGTCTTTTTCTGAATAAATACCCTCAATGCATCATTTAAATTGATAAAATTGGTCGAATTAATCTACAATCTCAATTAGCCTTAGCGAGGCAGTTAATCCATAATCTACTGGAAAGACGGCTTGTGTGCTGTTTCCCAACCGATACAGGAATAATGAACGTAATGAAAAAAAATTTATTCTTGGGAGTTATTACTTTGGCTTATGGAATGAGCGCTTCTGCTTTCGCCACAGATACTGCCACCCTGAATATCAATGGTCGGGTAACTGAACCCACCTGTAGCGCTGATGTTGTAAATAACGAAGTGCAGCAACGCTGTGGCAATGCCATTTCCTTTTCAAACGTCAGAGCGGGTGTTTCCAATCCAACAAAAGGTGCGGTAACTGAAATTGTTACTATCACCGGTGACGCTACACGACAAATTGTGATGACGCATTACGATTAAAGGTCTTTTATCAGCCATGCATTATTATTGTGAATAATACGTGGCTGATCATTTCTCTGAAGAATTTCATCCCAACAGTTAATCTCGTAAATTTATTAATTTAAAAGAATAAAAAAATCGACTGATTTGTTTCTATTATATTGCGCTTTGCAATTTGTTTTAAATCAATAAAACAACGCGTTTACATTGCGATAACGTTTCTGGTGTGCGAATTTAATTTCACGGGTTAAGTCCTCTTAACCAATAGAAGTTAATTCATTAAGGAATATATGATGAAACGTTCAATTATTTCCGCTGCTGTTCTGTCCGCTGTAGTTATGAGCGCTGGGGCTTTTGCTGCTGATTCTGATCAGGGTGAACTGATTATTACTGGTAAGGTAGTAGGGACCACCTGTAAATTTACAGGGGATACCACTGCGACCATTGGTATGAACCAAATTGGTGCTGACAGATTAAATGCCTTAAGTGCTGGTGGTGTTTATGAAGGATACTCAAATAAAACCACCGTGCCATTGACGGTTGAATGTACAGGAAGTAAAGCGCCAAAAATTACTTTCTCCAGTTCCCAATTTGACAGCAAAAATAAATATATTACACGAAATACCGCAGCAAATAATGGCGCTGGCTTCACCGTTTACTATGGTGATGATTTTACTAAACAGGTTAACCCCGATACAGGTATTGAGTTAACTAAAACTGCGGACAATAAATATACTCTGAACTTTAGCGCACGCTATGCGAAAATTGGTACTGCCGATGTCTCCGCTGGTGATGTGGCCTCTTCGCTGACGATGACTGTTGTTACTGATTAAGATGACTATCCTGTTTGTCGGCGGCTCCGGCCGCCGATTATTTCTGCAGTAAGGATAATTATAATGAAAAAAATACTCGTATTTTTGCTGGCCGGTACAGTAATGCCTGCGTGGGGCGGCATATACATTTACGGCACCCGTGTCATTTATCCGGCACAGAAACAAGAAATCACCGTGCAGTTAATGAATGAAGGCAGTCGCAGCTCGCTGGTTCAATCCTGGATAGATGACGGAGATACCAGTCTGCCACCCGAAAAAATCCACGTGCCATTTGTAATGAGCCCTCCGGTGGCAAAGGTCAGCGGAGGCTCTGGCCAACAACTGAAAATTAAGCAATTGGCAAATACGCTACCGGAAGATCGTGAAAGTCTTTTTTTTTCTGAATGTGTTAGATATTCCTCCTAATTCTGCGGAATCAGAAGGTAAGAACATGATTAAATTTGCTATGCAGAATCGCATCAAATTTATATATCGCCCGCAGGGTATCGCCGGTGTAGATGAAAAAAGCTTTTCTCGCTTAAGCGTCAGAGATGTCAGCGGTGGAATTAATATCAAAAATAATTCTGCCAACTGGATTACTATTCCTGAACTAGTGGGTAATTCAAAAATAAACAGCGAGACAGTGTTACTTGCTCCGTGGTCAGATAAAAAGGTCGTCACCACTGCTGTCGTTAATCATTACAAGGTTACTCTTGTTGATGATCACGGAAACTACTTAAGTGAAAAAATAAAAACGGAAAGATAGTCAAGGATTGATTATGTCAACGATAAATTCTATTACACTGTCAATCCTGTCGGTGTTGGCTGCTTCATCCGCATGGGCTGAAGAAGACACGTTTGATACCCACTTTATGATCGGTGGTTTGAATGGTGAGAAAATCTCTCGCTATCAAATTGATGGCGATAAGCCAATGCCCGGTATATATGAAATGGATGTTTATCTTAATAATAAGTGGCGTGGTCGGTACGATATTGATATTAAAGACGATCCCGAACTGACATGTCTGTCCTGGGCACAATTGCAGCAAATTGGTATTCGCACCGGGAACATTAAAACGGATAAACAAGAAGGCTGCGTGCCGCTGCGTGCAGCAGTGCAGGGCGGCAGTGTTAGTTATGACATTGGGGAGTTTATTCTAAATTTAAGCGTGCCTCAGGCGTATGTGATTGAATATGAACCAGGATATATGCCGCCTGAAACCTGGGATCGTGGGGTGAACGCTTTTTATACCTCTTATTACGCCAGCCAGTATTACAGTAATTATAAACACGGTGGTGATGATAAAAGCAGCTATGTGAACCTGAATAGCGGGTTGAACCTGCTGGGGTGGCAGTTGCATTCAAGTGACAACTATACGAAAGGTAACGAGGGCAACGGCAAATGGAAGAGCAACACGTTATATGTGGAACGTGGTGTGCCGTCGATTCTTGGTACATTGCGCGCCGGTGACATGTATACCGGGGCTGATATTTTTGATGCCGTACGTTTTCGTGGTGTGCGTATCTGGCGCGATATGCAAATGTTACCAAACTCAAAACAGAATTTTACCCCTGTAGTTCGTGGGATTGCCCAGAGCAACGCCCTGGTAACCATCGAACAAAATGGTTTTGTTATTTACCAGAAAGAAGTGCCACCAGGCCCATTTGCTATTGATGATCTACAACTCGCTGGTGGCGGTTCGGATTTAGATGTCAGTGTGAAAGAGGCTAACGGTTCGATATCTCATTATCTGGTGCCTTTTTCATCTGTGCCAAATATGCTGCAGTCTGGCGTATCGAAATATGATTTCGCTGCAGGGCGTAGCCATATTGAAGGGGCTGGCAATCAGTATGATTTCCTGCAAGGGAGTTATCAGTATGGTCTGAACAATCTGCTAACGGTCTATGGCGGTACAATGCTGTCGCAAAACTATTCTTCATTTGTGCTTGGGACTGGCTGGAATACCCCCATTGGCGCAGTATCGGTAGACGCCACGCGATCGCATAGCGAGCAGGATAATGGTGATGTTTTTGATGGTCAGAGCTATCAGGTTGCATGGAACAAATATGTCACGCAGACCGGTACGCAGTTTGCACTGGCAGCTTATCGTTACTCCTCGCGGGATTATCGTACCTTTAATGACTACGTGTGGGCGAATAATAAAAATAACTATAATCGCGATAAAAACGATGTTTATGACATTGCGGACTACTATCAAAACGACTTTGGCCGCAAGAACAGTTTTTCACTGAATATAAATCAAGCGTTACCCGAAAACTGGGGATCCCTGGCGGTTAGCGGCCTGTGGCGCGACTATTGGCAACGCAGTGGAAACGGCAAAGATTATCAGCTTAGCTACTCTAACGCCTGGCAGCGAGTTAGCTATACCGTTGCCGTGAGTCAAACGTACGATGAGGATAACCACGAGGATAAGCGTTTTAACCTGTATATCTCCATCCCGTTCTCGTGGGGGGACGGTATTTCCAATCCTCGACGCGATCTATTCGTCTCTAATTCCACGACGTTTGATAATGACGGCTTTCAGTCGAATAACACCAGCTTAAGCGGGGTGACGGGTCATCGCGATCAATTCAGCTATGGTGCCAACCTCAGTCAGCAACGACAGGGGAACGAGACAACGGCGGGCGTTAGCATGGTCTGGCGCGCGCCAGTGGCGACTGTAGGCAGTAGTTACAGCCAATCGAATAAGTATCAACAGGCCAGCGGCAATATTCAGGGGGGGATCGTGGTGTGGTCTGAGGGCGTGGCTCTGACTCCCCGGCTTTCAGATACATTCGCCATTGTTAAAGCGCCTGGGTTACAGGGTGCGGCTGTGCAAGGGCATCGTTACCTAACAACCAACAGTAAAGGTTACGCGGTTTACGACAGTCTGACGCCGTACCGTGAAAATATGCTGATGCTGGATCTTTCCGACACTAATAGCGATGTGGCATTACTGGGCAATCGAAAAGGTACAGTACCTTATCGCGGTGCGGTCGTGATGACGGAGTTTGAAACCGATCGGCGCAAACCCTGGTACTTCCTTGCCGAGCGTCCGGACGGCTCTCCGTTATCTTTCGGTTATGAAGTGGAAGATGATATCGGTAATAATGTTGGCCTGGTGGGGCAGGGTAGTCGGTTATTTATTCGCACCAACGACATTCCCGCGTCGGTACATGTTGCAGTTAATAAACAGCAGGGACAGTTCTGTAAAATTACCTTCGATAGGGTGATTGATGAGAATAAAGTCTATATTTGCCGATAAGGATGCAAGATATGAAAGGATACGTATTTTTGATATTTTTGCTGCTGTCATCCTTTGGTGCTGATGCCGGGTGTACATTTCAGGCAAAAAATGGCGGGTTAACGACAATTAATCTGGATATGACATCTGGAATAGCAACGAATCAAATCAATCTCAGTTCCAGTGGCAATATAGTATGTACAGCCAACAGTGATAGCTTATATTATACAACACCGCTCAAGGATTACATTGTTGCAATTCAGGGGGGCAGCGGCAAGAAGGTTTTAATTAATATCAATCTGACCAGCAATGATTTTCCAGTAAGTGTTGGTAAGAAAACGGTTAGTGCCGGCGAAGTGCTGGATACCAAAAGTTTCACCATCTCAGCAAGATATGTAAATTCAGGGACTATTAAGCAGACAGTATCCGGTGATGCGTTTAGTCTGAGCGACCCGGCAGTAAGTATTACCTCTGATAATTCTTGTACTTCAAACTGGCTAGCTTATCTTTATTGCTGGGTTACCGGACGTTTATCGAGTAATTCAGCTTTTACACAGAATTTAAGCTTTACAGTAACGCATCAACCCACCACGTGTCAGTTTTCATTACCCCGATACGAAATTAAAATGCCAGATACCACATTGAATGAGATGCTCACGGTTAATAATACCAAATCGGGTTCCACAAATCTGGTATTGAATTGCGAAAGTATATATAACGTTACTACCAATCCCGTCACTTTTAAAGTGGTGCGCGGTGACTGGGATGAAAGCGGGAAAATACTAAAAAACACGATAGCGAATGGCGCCAAAGGGGTGGGGTTCCAGATATATAATGGCACCGCGACTTCTCCTCTAAAACAGGGGGATAATCTGATGAACAGAATGACCAAACTGGAAGCAATCAGTAATCAGTATACTTTCCCTATTACTGCGAAATATGTTCGCGTGACAGGGGAATCATTACTGCCTGGTGAAATACAAAGTAAAGTGATATTTGCAGTATCTTATGACTAATTGATTTGCGGGTATTTCACGTACTTTCTTGCTGAAAGTACGTGTTTTTTCTATTAACGATGATAAAAAATCTCGCCGTCGTAGGCTTTAATGATCTTACCGTCAGCATCGTTGATCAGCACGTACGCACCACCCATATAGGTCCAGTGGGTACCGGCGGTAGGGGCTGGCAGGTTGCGTTGGTTCCATTGCTTAATCGCATATTCGTCAGTACGGTACAGCGGTGGGACCGTGTCACCAGGTTTAAAATGGGTAAAGTCGGCGATGAAACCGCTCAACTCATACTTATCAATTCCGGTGGGAGCAGCTGTTGCGGCCGGTGCGGCCCAGACGACGCTGCTTGCAAGCAGGAGTGCACCCAGCAACATTTTATTCTTCATACCCATCCTCTTTACCTGTTCGGGTCATCAACATCAGTCGTGTATCATTCCTGGCTTATAGGGCATCTGACAAGAACTTTTTTGTGATCACGCCAGTCATTTCGTAAAAAGTGTAAATGAATGTACAGAATAGCTGCAACCTTACCCCGTAATTTCGTGGAGGGCCATGGTGCTGCGCTAATTTACATCATCAAGCGTTGGCAGTATTCTGTTACCGAAACTTGTGTTTCAACGACTCGGGGTGCCCCATCGCTGATGGGCTGAGAAATACCCGTACCACCTGATCTGGGGGATGTCAGAGCCAGTATTGTCGGCATCCTTCGTCGTAATACACCCAGAAAAGCACCCATCTTTGATTACAACCGGTAAACACACTTTTTTGCACCAGCTCATTGAAAAGTAGATTGGAAACGTTAGCCTGTGCATAGGGCGCAAGTATGGGAACAAGCCAGCATGAAGCGCACAGCTATGCACAGGATTAAGAAGTAATGGGGATGTACATGGATAATAAATTAAAAGTGATTGAGATAAATAGTCTTGATCGATTTCGTAATGATTTGCTAAGCACAGTTGAACCGGAAGAAGTAGAAAAGTTGTTAAGCTGGTATCTTGAATCGTTTGGGGGTATTAACTTTAAGTTTGGCTATGATAGGCAAATTTTTCGGGCAAGGAAATGTTTAACTGAACACGGGTATAATAATATCAGTGAGATATATCCTCCGCCGTTAGATAAATGCAAAACAGGTCGAATGAATGAAGAAGGGCAGGCAATTTTCTATGGCGCATTTAATCCAGGTACCGCCCTTGCTGAAATTAATGCCCGAGAAGGGGATTATGTTCATTTAGCGCATTTTCAGTTACCGGAAAAGTCAGAACACGGAATGCGATGTTTTGCTATAGGTGAAATTTACAATAGCTATCATGGGGTTACTACTATTTCACCAGGCGTTTCTAATGAAATACGTGACGCCATTGGCAGAATTGGTAAAGATGATATCCGTGCTCTGTTGTCATATTTGTATATGGATGCTTTTTCGGCAGAACTATTAAACAGCACTAATGCGCATGAGGTAAATTATGTTTACTCAAGAATTTTTTGTCGTCTTCTTTTGGGTAAACACCCAGACGTTGACGGTTTAATATACCCTAGTGCTAAAGTGAAAGGGACATCAAACATCGTATTACGCCCCGAATCCGTTAATTCTAAAATAAAATTGGTCGCTAACGTTGTTTTTAAAATCAACAAAATTTATCCGTATGGATTAGTTGATTTTGATTTGGTCAAAATTGCTAAGGGGCATACTGTAGATGGGAGTATTGTTTGGTAAATCTTGCTAGTGCTTAGAATCGTAACCCTGTATGTATTCAGGGATTACATCACTATGCGATGATGTGTTTTCATGATTAGTATATTATTAAAGGGAATGTAAATGACACCTGAATATAGAATTGACGCAGAGAAAAGAATTACTGATTATTTAAAATCACAAGATGTCGAAAATATAAAGTATATGTAGGTCGAGCAGACATTTGATGATTTAGGTTTTGAAGTTAATATTTGGAATGTTAAGACGAAAAATGATGGTAACTGGTGGGTTGCTGAAGGTGAAAATGTTCCTTTAAATTTATACACTCAAGATGAATATTTCTTTTCTGCCGATGAAGCGTACTCTTTTCATCTAGGCATAACACAAAGACTGCAAGCAAGGCATCATGATAATTTCAAACATGTCATTGATGAATTGCCTTTAGATATAGATATGCTGCGTTCCATCAGTCGTAGGCTAAATGCCTCCGCCATTGCACTGAATGATATTAACGCACCTGAAGACATACAAAGTATTGGGCTGACATGCAGAGAAAGCATGGTTGAGCTTGCCGCTCATCTTTATAAAACTCATGAAGATATCTTGAAGAAAGAAAATATTAAGGCTGCTGATTTTAAAAATATCTGCCGTATTATCATTGGATTATACGCCGCAGGGAAACGTAATTCGAGTCTTAGGAAGTACTGCCGATCGACGATCGAATCTGCATGGGATTTATCAGCGGAAACAGTACACTCTTCAAATAAAAACATTCCCGATGCAAAAATTTGCCTTTTACTTACCTGCACTGCTGTTTCATTAATTCAAAATTTATTCCTTAAGTTCATTGGTTTTGATAACGAAATAAAATGCCCTAACTGTCATAGCTTAAATAGTGAAATTTACGAGTCTGAAGAAGACAGCCAACTGCATGTAGTATGTGGAGAGTGCGGGGAAGTAGTACAAGTAATTTCAGAAGAAACAGAGGAACAACCATAGAATCTATTGTGACTTCTAAAAAGTAATAAGCCCGCCTAAAGCGGGCTATCGTCGTTAATGGTTTGCGAATGACTGTTCACGCCGTTAATACGTGGTGCATGTTTCCGCGCCGGTGCCGTCTGTGTGGCATCGCTTCGTGATCTTACCGTATTTGCCAGTGCATACCGTGTCGCCCGCCGAGTTAATCCGGCAACGTTCTGTTGTTTCGGCGAACGCGGATACCGTGAACACTGCCAGAACTACCGCTAAAAATAAACGTGCCATATTAAAAGCCCTCCGCTTTGCTTATTGCTTCACTACACCACGCATCCCAGCGTTGCCAACCGTCGACAACTGCGGCGCTCTGCATATCGATGCGTAACTTCTGGTACGTGGTCGATGTTGTATCGGCGTTCTGCGGCGTATGCGCCAGCATCAGATCGACAGTTTCACGGTCTAACTTACATTCAGTGCGCAGCAATTCAGCCCACGACCGGCGCAGGTCGTGCACGGTGCACGGTACGACTACCGGTTCGCCGTTCTCGTCTTCGTAACTGGCCATCACGTTCAGCCGGTTTAATACCAGGTTCGGTGTTGTCGCGCCGACTTCCCATAAGCGCCCGATCTCGTTGGTGGAACGCGCCAGCACCGCGCGCAGGTTACTAAGGATCGGCACTTCCTGCGGCTTGCCGTTCTTCGTGCGCTTGCCAGGGATGACCCAAATGTCGCCGCGCAGTTCCTGCCGTGCCATCTCCGTGGCTTCACGCTTACGCCGACCTGTCAGCATAATGACCCGCAGCGCGTTACCGGCATCGTTGTCGGGTAGCTGGTTGAACAGTTCGCGGAATTGTCCCGCCGTTAAGGTGGCCTGTCGTGGTTCCGTCTTCGGTGGTAATTGGTTCTTATCGATGCTGGCCTTCAGCGTTTGCGGTACGGCGATCGGCTCGTCTTGTTCGTTGGCTATACCGTGTTTGAAGCCGTAAGCGAACATGCGCGGGATAAAGCGCGCACCACGGCTTAAGGCGTTGGCCTGAACTTTGCCATCACGCTCAATCATACCGGCGCGCACGTTATTAACGATTTCCACAATGCGCCGGTAGTTCATTTCGACCGCTACCAGGTTGCCGCATACCGGCGACCAGTGCTTACGCCATAGGCGGGAAAGGTCGACCGCTGCGCCTGGCGTCCCTTCGGCGTCGATCCACTTGTTGAACAACGTGTCCATTGTCCACCGTGGGCGCTCGTCAGCCGGTTTTACTTCGTTGCGTAGCACTTGTGCCACTAGTTCGCCGTAAAGCTCGCAGGCGGTCGCATAGGCCGTTTTTGAGTTGCCTACGGTATGACGCTTGCCGCCGTGCCTGAAAAACCACGTTAGCACTTCGCTACCGGCTGGCGTGACGCGTTTAAGCAGGTATAGCCCGCCAGCGGGCGCGATGGTTTTCACTGGCTGCGTGACGGACTTTTTACCTTCAGGGATCCGCAGTCGTGCGACGTCGCGGTCGTTTTTAATCATGGCACTGTACCCCGCAGAGCAGTTGGCATACAGGGAAGGGCGTTTGCTTGTAATGGACGACATCCAGCGCAGGCGGTAAAGTATCGATCAGTTTCACAGATGCTTACCTCATTTGTGAGATTAGAAGACGCCGTTACTGTTGACGCAGTAGCGGCGTTTTTGCGTTTAAGTGGCAACCACTTAATAAACGTGTAATGAGTATATGATGCACATCGGCAAAGCATCAATGATGTAGATGCATTGAACAGTCATAATTAAACTGTAAGCACTAAAAAACCCGCTGATGCGGGCTGGATTACTGGCGGGACCGGTCGCGAATTATTGCGGGGCCGGCGTTCCATATCCGCCGATGATCATTGCGTCGCTATCCTCGTGGAATTGCAGCACCACGGCGACACCTGCGCGCACCATATCGGCGATCACGACAGCGCTTGCACCTGCCCGGACAAGCTCGCCGAGTGTGGCGGGACCAGTGTTAAGGCGTGCGGCGATTTGTTCGACGTTCATTTGTGATACCCCGTTTTTTCACCTGACATCGCGAGCAACGCCGACCGGTGACGCTGGATGGGCTTCGGTACGTTTGGATCGTCCGCTTTCATAACTTTGCCGGTGGATTTACCCGCGTCTACCTTCGAACCTGCGCGGGTCTTTGTGGCGTTGTCGCTTTGCGCACCTGGTTTACCGATGCCCTCTGGTACTGTTCCAGTTTGCGTCGACACAATGTTGATTTGACGGAAGACCAGATCCGCGACCAGCGCATCGCCGTTATCCGCGCTGCGCACGATAGAAACGTCCGCAAGCCCCATGTTTTCGTAGACTTCGTAACGCGTCGTCACGGTTACAGGGATCTTAAGTTCCGACAGCGCCTTCAGTTGGTTGTATGCGTCCGTTTAAAAAGCGGTCGGTAAAGTTGACCAGTTCGTCAACCAGGCCGCTGATGGGCGTGTTACTGATAAAGCCGGTTAACGTCAGTTCGCGCGGGTTCGGCTTAATGTTGTCGCTGATGTTGACGCTTTCTTCGACAGGAAATTCAGTAATAGTGTTCGACCAGTGATGCTGTTCGTTGTCCACACAGTCAAACGTCATGGAAGCAAGGTTCGTCCCATCGATACGGAACACGGTGTCGGACGTGTCGTTAAACAGGAAATTAACGGGCGACCACTTACGATCCCCCAGGTATTGCGTTAAGTCAGCCATAAGCGATTGTCACTTTATTGGTGAAAGAAAAAGCCGCCTTAATTGGCGGCTTCGTTGGTGTTTGTTGCAGCGGCTGCGGCGCGCTGCCGTTCTTCTCGCCGTTTCATTGCAAGGCGAATAGTGCGGGCGATCTCTGCGCGGCTGCGGCGGTAAATGTAGCGTCGTGCTGTCATGGTGGTTAGTCTCCGTGTGACTGTTTAAGCGCGGGTTAGGCGTTGCAATGCTTCGGCTAACATCATTTTTTCGACGCCGTCGACGTAGCTGTCTTCCTCTTCGTCGCTGGCGAAGTTACGGCATCCGACCTTCTCAATGAATAAATCATTCATGCGGTCGTCCAGCTTGTCGGCATCCATTGCCAGGGCTTCATGTACGCCGTTAGCCAGCAAAATGATCAGGTGGCGGCGGGCGCGTAGTTCGTTTTCGTTGACCATATTCAGCACCTTAAGCCAGTTTGTTTTTGTTGGCATACGCCGCGACCCATCCGTCTACTTCGTCGGTGCGCACTTCGGGATGGTGCTGCGCCATATAGCCAGCGAAGGCCATCTCGACGTGCGTGACACTTGCGCCGGTGTATTTATGCGGCTGGCCTGCGCTGTTCAGGATGTGGCGTTTCACTTCTACGCTGTTCTTTTGCATCAGTTTGATTCCTTCTGTTTCAGTTCAATGTGACTCAGGCCGATCAGTTCGCCATATTCATTACGCGGCATACCGGCGCTTACTTTGATGCCTCGCCGTTCTGAAGCGCGGCGAAACTCTTTAATCAGGGCATCGGGTGCGTTGCAAAGGCGGAATTTTTGACCCTCTGCGACTTTATCCGCGAACCAGCGCGCCAGTTGTGCGCAGGCTGGCGAACGTCCAGGAGGCGGCAAGACGGAACAGTCAACGATGCTGCGGATCTCGATCTCCGTTTCGTTGCTGCTGCCTGCGTCCAGTGTTACGACAGTTACGGTTTTTTGGGTGTAATCATTGGTTGGATTCCGGCGGATTGAGCGACCCTACTCACGCATCGGGGTGCGCTTTCGGGTCAAGGGTGTTTCATGATCAACGTTGACGAGAATCAACAAGGGACAAGTTACGGACAATCCAGGGACAAGTAAAGACAAAAAATAGATGCAAAACAATAACTTAACGTCCCGTAACAACTAACTGACTACCGGTAGTGGCTATGTAGTAGGCGGCGGCGTTGACTTCTCCCGCCGTGACTTTGCGTTTTAGTTCTGTCGAAATAATTTCAACCAGGAAGGGGCGCGCCTGGGCTAATGTTTCGCTCTCACCGTCGTGATAAAACACCGTCAGGCGGTCGCCCTTATTTTTAATCGCCGCAATCGTGCGCAGGACGCCAGCCACGCTGCGATCGTCTATTGTGGTGTGTGGTAGGTCGGGTAAATCCTTTTGCTCTTTCTGGGGTCCGTACGTGTGCTTATTTCCACCGCGCCCCGATAATATGCGCCCTTTGACTATCTTCCTGTTTCCAGTTGGTGCGCGGCGTTCGACGTCCTCCCACGTTGCATCGGCCTGTACGCCCGCCTGACGGTACGCGGCAGGATCCGCCGGTGTTTCATCCATGTCAGCCATCGAAGCCCGTACGCGGGCGCGCAGGGCGTCTAATTGCCGATGACGTGCCGCAGCCGCTGCGCGTTCTTCGCGTTCCTGCCTGGTTAGTCCGTTGTGCGTTTTGGTTGGGTGCGGTTGGTTGGTGTTAATGATCATGCGCCGGTGTCCTCCTTGTGCTGGCGGACGACCATTTCGCCGAATGACCAGGATGGCGCGTCGAACTCTTCCGCGTCAGCCTTCTGGTGCTGCATAAATTCACGCTTCAGGTCGTGATCTGCATATCCGGCGATCATGACTTCCCACGGCAGGAAGAACGCTTCCCAATCGGGGCCTAACACGTCGACCGGATCGCCGATATAGATTTTAAATTCGCGCAACGCTTCGACGAACTGCGGATGCATGTTCCATGTTGGTTTACCGCTGGCAAGATCCCGCTCCGCGTTCGCCGCTTCCAGGCGTTGACGGACTTTCTTAAGGCGTGCTGCTGTCGTTCCTGTTCTCATTTGCTTAACGCCTCCAGCGCGCGTCGTTCCGCTTCAGCGGCGCGAATATCGGAAAGGCGCTGCACGCAATCAAGCGCGAATTTAATGCTGTCCGGGTTAGCGCCGGTGAATAACTGCTCGACAAGGCGTTCCGTCAGACCGTCCAGATCGCTTAAGTCGACCGCGTCCATGTTGATTGGATCGATCGATGGCTTCGGCATATGCGACAGCAATGCTTTAAACACGGTTTCCGCCTTCGCGCTGGATGCCCGCTTGCCGATATCTTTAAGCAGGCCGGAAGCGTCCAGCGGCGCATCGGGGTGTTCTGCGTTGTGGTCGGCGACCCATAGCCGGATCATGCGGTCGAAGTTCATGCGACCCGCCGGTCTGCCCGCCGGATTACCCGACTGGCCTTTCTGGAATTGAGTTTTAGCCCGACCTTTAGCGGTTGACTGTTTAACAGGTTGTTTCGGCGCGCGTGGCATCGTTGTGAGTCCTTTTTTGCAGTGGTTTACGCCGTCAAGCGTACGATGGCCATCGCGGATGCCTGAAATTTGTATTTGACCTGTTAATGACCTGTTCGACCTGTTCGACCTGTTCGAAAAAGCGGAACAGGTGATGCCGGTTTTTACGGTGTCGAAGTGATGTATATGGTGAGTGACAACCGCTTATGTCGTATGCAACGGGGTACAAAGATGGCTTAAAATGTTGTCCCCTCTTAAACCCGCGTGGTTACAGGGTTTCAAGTAATGAGGGTACAAAGGGGGACAATAAGCCGTACCCCTTCAAAGCTAGACGTGACGGGGGTTTGAAGGGTAAAGGGGATAAAAAACGATTCTAAAAGGATAATAATATTTTTGAACACATTAAAACTACTGAATTAAAATACAGTGGTTTTTGGGTTTTTATATAAAAAATAATAAAATTATATAAATATTGTACCCTTTACCCATCCAGACCGCGCCAGTAGCGGGCTGTAAGGGGGACAGCGCGTTTGTACCCCATGTCCCCCGTAATCGCTGAGAGCCGTGCCAGTAGCGGGCTACAAGGGGGACAGCTACGGGGTACAAGATTTTGCGAAACCAATAAAAAACCCGCCGAAGCGGGCTTTATTACATAAATTATGCTCGCCGTAATAAGCGAATGTTTAAACCGTTTCTGATCTCCGCGCATTCAATGACGCGTTGTCGTTCCAGTGCAGCGATCGCAAGCGCGAGCGGATCTTTATAGCCGTTAATGCGCGCACGTTCTGCCGCTTCTGCAAAAACACTACGGCGCATAATCTGCTTATTTATCGCCGAAAACTTAACGCCTACCGGCGAATGCTTAATTACGTCAATTACACGTTGCTGTAACGCGGTCTGGATGTCTTCAATTTCGTTTTGCTGCGACAGTCTGGTGACGTCTTCGATGTTACGCATTACAAGTGCAAAGGCATATTTAACGTGTTCGTCGGTGACTTCCCCTTCGTCGGTAGCCAGCAACGACGCGATAGAAATTACTCGTTCATAAGCACGGCGATACAGCGCACCAACGATCGGCGCGTTACGGCGGTCGTCGTCTTCCAGGTATTCGAAGATAGTTTTTAAAAAAGCGCGCGTATTGGGCTGCACTTTTAACGACCTGCCATACGTCGTTAAATCACGAACACGATCGGCAAGTGCATCTGCGACAGTGCTGTCGACGTTTATTTCGTCTGCACGTGATCGCGCTGCTTCGTCGCCGCAGTGAAACAACAAGCCACGACCGATCAGGCCGCTTGCAATGTTGCCGTAGTCGATTACTTTTTCGAAATTACCTGGCGTGCTGCTTAACATTAAACAGACGAGCGGATCTTTAATGCCGGTGTCGACAATAGTTTGTTGCACGTCCAGCGTCGCTAATTGCTTCACCAGTCCCGTGCGTGCTTTGTGCAGGTCTTTATTGCTTTCGTCTGCGTCGATCTGCTTATCGATGCGCTCAAGACGTTTAACGGCCTTTTCGCGCGCCGTGTTGATCAGTGCGTTCACTTCGCGTTTATGCGTACCCGACAGCGTGTACAGTTTCGCCGTAGCCATTGCCAGGATAAGCGGGCCAATAGATTTAGTGTACTGAGAAGAACCTTTGTCGTTAATGCTGCCGATCAGGTCGTGGGCTTCGTCAACGACGTACAGCGCTTTTCCATCGGCGTCCAGGGCGTTCATTATCATGTCTTTGTCAGTACGCGGACGGTTAAACAGGTGCGCCGTTTTACTGATACGTAGCAACACGTCGCTGATAAAACTTTGTGCCGCGTCTTTACCGGCTGCGGATTCGGCGATCGTGATCGTGATAATGTTCATCTTTGCGCCGTTAAGCGATTTGCGCTTACCGATCCCTGCGGCGATAGCCATTAGCTGAAGCGCTGCCGGAATTGCCGCCCATCGTAACGGTCGCATGTTACGTGCTTCGATAGCGTCGACAATTTCGCCCGCCAGCCCTGGCGGGTTCATCAGATCGACAGATCGCCAGTTGGCGACGTCTAAACGGTAGCTGTTACCGGCTACTTTTTTGCCCGCAACGACAGCGGCACAGTGCGCTTCAGCTTCGGCGATTGCTTCTTCCAGGCTGCGATCGCTTTCTTCTTTCAGGCGGTTGTCATTTGTCCCGTTATTCGGTACAATTTTTAAAGCTGGTTTAGCACGCGGCATACAGGCCCCTTGTTGTTAAACTACGCGTTTTAGACCGATTAAAAAAAGCTCGTCTGGCAGGACGGGCTTTTTTATTTCCCTTGTGATTCATGCTGCACGGCCTCTTTCCTGTTTTTGGTTCACCATCTCACTGCGCGCCAGCGCCCAGGCATCGATCGCGACATCCAGCCAATGCGGGCGTGATGGGGTGAGTTGAACAGGTTTAGGGAATGTCGGATCAGTCTTGATAATGTAATCGACGTTGGTTCTACCTACCCCGATACGATGTGCGACTTCAGTTTTATTTAAAAACACGTTAGTTACCTCTATGAGCATATTTACGTGTTTTTAGTATGGGCATCGCATTTCACTAAGGCAATAACTTTTTCATTTAAATCAATATGTTACGGGATGTCTATTATCTCTTTTTCTAACCAATTCTGGTACTTAGCGATCGCATCAGTAACCATTTTTTGTAGTGTTTCAGGTTGATATGTGGTCGCGATAGCGCTCGCTTGGCTCTTTGCACCTTTGACGTGGTTTAAAATTAGATCCGCCTCAATAAACGTTAACCCGCTCCCTGGTTCGTTCAGTTCATCGCTAGCCGACAATTGCGAAGCAGTGCGACGCAAATCATGTACCGTCATTTCGGCGTTACCGCAGGCCGCGCGCATTTCCGGCAAGCGGTGATTAATCGCCGACGAACTGATTCCGAAAATAAAACCACCGTCAACGCATCTGCGTGCCGCTTCGAATATCTCTTCCATTGCTGGACTGATCGGCACGTTGAGCGGAAAACCTGTTTTAGTACGTGAACCAGGGATCCGCCATAAGCCCGCATCCTCGTCGACTTCCTCCCATCGCCCGCCGACGACTTCACCTTTACGCAATGGTGCACAGATAAGCATACGTGCAGCCAGATGTGCAGGCCTGGTTTCGTCTTCGCACAAATACCGCCATAATGCGCGAAGCTGGTCTTTTTCCAGGTAGTTCGTGCGCGGCTGTCGCGACCGTTCAAGCTCGGTGTTATTTTTGCCTAACAGTTTTTGCAGCGTCATAAGCGTTTCAAACGCTTCTATATCGAACTGGCTTTCCAGGTAGTGGCGCAGTGCTAACAGAATGTCGCGCAGTTTTTTAGCGCTGTTTACGCTGTGCTTTTCGGCGACGGTACGGATCAGACTGTGAGCACTGGCGCGCGTGAAGTTTTCGATCGTGGTTTCGCCGTAAGCCGACAAGCGGTTACAATACTTTTGCCAGGTACAAACGTATGTTTTAACCGTTGAATCAGCAGGCGCAAAAGCAGGATTATTAATATAAGCGCGGAATAGGGCGTTAAGATCGTGCGGAACGGTGATCGCTTCTGTCCTTGCGTCAATACCGCGCGTCATGTTGGTCATGATTTCCCGATGGCGCTCCTGTGCAGCCGCAAGCGTCCAGGACGTGCGCGGGCCAATTGATATGTCCTTACCATCTCGGCGGGTGATATAGCTGCCAGTGACGCCGCCGGAAGAAGTACGACGTAAAACCAGCGAAAGACCCGTCAACGCGCCGTTTAGTACAGAGATCCGCATTACATTTTTATCGGCGGGTAGTGTTAGTGCGTCAACCTGGGATTGTTTAGTGATTTTCTTTGGTGCTTTCATTTCAATTACCCAATTTTTGAGAATGTACCCATTTAAGCACCCAGATAAATGCACGTAAATATGTTTTTAAAAGTTTATAAGTGCCTGTGTATCCCGTAACAGATGCGGTTTATCATATGGCGTACAACCTGATCTGGATAATGCCAGCGTAGGGAAGTCTGACACTGCTCGTGTCCCTTCTTCGCGCGGGCAGGAGCTGAACCATGCAGCCTGACCTGCACAGCCGCACACTCGCGGCTCACACCTTACACCAATTTAGAACGCTTTCCCCTCTCACACATTGCATGACCAACGAGGTCGTGCAAAGCTTTACGGCCAATACGCTGCTGGCGCTGGGCGCATCACCTGCAATGGTAATCGAGCCCGAGGAAGCCAGTCAGTTCGCGTCTATTGCCAGTGCATTACTGATTAATGTCGGCACCTTAACCCGGGAACGGGCTACGGCGATGCGCGCCGCAGTTGAGCGGGCACAACTTGCTAAAACTCCGTGGACGCTCGATCCCGTTGCCGTGGGGGCGCTGGAGTTTCGTCGTCGCTTCTGTCTGGATTTGTTGGCGCTACAGCCTGCAGCTATCCGCGGCAACGCTTCGGAAATACTGGCTCTGGCGGGTATGAACGGCGGGGGACGCGGCGTGGATACGACCGATACGGCAGCCGCTGCGCTTCCCGAAGCGCAGGCACTGGCTCGTCAGGTTGGGACCATTGTCGTGGTTACCGGCGAAATTGACTATGTCACCGATGGTCAGCGTACCGTCTGCGTGAACGGGGGTGACCCGTTGATGACGCGCGTGGTGGGCACCGGATGCGCGCTGTCGGCGGTCGTTGCGGCCAGTTGCGCCCTGCACGGTGACCGGCTTGATAACGTCGCCTCCGCCTGTAGCTGGATGAAACAGGCCGGACAAATAGCCACTCGACAATCAACCGGACCGGGCAGTTTTGTCCCGGCATTTATTGACGCCCTCTATAACCTGAACGCGCAGGAGCAACTATGAAACGGATTAACGCATTAACGATTGCCGGAACCGATCCAAGCGGTGGTGCGGGTATTCAGGCCGATTTAAAAACGTTCTCGGCGCTTGGCGCTTACGGCTGCTCGGTTATCACGGCGTTGGTGGCGCAAAATACGCGCGGGGTGCAGTCGGTGTATCGCATTGAACCTGACTTTGTCGCCGCGCAGCTGGATTCGGTGTTCAGTGATGTGCGTATCGACACCACTAAAATCGGTATGCTGGCGGAAACGGATATTGTTGAAGCGGTCGCCGAACGTTTGCGTCGCCATCGGGTGCAAAATGTCGTGCTGGATACCGTGATGCTGGCGAAAAGCGGCGATCCGTTGCTGTCTCCTTCGGCGGTTGAAACTCTGCGTACCCATTTGCTGCCGCAGGTTTCGATTATCACCCCAAATTTACCCGAAGCTGCGGCGCTGCTCGGGGCTCCCCATGCGCAGACTGAGCAGGAGATGTTAGAGCAGGGAAGGGCGCTGCGGGCGCTGGGTTGCGAGGCGGTGTTGATGAAAGGCGGTCATCTGGAGGATGCGCAAAGCCCCGACTGGCTCTTTACCCGTGATGGCGAGCAGCGTTTTACCGCGCCAAGGGTGATGACCAAAAATACCCACGGTACTGGCTGTACGCTATCGGCGGCACTGGCGGCGCTGCGTCCGCGCCATGACAACTGGGCACAGACAGTGCAGGAAGCTAAGTTGTGGCTTTCAGCGGCATTGGCGCAGGCCGACACCCTGGAAGTCGGTGAGGGAATTGGTCCGGTGCATCATTTCCACGCGTGGTGGTAATGAGTATACTGGCTGCAGAAACAGCTGCAGGAAAAAGATAAATGGAACAAGCGCATACCCAGCTTATCGCGCAACTGAATGAACGTATTTCCGCGGCAGATAACACGCCGCTGTATATGAAATTTGCGCAAACGGTGAAAAACGCTGTGCGTAGCGGGATTCTGGAGCATGGAAACATCCTGCCCGGCGAGCGCGATCTCAGCCAGTTGACCGGCGTTTCGCGAATTACGGTTCGTAAGGCGATGCAGGCTTTGGAAGAAGAAGGCGTCGTGACGCGCGCCCGCGGTTACGGGACGCAAATCAATAACATCTTCGAGTATTCGCTAAAAGAAGCGCGTGGTTTTTCACAGCAGGTGGTGTTGCGCGGTAAAAAACCAGATACGCTGTGGGTTAACAAGCGGATTGTGCCTTGCCCGGAAGATGTAGCGCAGCAGCTGGCTGTTGCCACGGGGAGTGACGTCTTCTTGCTCAAGCGCATTCGCTACGTAGATGAAGATGCGGCTTCTATTGAAGAGTCATGGGTTCCTGCCCATCTAATTCATGACGTGGATGCCATCGGCGTTTCACTGTATGACTATTTTCGCAGCCAGTATATTTTCCCGCAGCGCACGCGCTCACGTGTCAGTGCCCGAATGCCTGACGCAGAATTCCAGGCGCACATTCAAATGGACAGCAAAGTGCCGGTGCTGGTGATCAAGCAGGTAGCGCTTGACCAGCAGCAACGGCCTATTGAATACAGCATCAGCTATTGTCGAAGCGATCTATACGTGTTTGTGTGCGAGGAGTAACGCCTCGCGCGTAGGGGCGCAATCGCCCCCGCGATGCCCTACCACCCAGGACGCCACGGCGTTTCCAAGCAGTACCGCGTCAGCCAGCGACCAGCCAGACGCCAGTCCCGCCAGCATGCCGCCAGCGTGGCTGTCACCAGCGCCAATGGTATCAACGACCGCTGTCGCAAATGCCGGTATGCAACCGGAAGTTTGCGTGCTGAAATACCACGCACCGTCTTTATCGTGGCGTACCACCACCGGTGTGGCAAAACGTTGCACCCATTGTGCGCCAAAACCTTCTATATCCTGGCTTAATGCAAACCGCTCGGCGGCAATTTCCGCCTCCTGCCGATTGAGCGATACCAGTGGACGGCAGGCCATAATTCTTGCCAGTAAGGGCTCGGGAATGTCGCCGATGCGTGGGCCAAAATCGATAAACGGCGTCACTTCCTCCAGCTCTTCCAGCCAATGCACCAGCAACTCACCACACGGAGAGGCTAACTGATAGCCCGAGAGATAAACCAGGCTGTGACGTGGGATCTCCAGCTGTGCCAGCCAGTCAGCGTTCCACTGATTTTCGACGCCACTAAAGGACATAAAGGTACGTTCGCCATCCGGCTCGACCAGAGCCAGGCACCAGCCGTTATCGCCTGGGGCGTTATCGATCAGGCTGTGCAGTCCCTCTTTTGCCATCCGGTTGCGGATAATATCGGCCCACACCCCCTGACCCAGCGGTAAAGCATTACTGGCGTCGATACCTAACCGCTTGAGTGCTACGGCAATATTGAGCGCGCAGCCGCCAACGTTCACCCCTTGCTGTTTGAGTTCAATGTCACATCCGCGCCAGGGAAGGGCATACGCATCGGCAATGACATCAATCACCGCCGCACCCACCACCGTAACGGGTCGCTGTGTGCGTAACTGCGGGAGAAGTTGTTGCAGACGCGTGGTGCTCATAGTGCCTCCCGCTGCTCGCGCAGTCGCATCAATCCACTGGCGTAGCGGATAAAGTCCAGCTGATTTACCGCATCGAGCTCATGTTTCAATGCCGGATTAATCGCACTTACGCCGTGGAGCGCGCCACAAATGGCGGTTGCCATCGCCCCGATGGTGTCGGTATCGCCCCCGAGGTTCGCACACAGAATGGCGCAGCGGTTAGGATCGGTCTGCGCCAGCTCAACCATAGCGATGGCGCAAGGCACGGATTCAATGGTGCTGGTTCCGGCCCCTACAACCTGATACAACTGCTCGCAGGCAGACTCAATGCCGTCAGCGTTACGGACAATTTTCAGCGCCAGTTCAAGGCGTGCAGAGAGCGATGCGCTAAAGGTAGTGATCCTTTTTTGCTGCGCATGCCGGGCAATGGCTGGCAGCGCGTCGACAATCTCTGACCATTTTCCGCCGTCGATAGCGCGTGATACCGCCCATGCGACCACCACTGCGCCAGCGATAGCCAAATCCGATTTATGCGTCGGGCTGGAGGCTAATGCCACATCATCGATAAAGGCATCGAGATCGCGCGCGGGGAGCAGACATCCCAGCGGTGAAACGCGCATTGCCGCTCCGTTGGTAACGCCGTTATTTTCCAGTTCGGCGACAGGTTTGCCGTCGCGAATGGCTTTTAGCGCAATTTTTGAGGTCGGGCCGAGCACGTTTTTATTAAAAGCATCAAAACGTTCGGCCCAGGCCAGAATATTGCGGCCAATAACGTCGGGTACAATCTCTCCGTCGCACTCAAGCAGGGCATCAGCCAGACACAGCGCCATGGAGGTGTCATCAGTGAACTCCGCCTGGTTAAAATAGCAGGCGGCATTATTCTCCGCAGGGCCGGGTAAAAAACGGTCGATCCAACCGAAATGGGCTTTAACCCGGGTTCTGGGCCACAGTTCCGACGGCATACCCATCGCATCCCCTAACGCCTGCCCATAAAGAGCACCGAGAATACGTTCTGCTTTCATTTTACTTCCCCTTGTTTCAACGCTACATCGCGATCGTCCACCTTAATGGCGGTGATTTCTTTATCTGACTCGCGAAAGAAAATCATAAACATTACGGCAATGACGGCGATCATGACCGCGCCAAATCCCCACATGCCAGCCCAGTTAAAGGTAAGACCATTCACCGGTTCCTGATAAGCAAACATTTTTTCCATCATCACGCCGCCCAGACGATAACCGAGCAGGCTACCGAATCCCTGACAGCAGAGGGTGATAAGCCCTTGCGCCGCGGTGCGCATATGTACGGGCGCTTTTTTATCGACATAAATGTAGGCTGTGACGTAGTAGAAGTCGTAACTGACGCCGTGCAGCAGAATGCCGAGAAACAGCAGAGCGTAAGTGAAATATTCTTCCGCGCCGCCGTAAACGAAAAATCCGTAGCGGATAGCCGCAGTAATAAGACCAAGCAGCAATACCTTTTTAATGCCAAAGCGTTTGGTGAAAAACGGTAGCGCTAGCATAAAGAAGATTTCAGAGAACTGGCCCAGCGTCATCCAGCCGGTGGCGTTTTTCATCCCGACTTCTGTCAGATAACCGTTGGCGAAGATGTAATAGAACGCCAGCGGCATCGCGAACAGAAAAGAGCAAAAGAAAAAGACGAGGAAGTTCTTATCCCGCAGCAGGATCAGCGCATCCAGACCCAGCATGACCTTGAAATCCATTTTGCCGGTACTTTTCGGCGGTGTATCCGGTAAAAAGAACGCAAAGACGCCCAACAGAGCCGAGCTTCCGGCAGTGATTAGCAGAGGAATATTGGTAGGGGAGATGTCACTATAGCCAAGCATTTGCGGTAAGAAACCGCAGGCCAAACCAGAGGCGATCCAGCCAATGGTCCCCATCACACGGATGCGCGGGAAATCACGTTCAACGTCACTGACATTGGCAAAAGCGATACTGTTAGTCAGCGCAATCGTCGGCATATAGGTCAACGAATAGGCCAGTAACAGTGGGAAAAATCCGCTGAAGGTGGTTTGCTGGGCGGCGAAGTACATCAAAATAGCGCCGACGAACATCAGCACCGCCAGCACTTTTTGCGCGGAGAAAAAACGGTCAGTGACAGAACCGACCAGGATGGGCGACAGGATCGCAGCAATCGCGGTACAGGCGTAGGACCAGCCGATCTCCCCGGCGCTAAAGCCACTTTTACTCAGCCACAGCCACAGCGGTACAAACCAGGCGCCCCAGATAAACCACTCTATAAACATCATGAACGACAGCTTAACTGTAGTTTTCATCTTTAAATCCTTCATGACAGGTAAGGTACGCACTGATAGTACCATTCGATAATACCTTTAAAATACCTTTGAGGTCTAAATTTGACCGCCTTAACATTATTTCTTCCTGAATCGAGCCAGCAGAAGTTGCTGAAAAGTGCGCTAAAGATGGAAAAAAACGCAGTCGGTACCAGGCTTATTGCTGCCCGCAACAAAGCGGGTCAGGACAATCCACATTCCGGTTTCAAATCGGAACTTACGGGAGCATAGCTATGACTGATATTGCGCAGTTGCTTGGCAAAGATGCCGACAACCTTTTACAGCATCGTTGTATGACCATTCCTTCTGACCAACTTTACCTGCCTGGACATGATTACGTCGATCGCGTGATGGTGGATAACAACCGTCCGCCAGCGGTGCTGCGTAATATGCAAACGCTGTATAACACGGGCCGACTGGCTGGGACAGGTTATCTGTCAATTCTACCGGTGGATCAGGGCGTGGAACACTCCGCGGGGGCATCGTTTGCGGCTAACCCGCTGTACTTTGATCCGAAGAATATTGTGGAACTGGCTATCGAAGCAGGGTGTAACTGCGTGGCATCGACCTATGGCGTGCTGGCTTCCGTCTCCCGTCGCTACGCGCACCGCATTCCGTTTCTTGTAAAAATTAACCACAACGAAACGCTGAGCTACCCCAATACGTTTGACCAGACGCTGTATGCCAGCGTAGAACAGGCATTCAATATGGGCGCGGTTGCGGTAGGGGCAACCATCTATTTCGGTTCAGAGGAGTCCCGTCGCCAGATTGAAGAGATTTCTGCGGCGTTCGAGCGCGCTCATGAACTGGGGATGGTCACCGTGCTATGGGCGTATCTGCGTAACTCCGCGTTTAAAAAAGATGGCGTGGATTACCATGTTTCCGCCGATCTCACCGGGCAGGCTAACCATCTGGCAGCCACTATCGGGGCGGATATCGTTAAGCAGAAAATGGCGGAAAATAACGGCGGGTATAAAGCAGTCAACTTTGGCTACACCGACGATCGCGTTTACAGCAAGCTGACCAGCGACAACCCAATCGATCTGGTGCGTTATCAACTGGCGAACTGCTATATGGGGCGCGCCGGATTAATTAACTCTGGCGGTGCGGCTGGCGGCGAAACCGATCTGAGCGATGCGGTACGTACGGCGGTGATTAACAAACGTGCTGGCGGCATGGGGCTGATTCTTGGACGAAAAGCATTCAAGAAAACCATGGCTGACGGCGTTAAGCTGATTAACGCCGTGCAGGATGTTTATCTGGACAGCAAAGTCACCATTGCCTGATCCCAGTTGGGGTGTCGTCGTGTTAACGCAGTAGCGGACAACCCGGCGGCAGTCTGCAACGTAGCGCTGCCGGCAGGATTTCAATATGAAATTCTTGTCCGCTAAGCGGTTCGCCATCGAGATTAAACGTAATTTCATGCGGGGCGCGGATATCAAACCACGATGATGCGCCTTCGATGATGTTAGGGTTGTCTTCGGATTGCGTTAACGCCGAAAGCAGCCCTGGCAGCAGCTCTTCGCCGGTAAAAATACGCAGTTGCAGCAGACCATCGTTGATCAGCGCCGTCGGGCAAAGCTGTTGCCCACCACCGGCCTGACGACCATTACCGATACCAATGACCAGCGCCTTACCCTGCCAGTGAAAATCTTCCCCACGAATGTCACAGATGTCGGGTTTGAGCGTATCCATGCGCATTAATCCGTGAATAAAGTACGATACGCCACCTAATGCGGCCTTGAGTTTTTCTGGCGTCTCGGTGGTGATGCGTGTGCCGAAGCCGCCGGTCGCCATATTGATAAAACAGGTTTTATCATTGACCTGAACCATATCGATATCAGTCGCATTTCCGGCGATAGCCAGTTTTAACGCCTTATCAAGGGCGTCGGGTATGCCTACGCTGGTTGCAAAATCATTCGCCGTTCCCAACGGTAAAATACCGAGCGCCGGGATATTGCCGCCCTGCGACTGGATCAGCGCCGTCGAGACTTCGTTAATTGTGCCGTCGCCGCCGCCGGCAATCACCGTTGCAACGCCTAACTGGCGAGCTTCATCAACGTAGCGTTGGGCGTCGCCTTTTTCCCAGGTAACGCGAACATGGATTTCCACGCCTTCATCGCGTAGCTCTGCAATGACATCACGCAGGGGGAGATTATCAGCACTTTTTCCGTTGAGGATCAGTAAACTGGCAGGGAACGCTATCATCCGTTTGCCTCACTTTTTTTCGTTTTAACAAGTGTACGCCAGGAATGGGTTTATGGCGTAAGAACTGACTGAAAGCGAAGGCGAAGAGATAAAAAAAGCCGCAGAATGCGGCTTTTCAGATTGGGTGGACGTTACTGTGGGAACCACTGATCGCTGATTTTTTGGTACGTGCCGTCAGCTTTGATTGCGGCCAGCGCGCTATTCAGTTTTTCCAGCAGGGCTTTGTTATCCGGGCGAACCGCAATACCAAGACCAGTACCGAAGTATTGTGGGTCGGTCACTTTGTCAGTGGCTACGCCTAACTGCGGGTTGGTTTTCAGCCACTCGTTAACCACGGCGGTATCGCCAAATACGCCATCAATACGACCATTTTTCAGGTCGATAATCGCATTCTGATAGCTGTCGTAGGCCACGGTTTTCACTTCAGGGTGTTTGTCCTGCAGGTATTTCTGGTGCGTGGTGCCGTTTTCCATGCCAATGCGTTTCCCTTTCAGGTCGGCAAAGGTTTTATAGGTGTCTTTTTTCGCAATCACCAGCGCGGAGTTTGCATAGTAAGGCTGAGTAAATGCCACCTGCTTGCTACGCTCTGGCGTGATGTCCATTCCGGAAATCACCGCATCATATTTTTTGAATTTCAGCGCGGGAATCAAGCTATCAAAAGCATGATTGGTGAAAGTACAGTCAGCTTGCATTTGTTTGCACAGTGCCGTTGCCAGGTCGATGTCAAAACCGACAATTTTATTGCTTGCATCCAGTGACTCAAATGGCGGATAAGTTGCTGATACACCGAAACTAATTTTATCAGCAGCTGAGGCGCCAGCGGCGAAAGTAGCAAGTAATGCGGCCAGTACTAACTTTTTCATGGTGGAACTCCCGTCTGTCAATCTTATGATTATTTACCGTGTCTGCGGCGTGAATTAACAATGCCATTTAATGAATTTATATGCAATAAAAATGATTAACTATTTTTTCTGATATAAAAAAAGACGGACAATTTAGGTTGTTGTCCGTCTTTTTTATTTTGGCTTTATGCATATTCACCGGAGAGTGTACAACGGAAGATGAATCGTAGCCTGATAAGCGTAGCGCCATCAGACATAAAAACCGATTTAATTCCGGTGTTCAAACGCCAGCGCTTTACGTTCGATCAAGCGCATCATCAGCGTCAGCAAACCGTTGACGATCAGGTAAATCACACCCGCCGCGCCGAAAACCATGACGTCATAAGTGCGACCGTACAGCAGCTGACTATAGCCCATGACTTCCATCAGCGTGATGGTGTATGCCAGTGAGGTACTTTTAAACACCAGCACCACTTCGTTGGAATACGAGGAGAGGGCGCGTTTAAAGGCGTACGGCAACAGAATCGCCAGCGTATCCTTCTTACTCATCCCCAACGCTCCACAGGACTGCCACTGGCCTTCCGGGATTGCGCGGATAGCACCGTAGAACAGTTGAGTGGTATAAGCCGCACTGTTTAACGATAGCGCAATTAAGGCGCACAGCCACGGTTCAGAGAGCAGGTGCCACAGTACCGGATACTCCTGTAGCGTCGGGAACTGCCCTGGCCCGTAGTAGATCAGGAAGATTTGCACCAGCAGCGGAGTACCGGTAAACAACGTGATATAGGCGCGAACCAACCAGACCACAATCGGCGTTTTTAGCGTCAGGATGACGGTGAAAACCAGCGCCAGCACCAGAGCAACCACGATGGAGGCGACCGTCAGCGTCAGGCTGGTATGCAGCCCTTTTAACAATTCAGGTAAATACTCAAGCATCAGCCTGGTCTCCGCTCAAATCGTGTCGCGCGCAGGTCAATGCGTTTGAGAATGTACTGACTCACCAGCGTAATCACCAGGTAAATAGCCGCCGCCACAATGTACCAGGTAAACGGCTCCTGGGTACGGGTGGCAATGCTTTTGGTTTGCAGCATCAGATCGTTCACGCTGATAAGGCTGACCAGCGCGGTATCTTTCAGCAATACCAGCCACTGGTTACCCAGTCCCGGCAGAGCGTGGCGCCACATCTGCGGCATCACCAGGCGGAAGAAGATCGCGCCTTTAGACAAACCCAACGCCTGACCTGATTCCCATTGTCCGAGTGGTACGGCCTTCAGCGCGCCACGCAGCGTTTGCGACGCGTAAGCCGCATACAGCAATGACAGCGCAATCACACCGCACAGGAACGGGCTGACGTCAAAGTTTTCGATCTGCATCTGAACCGGGATTTGTACAAACCCGAGATTGATCGTAAAGCCATCGGCCAGCGTCAGCAGCAGCTGTGAAGAGCCGAAATAGATGAACAGAACCACCAGAATTTCCGGCAGACCACGCAGGATGGTGACCAGAGCTGAACCCGTCCATGCCACTGGACGCCATTTTACTGACTCCCAGACGGCAAAAAACATGGCGAGCGCGAGGCCAATAATCAGCGCACAAACGGCAAGGCCGACGGTCATCCCGGCGGCGCTTGCTAAAGGAAAAAATTCATTCATCAAGTATTACTTCTGGAACCATTTGTTGTAGATGGTCTCGTAAGTCCCATCTTTCTTCACTTTTTCCAGCGCAGCGTTAAATTTCTGCTGCAGCTCGGTATTGCCCTGGCGCACAGCGATGCCCAGACCCGTACCGAAGTAATCTTTATCCGTCACTTTGTCGCCAACAGCGGCCAGCTTTGGATTGTCTTTCAGCCATTCGGTCACCACTGCGGTATCACCAAATACGCCGTCAATACGACCATTTTGCAGATCGAGTTTGGCATTCTGGTAGCTGTCATACGGTACGGTGGTCACTTCCGGATGTTTATCCATGATGAATTTCTGGTGCGTAGTACCGTTTTGTACACCGACTTTTTTGCCTTTCAACTGGTCAATGCTGGTGTATTTACCCTGTTGACCAACAAACAGGGCAGAGTTGTCGTAATACGGGGTGGTGAACAGAACCTGTTTTTCACGCTCTGGCGTGATGTCCATACCGGCCATCACCGCGTCAAAACGACGGAATTTCAGGCTCGGGATCAGGCTGTCGAAGGCCTGATTGGTGAAGGTACAGGTCGCGTCAATCTCTTTACACAGCGCATTCGCCAGATCAACGTCAAACCCTACGATTTTGTTATTCGCATCAATAGATTCAAACGGAGGATAAGACGCTTCGGTGGCGAAACGGATGGTTTGGGCTGCGGTAGCGGAAAGGCTAAAACCTGCGATTAGCGCGGCAATCAGAACTTTTTTCATTGTATTGTCCCGAATCTTAGTGAGAGAGATAGTTTTTAAACGCTTCGGTTTGCGGGTTGGCAAAGCAGCTCGCATCCCCAAACTCGACGATATGACCGTTTTCCATATACACCACACGGCTGGCCGTTTTACGTGCAACTTCCACTTCGTGGGTGACGATCACCTGAGTAATGTTAGTTTCCGCCAGTTCACGAATGATGCTGACGATTTGGGCAGTAATTTCCGGATCAAGCGCTGCGGTAGGTTCATCAAACAGCAGCACCTGCGGCTCCATCATCAACGCACGGGCAATGGCCACACGCTGTTGCTGGCCACCGGAGAGATGCAGTGGGTAGCGATCGCTGTACGGCTTCAGGCGCAGACGTTCCAGCAATTTTTCGGCACGCGCCAGCGCTTGATCTTTTGTCAGACCCAGTACGCGGCAGGGCGCTTCAATCAGATTCTGCACAACCGTGAGATGCGGCCAAAGGTTGTATTGCTGGAAGACCATGCCCACGTTCTGACGCAGCTCCCGAATGGCTTTGTCTGATGGGGTCTTCGTGAAGTCGAAACGGTTTCCCGCAATAGAGAGTGTGCCCGAGCGCGGCATCTCAAGCAGGTTGAGTACGCGCAGCAGCGAGCTTTTCCCGGCTCCACTTGGGCCAAGTAACACCAGTGTTTCACCCTGAGGGCAATCCAGCGTGATATCGAACAGCGCCTGATGTGCGCCGTAGAAGCAGTTAATGCCGTTTAATTGAATACTCATTGACACTCGATACTGGCAGTCTGATAGCTATTGAAGCCGCAGATACTACCTTTGACAGAATAGTTATGCAATATTTATGCGTTAAAAGTTAAATGCAAACCGCATTCTTATCTAAACATAGCACAAAATAGCGGGGCCACCAGTGGGCAAGAATAATTGTCGGCATTCTATGCAGAATGCCAGACAATTTATGGGGGTTATGATTCAGGCGGGTGAATGGGGCGGTTAGCGGTTTTCGACAGACTGGCGCAGCGTCCCGGCTGGCGCGTGTACGCTGCCGCCCAGATAGCGGACATCGTCAATTACCCAGCACTGGCCTTCGCGGATCATCAGCACTTCATCACGCCAGCTTTGGTCACCCTGTTTAAGCTCTACGCGCAGCGGAATGTTGCGTGCATCACTATTCGGAATGGTCGATGCGCTGGCGACGCTGGCACTGTCCGGTAACGTAGCGCGACTAGAGAACGGATCGCTGTTAAACAGATCGCGATGCGCGTTATCACGGCTGGCATCGTTCAGCAGTTTCGCCAGGTTGTCGCTGAGGTACGGACGAAGGGGAGTAATGTCATTGTTTCGGTGCTGAATACGGTAATCATAGAATTGTTGAGCCACGCTGTCTGGCCCGCCTTCTACGCAAGAGCCGCTACGCGTGCCGTTATCTTTGTAGGCCGGCGTTACGGTAGTACAGGCGCTGAGAAGTAGTGCACATGGAACCAGCAGAGAGAGTTTCGAGTAGCGCATAATGATTTCCTTATTAGCTTTCTACTATTAGTGTTCTACGTTGATTTACATGTCATACTTCAAGTTGCTTGTGCGTTGGCTACGTGCGTTCACCCCAGTCACATAGTTATCTATGCTCCTGGGGATTCACTCTCTTGCCGCCTTCCTGCAACTCGAATTATTTTGTGTAAAGAATATATCCTTTCAATGATAGTGGATCGGTTCGATAATGCTTTAGAGATCGTGCTCTTAGCGCAAAAAGGAGATTAACCATGCAGTTTTCGACAACCCCTACGCTGGAAGGGCAGAGCATCGTGGAATACTGCGGTGTTGTGACTGGCGAAGCCATTTTAGGCGCGAATATCTTCCGCGATTTCTTCGCCGGCATTCGCGATATCGTCGGCGGTCGCTCCGGCGCGTATGAAAAAGAGCTGCGTAAAGCGCGTGAAATTGCTTTTCAGGAGCTTGGTGAACAGGCAAAAGCGCTCGGTGCTGATGCGGTAGTCGGTATCGATATCGATTACGAAACCGTAGGCAAAGACGGTAGCATGCTGATGGTGAGCGTCAGCGGCACCGCGGTGAAAACTCGCCGATGAAGCGTCTGCTGTCTCTGCTGGCATTAACGCTGCTGCTGGTAGGATGTGCTGGCGAAAAAGGGATTGTCGACAAAGACGGGTATCAGTTAGATACCCGTCGTCAGGCGCAGGCTGCTTACCCGCGCATTAAAGTGCTGGTTATCCATTACACGGCCGATGATTTCGACTCTTCTCTGGCTACGCTGACCGATAAAAACGTCAGCTCGCACTATCTGATCCCGGCAGTGCCGCCGCTCTACCACGGCAAACCGCGTATCTGGCAACTGGTGCCGGAAAAAGATCTGGCCTGGCATGCGGGGATTAGCTTTTGGCGCGGCGCTACGCGAATTAACGATACCTCGATCGGCATTGAGCTGGAAAACCGCGGCTGGCAAAAATCGGCGGGCAGCAAGTATTTTGCGCCGTTTGAACCCGCGCAAATTCAGGCGCTAATCCCTTTGGCGAAAGATATTATTGCCCGCTATGACATAAAACCGCAGAACGTGGTGGCCCATGCGGATGTCGCACCGCAGCGCAAGGACGATCCAGGTCCACTGTTTCCATGGGAAGAACTGGCCGCTCAGGGAATTGGCGCGTGGCCGGATGCTCAGCGGGTGGCGTTTTATCTTGCCGGGCGAGCGCCCGATACACCGGTAGAAACCTCATCATTGCTCGATCTGCTGTCGCGCTATGGTTATGAGGTAAAACCTGAAATGACGCCGCGTGAACAGCGGCGGGTGATTATGGCCTTCCAGATGCACTTCCGCCCGACGTTGTGGAACGGCGTGGCGGATGCAGAAACTCAGGCGATTGCCGAAGCGTTACTGGAGAAATACGGGCAGGGTTAACGCGGCAGCTTGCCGTGGTCACGCAGCCAGGCCGCGGTACGCTCAATCCCTTCATCCAGCGTCACAACGGGCTGATAGCCTAATTCTTCCTGAGCCCGGGTGGTATCCAGCGTAAAATCAAAATTCAGCTTCGAGACGCCGTAATGCGTAAGCTTTGGCTCTTTCGCGGATTTATTGCCTAACCGCTCCATGCTGCGGGCAATCATGTCCAGCATCGGGTAGGGTACGGAGCGGATACGGCAATCAATATTCAGCTCGTCGATGAGTTTCTGCACAATACTGCGCAGGGTGCGATGCTCGCCGTTGGTAATGTTGTACGCGCGACCCGACGGCAGATTATCGCAGGCTTGCTGACTTGCCAGCCACATCGCGTGCACCGCATTCTCGTAGTAGGTCATATCCACCAGCGCACTTCCGCCGTGCGGCAACAGGATGCTGCCGTAGTGGTACATCATATGGGCCAGGCGCGGGATAAAGACTTTATCGTGTGGTCCGAACAAGCTTTGCGGACGCAATACCGTAAAACGGGTCTGCGGGTTGGCCTGTGTCAGCAACGCAATCACATCTTCGCCAGCCGCTTTACTGCGGGCGAATTCATTGGCGAAGCGTTGGGGGCGGAAGTCCTCTTTGATATCGCGATGGTGGTGATAATCAAAATAGAGCGACGGTGATGAGATATGAATGAAGTTACGAACGCCCCAGGCCACGGCCCACTCGCCCAGACGGCGGGTTGCGCGAACGTTGGCCAGATCGAAGGCTTCCTGAGTTCCCCATGGTGAGGTAAAACTGGAGCAGTGCCACAGCGTATCGATACCGGCGAGCATCACTTTTGCCTGCGAAGAGACCAGCTCGGTCAAATCGGCATGCACAAACTCTGCGCCCATTTTCTCCAGCAGCTTGCCCATCGCTTCGTTGCGACCGGTAGCTCTGACGCTGACGCCTTTGCTGCATAAAAACTCAACCGCGTTTCGGCCTAAGCCGCTGGTGGCTCCGGTAACCAGTACCTTCATATCAATCCACTGTGTTTAAAAAACGTCGTGCGCATTCTTCCGTGAATTTCGTCTGTATGCAATGGGAAACATGAAAGAATACAGGCTCTTTTTATCATGAGTCTGTGATTTGTTCTGCAAGTTTAGCAATACGCTTCGCCATCCCTCTGAAAATGAACAGATGCGCCGGGATCATCAGCAGCCAATAGAAGAGGCCTGGCATGCCGTGCGGATGCCACCAGGCGCGGACATCAATGCGTCGGTGGTCGCCTTTATCTTCCAGCGTGAAGCTCAGTCGACCCAATCCTGGCGCTTTCATCCCAAACAGCAGCGTCAGCTGTTTTTCTGGCTCAACGATGATAACTTTCCAGCTATCAACGGTATCGCCAACCTGCAACAGAGAGTGTTGCGGTCTGCCTTTCGCCAGCTTATGGCCGACCAGCAGGTCCAACGCCGCGCGCGTTTTCCATAAAATATTGCCAAAGAAATAGCCTTCTTTGCCGCCGAGGCGATTCACCACCTGCCACAGCGCCTGCCGACTGGCGGAGGTTTCAACGCTAAAGCCAGCTTGTTTAGCGAAATAGCCATATTCGGGGCGCCAGCGGGCAAATGCCTGCGCGTCGTAACCCCAGTCGCTGGAATTGACCAGCTTCTCTTCTTCTTTCAATGTGCTGCGCACCGCGTCATCAAAGGCAATCAGCTTTTGCGGGATCAGCGTGCGTAATTCGGTGTCATCGGCCAGCAGGTCGTGTTTTAACCCCTGTATCAGCGCTTTTGCCGTGGTCGGCGGCACTGACGTTATGACGTTCAAAAACCAGACCGAAATCCAGCGGGTAGGAAAGGGGACAGGGATGAGCAGGCGATGTTTACCGCTGACCGCCATAAAATGCTCGAACTGCTCCTGATAGCTCAATACCTGCGGCCCGGCGGCTTCGAGCACGCGGTGTTGGCGTGTAGGATGATCCAACAACGCCACCAGGTAGTACATTAAATTCTCCAGCGCGATAGGCGTGGTACGCGAGCGCACCCAGCGCGGAGGGGTGAGTACCGGCAGGTTGTAGACCATGTCGCGCATCACTTCAAAGGCGGCAGAACCTGCCCCTACGATAATACCCGCGCGCAATTCGGTCATCGGCACGCCTGATTCGCGCAGGGTGTCCGCGGTTATCTGTCGCGCACGTAGATGATCGGATTGTTCATGCCGGGGAGCCTGTAATGAGCTCAGGAAAATAAGCTGTTTGACTGGCGTATCACGTAGCGCATCGCGCACGTTCATTGCTACCTGGCGCTCATGGGCGATAAAATCACCGCCTTCTCCCATGCCATGGACCAGGTAATAGACCGTATCAACGCCGGTCAGCAGCGGCGTTAGGTTATCTGGCCAATTCAAATCGACCTTATGGCAGCTGACGTTGGCCAACTGCTGCTTTTCCAGCCGCTCGATGCGGCGTGCCGCAGCCAGCACCTGATGCCCTTGCTGACTGAGCGCCTGTACCAGATGCTGACCAATGTAGCCACTGGCGCCAAGAACCAAAATCCGTTGCGGCACGCCCATCTCCTTAGCGGGTTAAAAAAGCGCGCCAGTGGGCGACGACTTCAGCAAGCTGTTCACGCGATACGTCCAGATGCATCACCAGACGCACAATCGGCGAGGCGTTAATCAGCACGCCTTGCGCTTTCATGTACTCGCCCAGTGCCGCAGCGTGTTCTTCGCCAACGCGGACAAACAGCATGTTGGTGTCGTGGCGCATGACGTCCGCTCCTGCTTCGCGCAGTTGTTCCGCCATCCAGGCGGCGTTGTCATGGTCTTCTTGTAAACGCGACACGTTATTTTTCAGCGCATACAGTCCCGCCGCCGCCAGAATACCGGCCTGACGCATTCCGCCGCCGGTCATTTTACGCCAGCGAATGGCGCGCTTGATGTACTCGTGGCTGCCGACCAGCAGTGAGCCTACCGGCGTTCCTAAACCTTTGGAGAGACAAATGGTGAACGAATCGCAGTATTGCGTGACATCTTTTAACTCACAGCCATAGGCGACGATGGCGTTAAAAATACGCGCGCCGTCGACATGCAGCGCAAGATTGCGCTCACGGGTAAATTCCCAGGCCTCTTTCAGATACTCGCGTGGTAGCACTTTGCCGTTGTGGGTGTTTTCCAGGCTGAGCAGACGCGTGCGGGCAAAATGGATATCGTCCGCTTTGATTTTTGCCGCCACTTTCTCCAGCGGCAAAGTGCCATCCGGCATGGCGTCGATAGGTTGCGGTTGAATGCTGCCGAGCACCGCTGCGCCACCCGCTTCGTAGAGATAGTTATGCGCGCCCTGACCGGCGATATATTCTTCGCCGCGCTGACAATGACTGAGGAGAGCCACCAGGTTCGCCTGAGTGCCTGTGGGTAAGAAAATTGCGGCTTCTTTGCCAGCAAGCTCGGCTGCGTATTGCTGGAGGGCATTAACGGTAGGGTCATCACCGTAGACGTCGTCCCCGACCGGGGCGGCCATCATCTCTTCGAGCATGGCGCGACTTGGTCGGGTAACGGTATCACTGCGTAAATCAATCACGGGCATTCCTTTTTAAGTGAGGTAATGCCCTCTGTTTTACCTGAGCCAGTTAGTTTTCGCCAGTTCGATCACTTCATCACCGCGCCCGCTGATGATTGCGCGCAGCATATACAGGCTAAAACCTTTAGCTTGTTCGAGTTTGATCTGCGGCGGGATCGCCAGTTCTTCTTTCGCGACGACCACATCGACCAGCACCGGACCGTCAATCGACATCGCCCTTTGCAGCGCTTCATCAACCTCTGAGGATTTCTCCACGCGAATGCCCGTAATGCCGCAAGCCTCGGCAATCCGTGCGAAATTTGTATCGTGCAGTTCGGTGCCGTCGGTCAGATAACCGCCAGCTTTCATCTCCATAGCCACAAACCCCAACACGCTGTTGTTGAAGACAATAATCTTCACCGGCAGCTTCATTTGCACAACCGACAGAAAGTCGCCCATCAGCATGCTAAAACCGCCGTCACCGCACATTGCGACAACCTGACGTCCCGGTTCGGTCGCTTGTGCGCCGAGCGCCTGGGGCATGGCATTAGCCATCGACCCGTGGTTAAACGAACCGATCAGACGGCGTTTACCGTTCATTTTCAGATAACGTGCTGCCCACACCGTTGGCGTGCCAACGTCGCAGGTGAAGATGGCGTCGTCAGCGGCAAAGTGGCTGATCTGCTGCGCCAGATACTGTGGATGAATGGCTTTATCGCTGGGTTTGGCTAAATCATCCAGCCCTTTACGCGCCTCACGATAGTGTTCCAGCGCTTTATCCAGGAACTGCCGATCGGTTTTTTCTTCCACCAGCGGCAGCAGGGTGCGGAGTGTGGATTTAATATCGCCTACCAGCGCCATATCTACTTTACTGTGCGCGCCAATGCTCGCCGGATTGATATCAATCTGAATAATCTTGGCGTCGGTGGGGTAGAACGGGCGATAGGGGAATTGGGTACCGAGCAGGATCAGCGTGTCGGCATTCATCATGGTATGGAAGCCGGATGAAAAGCCGATCAGCCCGGTCATGCCCACGTCGTAAGGGTTGTCGTACTCCACATGCTCTTTACCACGCAGGGCGTGCACAATCGGCGCTTTTATTTTAGCTGCAAACTCAACCAGTTCTTTATGCGCACCGGCGCAGCCACTGCCACACATCAGGGCGATATTGCTGGAGTAGCGTAGCAGTTGCGCTAGTTTTCTGAGCTCTTCTTCTTCCGGAGTGACCACCGGGAGCGGCGCATGATACCAGTGAGTGCTGGCGCTTTCTGGTGCTGGCTTCAGCGCAACGTCGCCGGGTAATACCACCACGGAGACGCCGCGGTTGAGCACCGCTTTACGCATGGCAATTGCCAGCACCTGTGGGATCTGTTCAGGGCTGGAAACCAGCTCGCAATAGTGGCTACATTCGCGAAACAACTCTTGCGGGTGGGTCTCCTGAAAATAACCGCTGCCTATCTCACTGGATGGAATGTGTGCGGCAATTGCCAGTACCGGGACGTGGTTGCGGTGGCAATCAAACAGTCCGTTAATCAGGTGCAGGTTGCCTGGTCCACACGAGCCTGCGCAGACGGCCAGTTCTCCCGTCAACTGCGCTTCAGCTCCCGCGGCGAAGGCCGCAACCTCTTCATGACGTGTTGGCATCCAGTCAATCGTTCCCATACGATTCAGACTGTCACTAAGGCCATTTAGCGAGTCACCCGTCACACCCCAAATGCGTTTAACGCCAGCTTGTTCGAGTGTTTTAGCAATAAAAGCGGCAACCGTTTGTTTCATGGTTTTCCTTCTCCTTTAATGTGATACCGGTTACAAGTTTAGATGAAGATAATAGTTATGCTTATCATTACCTCTTATTTCCGGCAGGTTTCATTAAGCCTGTATTAAGCGTAGTTTGTTATTGGACATGGTGAAACAAGGAATAAATTCAAATGGTTATAAAACTATTAAATACAGTTAACCGGGTACTGACTCATGAAGATTTTGGCAAGTTTTTGTTACGTATTGCCGTGGGGGGATTAATGCTGTTTCATGGGCTGCATAAACTGTTCGCGGGTATTGATGGCATCAGTGGCATGCTGATAGCGAAAGGTTTCCCTGGCTTTATTGCGTATGGCGTTCTGCTGGGAGAGGTTGTGGCACCGTGTCTGATTATTCTTGGGATCCTGACGCGTCCGGCGGCGTTGGGGCTCGCGTTTACGATGGTGGTGGCATGGCTGATGGTCGGGATGGGTGAAACCTGGTCACTGGATAAAACCGGCGCATGGGCAATTGAAAGTCTGGTGTATTTCTTCATCGGCGCTCTGGCCGTGGCATTTTTGGGCGCGGGGCGTTTCTCCGTTGCCGGAAACTCGGCCTGGCGATAGTTTGCCATCCGAGAATCAAGACAGAGGCGGGGACGCGATAACCTATCTCCGCCTCGCCATTAAGTCTGGCCGCTAATCCATCTCGTCACTGCTCCACAGTTTGTGCCGACGTTTCAGTGCTCGTTGCGTCAATGCCTTTGCCATCGCCGCACCTATTTCAGCGCTAACCACCAGCCCCTGAATAAAGGGACGGTCGTGCATCAACCACGGCAGTCCGCCAAAGGCGATGCGGTTGCGGGCGTTTTCCGGCGCTTGCAGCGTGTAATCTTCGCCGATATCCGGGATCTCATCGCCACAGGCCAGCAGTTGATCGCGTAGCGTTGGGAACGGAATATCTTTGCTCTGCAATGCCCGTTGTCCTCGGGCGTCAATAAATACATCAAATTCACTGCGCTGACCGTGGTGGTAAATGACCGTCCTTTCCTGCTCATTTGTACGCTCATAATCCTTGCCGAGTGCGAGGATCTCAATCAGCCCGGCATCGTGCAGAGCCAGCAATCGGCGGATAGATTCAGACGGGATTGCCGCATAGTTATCAATAAAGACGCGCGCCAGTCCGTGCCTGAAACGTTTTTCGTCGCGAGCATCAAGATGAGGAACGATCTCTTCAATAACCTCATGGAGGCGCAATAAGGTATAGCGCCAGGCGACGGTATGTTGTTCCTGCTTGTTGCGCTCAACCTCCACCAGGTTACGCCTCGCCCAGTCAAAAGGGTCATGCTTGAGCCTGTCGGCAAAATAGACCTCGGGGAATGTGTCGGCGTTAAGCGTTGCAAGTGCAACCTGTTGGCACCACCCTGGGGCCGCGTCTTGCAGTTGTTGCACAATAAGCCGGAAGATGCGGTCCAGTAATCCGTTTTGGCCCTCGGCAATGGCGTTTTCAATCGCTTCTTTCGTCACGATATTCAGCGGTTCATAGGGAAGAGGGCAGTAAAAATCCGCTTCAGGCAGCACACCGCTGCGCGACATCAGGGTCAGCTTCAGGTTTTGGCTGTCGGGTTTACGCGTGAACTGCAGTGAACGGTCGGTATTGGTGGTGAAGGTACCATGCTGACTGACCACGGCCATCGCCGCGTCGATAGCGCTTAGCGAGGTGCCCAGAATACCCACCCTGCAAGCGCTAATCTGCGCCTCCATCAGGCCGGTCCACGGACTGGGGAAAAACTTGCGTGCTTGAGCATCAGTTTCTGGCCACAGATGACCGCTGGCGATAGCGGCGAAATCCACTTCGACGGGCTGTGACGCGTGATTGATCCACAGGGAGACCCCAGTCGGGTTTGCTTGCAGGTCGGTGACTTTACTTGATTCATATACGCGAATTGTGAACCCGGATCTTTGCGCTTTATCGACAATGGCTAAAAAACGATCGCGATAATAGTCGCCGAGGATCACCCGGGGCAAAAATTGCCGCTCATGCAAAGATGTACGTTCAAGCCGAAACTGCGCCAGGTATTCATCGCTTTGATTCTGTAGCCACGTCAGATAACTGATATAAATCGGCGGGATCTCAATGCTGGCTATATTGGCCAGCATGTGGTCTGCGTTGTTGTCGCTGTTATAAGGCATGCCTACGCCAGCTTCCTCAGCTTGCTCATAAAGCTGTATCTCCAGCGGTTCACCGCGCTCAACGAGGGCATGAAACGTATAAATTCCGGTGGGACCTACGCCGACGATGGCCACTTTTTTCATGGGGATCCTTTGTAGAAAGTTCGACGCGGTAGTCGGGGTTTTGCTTAACCTGTGCCTGGTAAGTGTGGTCGATAATTCGCAGGAGGAGGACGGTATTTTGCCTGGGAGGGGGAAAAAATAGGAATTTTGCAGTGTCTGACAGCATAAAAAAAGGCCACCCGATATAACCGGGTAGCCTTTTGTACATCAGATATCGGCCAATTACGCCAGCACTAAATCACCCTGCGGATGACAGGAGCAGGCCAGCACATAACCTTCAGCAATTTCTGCGTCGGTCAGCGTCATGGTGCTACTGACCGTGTAGTTACCGTCAACCACTTTGGTTTTGCAGCAGCCGCAAACGCCCGCACGGCATGCGGCGACAACCGGCACTTTATTGCTTTCCAGCGCTTCCAGCAGCGTACTGCCTACCGGCGCATAAAACTCTTTTGCCGGCTGTAGTTTGGTGAACTTCAGACCGCTGGTGGCGGCTTCAGCTACCGGGGTGAAGAACTGCTCTTTAAAGAAGCGTGTCACGCCCAGCGCGTTGACTTCTTTCTCGACCAGATCCATATACGGCGCCGGGCCGCAGGTCATCACGGTGCGCGAAGCCAGGTCCGGTACGCTTTGCAGCAGTTCGGTGGTCAGTCGGCCGGAAACAAAACCGTCAGTGGCATTGTTTTCAGCAACTAAGGTCACCGGATACTCGCGCCATTCGTCGGCAAAAATGACATCTTGCGGTGAACGAACGTTAAAGATCACCTGCACATCTGCCTGTGGGCGGTATTTTGCCAACCAGCGACGCATTGACATGATTGGCGTGACGCCACAGCCAGCGGCCAGCATCAGGAACCTGTCTTCCGCTTTATCTTCACAGGTGAATTCACCCATTGCATCGGACAGCCAGATATAGTCGCCGCGCTTCACGTCGCGGGTTAACCACTGTGAGCCTGCGCCATCGTCAATGCGGCGGATGGTCAGCGTGATGTATTCGCTAACGCCCGGCGTTGAAGAGAGGGTGTAAGCACGCAGCGTGTCCGCTGAATTACGTACGCTGACCAGTGCATACTGCCCGGCGCGGTACGGATAATAGTCGTGGCACAGCAACGAAATTGTCCATACATCCGGCGTTTCCTGATGGATGTGATGAACCTGCATCCGCCATGGGCACTGATGAGTTGGCATTGTCATTCTTTACTCCTTACGCGCTCAGCAGTTGCTTCATGTCTTCTTCGACGGTGGTCACGGAACGCAGACCGAACTTCTCGTTGAGAGCTGCCAGCAGGTCCGGCGTGAAGAAGCCAGGCGCAGTCGGGCCAGTGACGATGTTTTTCACACCCAGAGACAGCAGGGTCAGCAGAATGACAATCGCTTTCTGTTCGAACCAGGAGAGCACCAGAGACAGCGGCAGATCGTTCACGCCACAGCCCAGTTTCTCAGCCAGGGTTACCGCCAGGATGATGGCAGAGTATGCATCGTTACACTGACCTGCATCGACCAGACGCGGCAGGCCTTCGATATCGCCGAACTCCAGTTTGTTGAAACGGTATTTACCGCACGCCAGTGTCAGGATCAGGCAGTCGTCCGGCACGCTGGTGGCGAAGTCGGTGAAGTAGTTACGTTCGCCACGCGCGCCATCACAACCGCCAACCAGGAAGATGTGACGCAGTTTTTCGCGGCTTACCAGGTCGATCAGGGTATCAGCCGCGCCCAGCAGAGTCTGACGACCGAAACCAACGGTGATCAGGTGCGGAATTTCGCTGTACGGGAAGCCCGCCATCTGCTGAGCCTGAGCGATTACCGGAGCGAAGTTGTCGCCTTCGAGGTGGCTTACACCTGGCCAACCGACGATGCTACGAGTCCAGATACGGTCATCGTAGGCGCCAACGGTTGGGTCGATGATGCAGTTAGAGGTCATTACGATTGGGCCCGGGAAGCGGGCAAATTCAACCTGCTGATTCTGCCAGCCGCTGCCGTAGTTACCGATCAGGTGTTTGAACTTACGCAGTTCCGGGTAGCCGTGCGCTGGCAGCATTTCACCGTGGGTATAGACGTTAACGCCGGTACCTTCGGTCTGCTCCAGCAGGTTGTACAGATCTTTCAGGTCGTGACCGGAGATCAGGATGCACTTACCTTCGGTTGCTTTGACGTTGACCTGAGTTGGCGTCGGGTGGCCGTATTTAGTGGTTTCGCCAGCATCCAGAATGCTCATCACTTTGAAGTTCATCTGGCCGATTTCCATTGAGCACTCCAGCAGAGCGTTCATATCGGAAGGCCAGGTTCCCAGCCATGCCATGATTTTGTGGTACTGAGCGTAGATGTCGTTGTCGTACTGACCGAGAACGTGCGCGTGCTCCATGTAAGCTGCCGCACCTTTCAGGCCGTACAGGCACAGCAGACGCAGGCCGAGAATGTTCTCGCCAATGGCTGCTTTGTCTTTGTTCGGGGTAAATTCAGCGGCCTGACGTTGCAGGTCGCCCAGATCGTCGCTGACCAGTTGCAGATCGGCCATCGGGTTAGCGACCGCTGCGTTCGCGTCGATGTTCAGGCATTGCGCTTTCAGGGCGTCGCGCATGGCGATAGCTTCACGGGCATAGCCAACAATCCGCGGGGAATCGAAGTTAACGTTGGTCAGCGTGGAGAAGAATGCACGCGGCGCAAAGTTATCAACCTCATGGTCGATGATGCCGTATTCACGTGCCTTAACAGCCCATGCAGACAGACCTTGTAGGGAAGCAATCAGCAGATCCTGCAAATCGGAGGTTTCAGCCGTTTTACCGCACATACCCTGCGCGTAAGAGCAGCCGTTTCCTGCCGGAGTACGGATGGTTTGTTCACATTGCACACAAAACATGGTCACACCTTTTAAAGTTATATTTAATATACATGTTTAAGGTTATGCCTGTGCGCGAAGGGATAAAAGGGATTTCTGCTACAACTTGCAGGGAGATTGATTTAGCGCAATTTTGGCGGTAGATGACTACCGCCAGAGAGGTATTTGTCCTGACTTCAGGCGGAGAAAAACGCCATCAGCAAAGGCACTAACAGACTCAGAATAAAGCCGTGGACGATGGCTGCCGGAACCATCTCCAGACCGCCGCTGCGTTGTAGCACCGGTAAGGTGAAATCCATTGATGTCGCGCCACATAGCCCCAGCGCGGTTGAGCGGCTGCGGCCCACCATTCCAGGAATCAACATAATGGCAATCAGCTCGCGGGCCAGGTCATTAAAGAAGGCGGCGCTACCAATCACCGGCCCGAAGGATTCGGTTAACAGAATACCGGACAGGGAATACCAGCCAAAACCTGATGCCATCGCCAGCGCGGTTTTCAGCGGCAGGCCGAGGATCAACGCATTGATAACCCCCGCTAGCATCGAACTGGCGACGACGACCACCGCAACAATCATCCCCCGGCGATTCAGCACAATTTGCTTTAAGGTCATACCGCTGTTGCGCAGTTGAATCCCGACCAGGAACAGTAAAAAGATTAACGTATATTCGCTGGCTTCGGTGGCGTGCTGCAGAATAGGAAGACCGGTGAGGCCGAGCAGAAAACCCACGACGACGACGCCACAAAGCTGGAGCGACTCAAGTGCCATCGCAATTCGCGAGGGTAGCTTTTCTTGCTTGTGGTTATGTCGCCAGGGCAGTGAACGCTCCAGCCAGAACAGCGCCGCAATATTACACAACAAAATGACCGTCACGCTGACCGCAGAATAATGAAGAATGGCTAACAGGTTGCTGGCGAGATTATCCAGAAACGCCAGGCTGATACCCATAAAAAAGAGAATAAGGTAGACGATCCAGCTCAACAGGCGATTGATGAGTTTTAATGCAGCCCTGTGCCGAAGCGGAATAAGGTAGCCCACAATAAGGGGAACCAGAATGATTAACAGCCCTGAAAACATGAAAACCAGATCCTTGCTGAGAGTAAGACGAAATGCGCCAGCACACACTACTCAATGCAATGAAGGGAGTAAAGTTGCAAATAAAAGGAAATATAGCGGGGAAAAAAAAGACCTGACTTGCGCCAGGCCTTTTTTGTTATCGATTAATCGCGTTTTTCCAGCAGAGTGCGGTAAATAAGACCGCCGAGGACCCCACCGATAATCGGCATAACCCAGAAGAACCACAATTGCTGTAATGCCCAGCCGCCCTGGAAGATGGCTACAGCGGTACTACGTGCCGGGTTAACGGAGGTGTTGGTAACCGGAATACTGATCAAGTGGATCAGGGTTAACGCCAGACCAATCGCAATGGGTGCAAAACCTGCCGGAGCATGTTTATCGGTCGCACCGTGGATCACTAATAAGAAACCAGCGGTCAAAATAATTTCAATTACGACGGCAGACATCATTGAATAGCCGCCAGGTGAATGTTCACCAAAGCCGTTCGAGGCAAAACCACTGGCAGTTGCGTCAAAACCAGCTTTACCGCTGGCAATAAGATACAGTGCCGCTGCTGCAACAATACCGCCCACAACCTGAGCGATAACATAACCAATAACGTCTTTTGCCGGGAAGCGACCGCCCGCCCATAAACCGAAGGTCACCGCCGGGTTAAAGTGTCCGCCGGAAATATGACCTACGGCGAATGCCATGGTTAATACGGTCAAACCAAACGCCAGCGCGACACCGGCAAATCCAATACCCAACTCCGGGAATGCTGCGGCCAGAACTGCGCTACCGCACCCACCAAAGACGAGCCAAAACGTACCGAAGAATTCGGCTGCTAATTTCCTGAACATAACCACCTCAATTAAAAGTTCCGGGTTCGTGTTCCTTACCCGGTAATTCATCGCTAAAAGGGACGATGATGAAAGAGCCGGTATTTTTGAAAAAAACATCATCCCTTCGCCAGTTAAATTGATGAAAAAATTTGATTTAAGGCAATATGTTGTGATTCCTTTTTGAATATTGGATGAATGAAGCATAGTTCAATTAGCAAAACGGCGATGATTGAGTTCTGAAATAATATTCCGGGGAAAACATAAGAAGAATATTCTTATATTTTTTGATTTCTGCGACTAACCTCCTGATCATATCGGGTGTCCTGAGCGCCCGCTTGCCGTTATACTCCTGATAACTTGAAGGAAAAAGTTAGCATTTCCGGAGGCTATATGATTCTCGAACGCGTTGAGATTGTTGGATTTCGTGGTATTAACCGTCTGTCGTTGATGCTGGAGCAAAGCAACGTGCTAATTGGGGAGAACGCGTGGGGTAAGTCCAGTCTGCTGGATGCTTTAACCCTGTTGCTGTCGCCGGAAACTGATTTGTACCACTTTGACCGCGAAGATTTCTGGTTCCCGCCGGGCGATATTCAAGGCCGGGAACATCATCTGCATATCATCCTGACGTTTCGTGAGTCTCAACCAGGTCGCCACCGCGTGCGCAGGTATCGTCCTCTGGAAGCCAGCTGGACGCTGTGTCAGGATGGCTATCACCGCATTTTCTATCGACTGGAAGGTGAATGTGCGGACGACGGTAGCGTTCTGACGTTACGCAGTTTTCTGGATGGCGAGGGCCATCAGCTTCCCCTCGACGACATTAACGATCAGGCGCGGCACCTCGTGCGTTTGATGCCAGTACTGCGCCTGCGTGACGCGCGTTTTATGCGACGGATCCGTAACGGTACGGTGCCGGATTCGGCGGATGTCGAAGTGACCGCGCGGCAACTGGATTTTCTGGCACGTGAACTGGCTACCCGACCGCAAAACCTGACAGATGGGCAGATACGTCAGGGGTTATCGGCCATGGTACAGCTATTGGAACACTATTTTTCTGAGCAAGGTTCCAGTCAGTCCCGCTATCGTCTGATGCGTCGACGTTCCAATAACGAACAACGTAGCTGGCGCTATCTGGATATTATCAACCGTATGATTGATAGACCGGGCGGACGCACGCACCGCGTGATCTTGTTGGGATTGTTTTCGACGCTGTTACAGGCCAAAGGTACGCTGAGGCTGGATAAAGACGCCCGGCCGTTACTGTTGGTAGAAGATCCTGAAACGCGTTTACATCCGATTATGCTGTCGGTTGCCTGGCACCTGCTGAATTTGCTTCCGCTGCAACGGGTGGCGACCACCAACTCAGGTGAGTTACTGTCCCTCACCCCCGTGGAACATGTTGTCCGCCTGGTGCGTGAGTCTTCCCGCGTCGCCGCCTGGCGGCTTGGGCCAGGTGGGATCAGCGCAGAAGATGGTCGGCGTATTGCCTTTCATATTCGTTTTAACCGTGCATCGTCGTTGTTTGCCCGCTGTTGGCTGCTGGTGGAAGGCGAAACGGAAACCTGGGTCATTAACGAACTGGCCCGCCAGTGTGGGCACCACTTTGATGCGGAAGGTATCAAAGTCATTGAATTTGCCCAGTCCGGCCTTAAGCCGCTGGTTAAGTTCGCCCGCCGGATGGGTATCGAGTGGCATGTGCTGGTTGATGGTGATGAAGCCGGGAAAAAGTATGCCGCTACGGTGCGGAGTTTGTTGAATAACGACAGAGAAGAAGAGCGCGATCATTTAACCATGCTTCCCGCGCTGGACATGGAACACTTTATGTATCGCCAGGGGTTCGCTGACGTATTCCACAGGGTGGCGCAAATCCCCGAAAACGTGCCCATGAATATGCGCAAAATTATCTCGAAGGCGATTCACCGGTCGTCAAAACCAGATTTAGCCATTGAGGTGGCGATGGAAGCCGGGCGGCGCGGCGTTGACGCGGTGCCAACGCTGCTGCGAAAAATGTTTTCCCGCGTGCTGTGGTTGGCACGCGGCAGAGCGGATTAGCGGCGAAACATCGACGACAGCTGCGAGTGGATGCTGTCCAGTAGCTGGTAGCGACGGCGGTATTCCGCGCGTTTTTTGCTGGCAATGTCCGCTTCGCTTTTTCGCGCCATTGTGCGTGGGATATGGTAATAGCCGTGACTGTCGCACTCACCGCCAACCGACTCCCAAAATGCGTTGTAGTCGGAAAGTATCACCTTGTTTTTATCGTGGTAACGCGGGCTGCGAAAGATATGCTGTTCATTACTGACAGCCAGAATTTGTTTAATATTCAATTGTTCTGCAAAACAGCAAATGGCTTCCATCACAATACGTTTAGGGAAAATCCCGTAGCATGATTTGGTCGCTTTTTGAATTTCTTCATGTGGCAGTAATCGACTGCCTCCCTGTAACCCGCCAATAAACAGTGTGCTGCTTCCTTGATAATTGCACAGCGTAAACGTCATTTCCGCTAAAGTCTCGCCAGCGCTATTGCGTACCAGAATGGTACTTTCACCTTCTTTATCCAGTGAGATAAATGAGCCCAGTATTACGCTAAATATTTCGCTATTTTTGCCTTCAATTTGTGCCAGTTGTAATCCATCCGCACTTAAATAAGCTTTATATTCAGTGGCTGAAAAAGAGCTGCGGATAGCATTGTAATGAAAACGCACAGCATCCAGTTTCATTTTCCGATCAAGGTTTTGTGCGAGATAGGCGCGATGTAGGCGAACCGGCAGACGAGGCTGGCGCGCCAGTACGCTATCGAGATCAGGCCATTGCGCCAGTTCAGTCATCCATTCATGCATTAATCGTGGCATAAGCGCTGAGCGCAACAAAAACTTACGACGGAAGCTACGCTGATGCCAAAATTTTCCAGGGCGCCAATGTCCGGTCATCAGGCTACAAAAGAGGCTAAAACTTGTGGCGGGTTTTGAAGAATGAAAAGTGCTGTCAGTTAGCTGGCTCATAATAACAATCCGATGGATACTCTGGTACTAATTTCAACACAGCGGATCTTAACCATTCATCAATAACTCTGTTATTCTTGCGTTTTTCAACGGCTATTTATTTAACGTTGATGTTTACCACTCCACTCTGGTGGACGTATTGGGGGAAATTGGGACATTTATGAAGCTCAAGGGAAAAATCAAAAAGCGCTATTTTCTCTTCGCCATCATCATTATTGTGGCGATAATTGCACTTTGGCGAACGCTTAATGCGCCTTTACCTCAGTATCAAACGTTAATTGTGCGTCCGGGCGATCTGCAGCAAAGCGTACTGGCAACCGGCAAACTGGATGCGTTGCGTAAAGTTGACGTCGGGGCGCAGGTAAGCGGGCAGTTAAAAACGCTGTCGGTCGCCATTGGCGACAAAGTAAAAAAAGATCAACTGCTTGGCGTTATCGATCCTGAACAGGCGCAAAACCAGATTAAAGAGGTTGAAGCGACGCTGATGGAATTACGCGCTCAGCGTTTACAGGCTGAAGCCGAGTGGAAGCTGGCGCGGGTAACGCTTTCCCGTCAGCAACAGCTGGCGAAAACCCAGGCTGTCTCGCAGCAGGATCTCGACACGGCGGCTACTCAGATGGCGGTCAAACAGGCGCAAATCGGCACAATTGATGCGCAAATTAAGCGTAATCAGGCCTCTCTCGATACGGCAAAAACCAACCTTGATTACACCCGCATCGTCGCGCCAATGGCAGGCGAAGTCACGCAAATTACTACCCTTCAGGGGCAAACCGTTATTGCTGCCCAGCAGGCACCTAACATTCTGACATTGGCAGATATGAGCACCATGCTGGTGAAAGCGCAGGTTTCCGAGGCGGATGTGATTCACCTGCATCCCGGGCAAAAGGCCTGGTTTACCGTACTGGGCGATCCTCAGACGCGCTACGAAGGTAAGCTCAAAGATGTTCTTCCGACGCCAGAGAAAGTGAATGATGCAATTTTCTACTATGCTCGCTTCGAAGTTCCCAACCCGAAAGGGATCCTGCGTCTGGATATGACCGCGCAGGTCCATATCCAGCTCACGGATGTGAAAAATGTCCTGACGATCCCGCTGTCGGCGCTGGGCGATCCTATTGGCAACAATCGTTATAACGTCAGGCTGCTGCGTAACGGCGAAACCCGTGAACGCGAAGTGGTTATCGGCGCGCGTAATGACACCGATGTGGAGATCGTGAAAGGGCTGGAAGAGGGGGATGAAGTCATCACCGGTGAGGGCAACGCTGGAGCGCCAAAATGACGGCATTGCTTGAACTGAGCAATATCCGCCGCAGCTATCCGTCAGGCGAAGGTCAGGTCGAGGTATTGAAGGACGTATCCTTGAGCATTCAGGCCGGGGAAATGGTAGCGATTGTCGGGGCGTCTGGCTCGGGTAAATCGACGCTGATGAATATTCTCGGCTGTCTGGACAAACCCACCAGCGGTACGTATCGGGTTGCCGGGCGCGATGTCTCCACGCTGGATAGCGATGCGTTAGCCCAGCTGCGTCGCGAACATTTCGGTTTTATCTTCCAGCGTTATCATTTGTTGTCGCATTTAACCGCCGCGCAAAACGTTGAGGTGCCTGCGGTCTACGCTGGCACCGAACGTAAGCAGCGCCTGGCCCGTGCGCAAGAACTCCTGCAGCGACTGGGTCTGGGCGACAGAGTCGACTATCAGCCTTCCCAGCTTTCCGGTGGTCAGCAGCAGCGGGTCAGTATTGCGCGTGCGCTGATGAACGGGGGACAGGTTATCCTCGCCGACGAACCCACCGGCGCGCTGGATAGCCATTCAGGCGAAGAGGTGATGGCGATTTTGCATCAGTTGCGCGATCGCGGGCATACGGTGATTATCGTCACTCACGACAGCCAGGTCGCCGCACAGGCCGAACGCGTCATTGAAATTCGTGACGGCGAGATTGTGCGCAATCCGCCGTCGCACAAACCCTCTACCGGGCGCGATATCGCGGAGCCGACGGTGAAAACGGCGTCCGGCTGGGGGCAGTTTGTCAGCGGTTTTCGCGAAGCGCTCACTATGGCCTGGCTGGCAATGGCTGCGAATAAAATGCGAACGCTACTGACCATGCTTGGGATCATCATCGGTATTGCTTCGGTGGTGTCGATTGTGGTGGTAGGCGATGCGGCTAAACAGCTGGTGCTGGCAGATATTCGCGCTATCGGCACCAATACCATCGATATCTATCCTGGCAAAGATTTCGGCGACGACGACCCACAATATCAACAGGCGCTGAAGTATGACGATTTAACGGCGTTACAGAAGCAGCCCTGGGTCAGTTCGGTGACGCCTGCGGTGTCGAAAAACCTGCGGCTACGCTATGGCAATATCGACGTGGCCGCCAGTGCTAATGGCGTTAGCGGCGACTATTTCAACGTCTATGGCATGACGTTTAGCGAAGGGACCACTTTTAACGCTGAACAACTGGCGGGGCGCGCTCAGGTGGTGGTGCTCGACAGCAATACCCGTCGTCAATTGTTCCCCAACAAAGCGAAAGTTGTCGGCGAAGTCGTGCTGGTGGGGAATATGCCTGCCACGGTGATTGGTGTTGCAGAAGAGAAACAGTCGATGTTTGGCAGTAGCAAGATCCTGCGGGTCTGGCTGCCTTACAGCACCATGTCCGGGCGAATTATGGGGCAGTCGTGGCTGAACTCGATCACCGTGCGGGTGAAAGACGGTTTTGATAGTGCCCAGGCCGAGCAGCAGCTCACCCGACTACTGACGTTACGCCACGGTAAGAAGGATTTCTTCACCTGGAATATGGACGGTGTCTTGAAAACCGCCGAAAAGACCACACGTACATTACAACTGTTCCTGACGCTGGTGGCCGTGATTTCGCTGGTGGTCGGTGGAATTGGTGTGATGAATATTATGCTGGTTTCGGTAACCGAACGAACGCGCGAGATTGGTATTCGTATGGCGGTTGGCGCCCGCACCAGTGACGTACTGCAGCAGTTCTTAATTGAAGCGGTGCTGGTGTGTCTGGTTGGCGGCGCGTTGGGCATTAGCTTGTCGATGCTGATCGCCTTTACGCTTCAGCTATTCCTGCCTGGCTGGGAAATAGGTTTCTCACCCGTAGCCTTATTGACGGCGTTTCTGTGTTCGACTGCGACCGGGATTTTGTTTGGCTGGCTACCGGCGCGAAATGCGGCGCGGCTGGATCCGGTAGATGCTCTGGCGCGGGAATAATACCATCGAGATAAAAATGCCAGCCGCAAAGGCTGGCATTTTGACTGCGGGATGTACACAATGAAACAGAAGAGCTATGCGACAGCTTCTGCTTCAATGACAGGCACGATGACGCTGGCATGATTGCCTTTTGGCCCCAGGTGGACATCAAACTGGACAGATTGTCCGGCTTTTAGCGTTCTGTAACCATCCATCTGAATGGTGGAGTAATGGGCGAAAATATCTTCGCCGCCGCCTTCGGGACAGATGAAACCAAACCCTTTGGCGTTGTTGAACCACTTAACAGTACCCGTTTCCATGCTTCGACATCCTTCGTAAATCTTATATAAGTAAGATGGAATGAACCGGTGGCGGAGTGGGGGCTGTTCAAAACCTCGCCAACTCTCGAAACTACAATTTAGAGAAATCAGGCGAGGCGTCAAGCGCCAGGCTGACGGAATAGGGTAAAAATGCATCAAAATTTGAAGCAGTTAACGCTATTGTCGGTTATGTGACAGATATCGCGGATGGCACTAATAGATGATAGTTATCTAATACTTGAGGTAGATTGATTGTGCGCATAGGCTGCTTGTCAGCGGCAAGATTTTCTGCCGGAAACCGTAACTGAAGATGACGACTGACAATGGGTAAGACTAACGACTGGCTGGATTTCGATCTGCTGGCGGAAGATAAATTGCGCGACGCGCTAAAACCGCCATCTATGTATAAAGTGATATTAGTCAATGATGATTACACTCCGATGGAGTTTGTTATTGACGTGTTACAAAAATTCTTTTCTTATGATGTAGAACGTGCAACGCAACTGATGCTTGCCGTTCACTATCAAGGTAAAGCGATTTGCGGCGTATTCACTGCCGAAGTGGCTGAAACCAAAGTTGCGATGGTGAACAAGTATGCGAGGGAGAACGAGCATCCGTTGCTGTGTACGCTAGAAAAAGCCTAAATGCAGGCATAAATATTGGGGGAGGTGCCAATGCTCAATCAAGAACTGGAGCTCAGTTTAAACATGGCTTTCGCCAGAGCGCGCGAGCACCGACATGAGTTTATGACCGTCGAGCACTTGCTACTGGCATTGCTCAGTAACCCATCGGCCCGCGAAGCGCTGGAAGCGTGTTCTGTGGATCTGGTGGCGCTGCGTCAGGAACTCGAAGCCTTCATTGAACAAACCACACCCGTATTGCCTGCCAGTGAAGAAGAGCGCGACACGCAGCCCACGTTGAGTTTTCAGCGTGTGTTGCAACGCGCGGTCTTTCATGTTCAGTCCTCCGGGCGCAATGAAGTTACCGGTGCTAATGTGCTGGTCGCCATCTTCAGCGAGCAGGAATCTCAGGCGGCTTATCTGCTGCGTAAGCATGAAGTGAGTCGCCTTGATGTGGTGAATTTTATTTCTCATGGCACGCGCAAAGACGAACCAAGTCAGTCCTCTGACTCTGGTAATCAGCCGAATAACGAAGAGCAAGCTGGCGGGGAGGACCGTATGGAGAACTTCACGACTAACCTTAACCAGCTTGCCCGTGTGGGCGGAATTGATCCGCTCATTGGCCGGGACAAAGAGCTGGAACGCGCCATTCAGGTACTGTGCCGTCGTCGAAAAAACAACCCGCTGCTGGTAGGTGAGTCTGGCGTCGGGAAAACCGCTATTGCGGAAGGCCTCGCCTGGCGTATCGTTCAGGGCGACGTGCCGGAAGTGATGGCTGATTGTACCCTTTACTCTCTGGATATCGGCTCGCTGCTGGCGGGTACCAAATACCGTGGCGATTTTGAAAAACGCTTTAAGGCGCTGCTGAAACAACTGGAACAGGATACTAACAGCATTCTGTTTATCGATGAGATCCACACCATTATCGGCGCGGGTGCGGCATCGGGCGGCCAGGTAGATGCGGCTAACCTGATCAAACCGTTGCTCTCCAGCGGTAAAATCCGTGTGATAGGCTCCACAACCTATCAGGAATTCAGCAATATCTTTGAAAAGGACCGCGCGCTAGCACGCCGTTTCCAGAAAATCGATATCACTGAGCCGTCGGTTGAAGAGACCGTGCAGATCATCAATGGTCTGAAGCCGAAATACGAAGCGCACCATGACGTTCGCTACACCGCCAAAGCGGTGCGTGCAGCGGTCGAACTGGCGGTGAAATACATTAACGATCGTCATTTGCCGGACAAAGCGATTGACGTGATCGATGAGGCGGGCGCGCGGGCGCGTCTGATGCCGGTCAGCAAGCGCAAGAAAACCGTCAACGTGGCGGATATCGAGTCCGTCGTGGCCCGCATTGCGCGGATCCCGGAGAAGAGCGTTTCGCAGAGCGATCGCGATACGCTGAAAAACCTGGGCAACCGTCTGAAAATGCTGGTATTCGGACAGGATAAAGCCATTGAGGCGCTGACTGAAGCGATCAAAATGAGCCGTGCTGGTCTGGGACACGAGCATAAACCTGTCGGTTCGTTCCTGTTTGCCGGACCGACTGGCGTCGGTAAGACCGAAGTCACGGTGCAGTTGTCCAAAGCGCTGGGTATTGAGCTGCTGCGGTTTGACATGTCCGAGTATATGGAACGTCACACCGTCAGCCGCCTGATTGGTGCGCCTCCGGGATATGTCGGTTTCGACCAGGGCGGTTTGCTGACGGATGCTGTCATTAAGCATCCGCATGCGGTACTGCTGCTGGATGAAATCGAAAAAGCGCATCCGGACGTCTTTAACCTGCTGCTGCAGGTGATGGATAACGGTACGCTGACCGACAATAACGGGCGTAAAGCGGATTTCCGCAACGTGGTGCTGGTCATGACCACTAACGCCGGCGTGCGTGAAACCGAGCGTAAATCGATTGGGCTGATTCATCAGGACAACAGTACTGATGCGATGGGCGAAATCAAAAAAGTGTTTACGCCGGAATTCCGTAACCGTCTCGACAACATTATCTGGTTCGATCATCTCTCTACTGAGGTGATTCATCAGGTTGTTGATAAGTTTATCGTCGAACTTCAGGTTCAGTTGGATCAGAAAGGTGTCTCTCTGGAAGTGAGTCAGGAAGCCCGCGACTGGCTGGCTGAGAAGGGCTATGACCGCGCAATGGGCGCACGCCCGATGACGCGCGTTGTCCAGGATAACCTGAAAAAACCATTGGCTAACGAACTGCTGTTCGGCTCGCTTGTGGATGGCGGTCAGGTGACCGTTGCGCTGGATAAAGAGAAAAATGAGCTGACTTATGGTTTCCAGAGTGCGCAAAAGCACAAGCCAGAAGCAGCACATTAATATCTAACCACCTAATGAACCGGGCGTAATGCCCGGTTTTTTTTCGCCTGAAAGTCGTGATTTGAATAGGGGGAGTTAAACGGCAGGCAAAAAATAAGCCTGCGTAAGGGAGATTACGCAGGCTAAGGAGGTGGTTCCTGGTACAGCTAGCATTTATGGGTTATGTTTTTCAGCGGATGGGATAATACCCTTAATGAACGAAGCGGTATGTGATCGATTTCTAAGAATCTTCCGAACGCTGAAAAATAACCGTAATTAACTACTTAGCATGTGGGTTGCGCGTGGACTCACCGGCAAAATTACGCATCAACAATGCATAATTCAGATCGATATCCTCCGGTACAGGCATCCACACGGTGTAACCATCGCCCGGCGCAACCGGCATCGCTTCGCCTTTCGCGTTTTCCATCTGTTCGAGGGTAAAGTTGATGTTGCCCTGTGGGGTCATCAGCTCCAGGCTGTCGCCGACGGTGAATTTATTTTTCACCAGCACAGCCGCCAGTTCACCTTTACGTTCGCCAGTGAATTCGCCGACAAACTGCTGACGCTCGGAAACAGAGAAGCCGTATTCGTAGTTCTGATAGTCGTCATGCGTATGGCGGCGCAGGAACCCCTCGGTGTAACCGCGATGCGCCAGACCTTCCAGCGTTTCCAGCAGTTGCGGGTCGAACGGTTTCCCGGCAGCGGCATCATCAATGGCCTTGCGATAAACCTGCGCGGTACGTGCACAGTAATAGTATGATTTAGTACGGCCTTCAATTTTCAGCGAATGCACGCCCATCTGAGTCAGGCGCTCAACGTGGGCAATGGCACGCAAATCCTTCGAGTTCATGATGTAAGTGCCGTGTTCGTCTTCAAACGCGGTCATGTACTCACCCGGACGCTGGGCTTCTTCGATCATAAAGACTTTGTCAGTCGGCGCGCCAATACCCAGCGTCGGCTCAACATTTTGTACCGGGATAGGCTCGTACTTATGCACGATATTGCCCACCACGTCTTCTTTGCCTTCCTGTACGTTGTATTCCCAGCGGCAGGCATTGGTACAGGTACCCTGATTTGGGTCACGCTTGTTGATGTAGCCAGAGAGCAGGCAGCGGCCGGAGTAAGCCATGCACAGCGCGCCGTGAACAAAGATCTCAATTTCCATATCCGGCACCTGGGTGCGGATCTCTTCAATTTCTTCCAACGACAGTTCGCGGGACAGGATCACACGGGTCAATCCCATCTGCTTCCAGAATTTCACCGTTGCCCAGTTTACGGCGTTAGCCTGTACTGAAAGGTGAATGTCCATGTCAGGGAAGTTTTCGCGCACCAGCATAATCAGACCGGGGTCGGACATGATCAGTGCATCCGGTCCCATTTCCACCACCGGTTTCAGGTCACGAATGAAGGTCTTCAGCTTGGCGTTATGCGGGGCAATATTAACCACCACATAGAATTTTTTACCCAGTTCATGGGCTTCATTAATGCCTAGCTGCAGGTTTTCGTGATTGAATTCGTTGTTGCGTACGCGCAGTGAGTAACGCGGTTGGCCCGCATATACAGCGTCTGCGCCATAGGCGAAAGCGTAACGCATGTTTTTCAGCGTTCCCGCCGGGGAAAGGAGTTCCGGTTTAAACATAATGTTCTCGTTCTGATGACAGGTCAGACTCGCCTCACTCAATGAGGCGGTTAGGGGAGTGCCCCCATATTAAGGGCGGGCATTGTAGCGCTGTGGGGAAGACAGGTAAAGTTATTGTGCCGGGCTCTCCTTTGCCTTACCCGGCCTCGATTGACTTCTGGCTGATTACACAATCCGACAGGCGTCGGCTTCCCAGCGATACCCTACGCCATAGACCGCGCGGATAAACGACTGCTCCGCATCCAGCGATTCCAGCTTGCGTCGCAGGTTCTTAATATGGCTGTCGATGGTTCGGTCGGTAACGACACGGTAATCGTCATAGAGATGATTGAGCAACTGTTCACGGGAGAACACTTTTCCCGGTTCATGCGACAACGTTTTGAGTAAGCGAAATTCAGCAGGCGTTAAGTCGAGCATTTTCCCACGCCAGGACGCCTGAAAACGACCTTCATCGACGATCAACGGGCTGTCAGCATCCATCTGTTGCAGTTCGCGCTGCGGCTTGCAACGGCGCAGAATCGTCTTTACGCGAGCAACAACTTCACGCGGGCTGTAGGGTTTGCAAATATAATCATCCGCACCGATCTCCAGCCCCAGCAGGCGATCAATTTCTTCTATCTTGGCGGTTACCATCATGATGGGGACTTCAGAGAATCGGCGGATTTCCCGGCACAGAGTCAGGCCGTCGGTACCAGGCAGCATCAGATCCAACAAGATCAGATCGGGCGGCGTCTGACGCACGCAAGGAAGAACCAGATCGCCGTGGCTGATGAGCGTAGGAGCGTAGCTTGCCGCGCGCAGATAGTCGATAAGCAGTTGCCCCAGCTTGGGCTCGTCTTCCACGATCAGAATACGCGGCGTGTTTTCATCAATGGGTAGCTCAGTCATACATCTCTCTGTAAATCGCGTTCCAGCGGTAATGTTACTGTAATGCTCACCCCGCCAAAAGGCGAATGGGCGGCGCGGATCAGACCATTATGCGCCTGTACGATATTGACGCAAATTGCCAGCCCCAGCCCGGAACCACCGCTGGCACGGTTACGCGAGCCTTCGGTGCGATAAAATCGTTCAAACAGCTTCTGTAACTGGTCGTCACTTACGCCGGGAGCGGAATCAGCGAAGGTTAATAAAACCATACGCTCTCGTTGTTCGGCGCTGATGTGCAGCCCACCGCCGCTGTCGGTGTAGCGCAGACTGTTTTCCAGCAGATTGTTGAACAACTGCATCAGACGATCCCTGTCGCCAAATACCGTCATGCTGTCCGGGAGTGAAAGTTGTATCGTCAGTCCACGGCTGGCAAAGCGTTCACGAAATGCGCCACTTGCCACTTCCAACAGCGGGATGAGATCCAGCGATGTTTTCTGGTAGGCCAGCGCGCCTTCATCGGACATGGAGAGCTGATGCAGATCGTCCACCAGCTTGGTGAGCGTACCCACTTCAGCTTGCAAAGAGGCAACGGAGTCAGGGGTGAACTGGCGTACGCCATCCTGAATGGCCTCCAGTTCACCGCGCAACACCGCTAACGGCGTACGCAGTTCGTGAGAAATATCGGCCATAAAGTCACGACGCATCTGCTGGTTTTTTTCCAGCGTACTGGCAAGCTGGTTGAAGTCCTGCGCCAGCTTGCCCAGTTCATCCGTACTGGTCGGTGCAACGCGAGTGGTGAAATCGCCAGCCGCCAGTTTGTGCGTGCCTTCCACTAACCGCTTGACCGGGGCCAGCAGGCTGCGCGCCAGCGTAAACGTTGCCAGCGCCGCCAGGATCGTGGAGAGCGCGACGATGAGCCAACTGGAACGTCTTTGCTGCATGTCGAAATTGATATCCGTATTGCGCGTTAAGCGTTCCACGGGAGAGGCAATCACGGCACCGACTTCGCTACCGTTGACGCGGATCGGATGGCGCATACCGTCTCGGGGGACCGGAGCACGCGGACCGACCAGCACGCGGGCATTTTGGTCGACAACCCAAAACTGCGTACGCCAGCCGTGCGGCGGCATGCCGGGGCCGGGTTTATCATCGTCGTTGTCGTGTTCAAAAGAACGCAGGATCTGAAAAACAAACCGATCGTTATTGCGTAAGAATCGCCAGTTGCCGTGCTGTTCATACTGCTCGCTTAATGCGTCGCTGAGCATTTGCAGCCGCTGTTCGTTACCGTGCTTGATATAGTCAATAAAACCGCGTTCGAAGCTTATGCGTACGGCCCAGTGCATGCTGATCAGCAATACGATGCAGGTGGCGAAAATCGCCAGAAACAGTTTGCCGGTGATACCGGGCCGCCAGAACTTCATCAGGTGCTCCTTTTGCGCCGTGAAATCACCGCGTTGGTTTGCGTGTCGTTCGGCACGCGGGCAAAAATAATGGCAGGCAGCGCGATAATGAATGCGATGCACAGCCAGGTATACATAAAGACGGTATGCGTACTTCCGCTGTCGATGACGCTATGCTGCTGACCGAACATACCTAGCAGCAGTCCCGCGATGGTCACCCCGATACTCATCGACAGCTGCATGATCATTGACAGCAGGCTGTTACCACTGCTGGCGAGATCGTCAGGCAGGTCTTTTAACGTCAGGGTGTTCATGGATGAAAAGCGCGTTGAGTTGACCATTCCCTGTAAGAACAGTACGAAGGGCAGGGCGTAATACCAGCCGAGCAGCGCGGTGGTCATCAGCAGCAGACTGACCAGCGACAGGCCAAGCGTTGTAGCGACCAGTACGCGACGGTAGCCAAAGCGGTTAACGACCTGCACCACAATGCGCTTCATGCCCATACTGCCGAGCACCATCGGGATCATCATCAGCCCGGCATGAAAGGGGGAAAAACCGAGGCCTATTTGTAAAAACACCGGCGTCATAAACGGCAGCATACCGCTACCGATGCGTCCGGCAAAACTGCCGAAAAGACCCAGCGAGAAGGTCGGTGTGCGAAACAGACTCAGGCTGAACAGCGCGCGTGGATTACGATGGGCGTGTTTCAGATACAGCGCAATAGCCAGCACTCCGCAGATAACCAACGCTGCCAGCGAGATACTGGAGATGCCGGTTCCTTTACTGCCATCAAGCGCCAGCGTCAGTACCGCCATGCCGACTGCCAGCATCGCAAATCCGGAGAGATCGAAGCGTCGGGTTTGCATGGTGTAGTTGGGCATCAGCATTAACGTCGCTATCGCGCCGACAATACCAACCGGAATGTTAATCAAAAATATCCAGTGCCAGGAGGCGTACTCAACCAGAATACCGCCTAATGCCGGTCCCAGTAGCGGGCCAATCTGACCGGGCAATGTGACAAACGTCATCGCCGCCATATATTGCTCACGCGGGACGATTTTCATCACCGTTAGCCTGCCGACCGGCACCATCATCGCACCGCCAACGCCTTGTAAGACGCGCGCCATCACCAGTTCGTTGAGTGTGCTGGACCCGGCGCAAAACAGCGAGCCAAGCGTAAACAGGATGATGGCGGTGAAGAAGATATTACGCACGCCAACTTTGTCCGCCAGCCATCCGCTGGCGGGCAGCATCACGGCAACGGTTAAAACATATGACACAATGACCATATGCATGTGTAACGGGCTTTCCCCGAGGCTTGCCGCCATCGAGGGAAGCGCAGTATTCACGATGGTGGTATCCAGCGACTGCATAAAAAAGCCGAATGCCACAATCCAAAGTTGCCAGCGGGTGCTGTCGGGAAGTTCTGTCATAACTCTGCTACCGGTTTGCTGTTTTTACGCGAAAAACGCAGACGCAGACGGTCGAAAAAGAGATAGACCACGGGCGTGGTGTACAGCGTCAGGAGTTGACTCACGACCAGCCCGCCGACAATGGTTATCCCCAAAGGTTGACGTAGTTCGGAGCCATCCCCGGCGGATAACACCAGCGGCAGCGCGCCAAACAACGCCGCCAGCGTGGTCATCATGATTGGGCGAAAGCGCAGCAGGCAGGCCTGGAAAATGGCTTCTTCTGGCTGCAGCTTGCCGTTTCTCTGCGCTTCCAGCGCAAAATCGACCATCATGATGGCATTTTTCTTCACAATGCCAATTAATAGCATTATCCCTATCAGGGCGATTAGGCTAAACGGGGCATTGAACAGCTCCAGCGCCAGCAAAGCCCCGACGCCAGCTGAAGGTAGCGTGGAGAGAATGGTCAGGGGATGAACATAGCTTTCATACAGCATCCCCAGAACGATGTAGACCGTGGCAATGGCGGCGATAATCAGGATCACCTGCGAGTTCATGGTGTCCTGAAATACCTGTGCCGTGCCGGCAAAGCTACCGCGAACCGTGGAGGGGACGCCGAGCTGGGTCATGGTTCTGTTGATAGCCTCTGTCGCCTCAGACAGTGAAGAACCTGTTGGCAGGTTAAACGACACGGTTGAGGCAGCGGACAAGCCCTGATGGTTTACCGACAGCGGGGCATTCGCCGGTTGCCATTTGGCAAAGTACGATAGCGGGATTGCCTTACCGTCATTGTTGATGACGAACATTTTATCCAGCGCGCTGATGTCCTGGGTGTAACGTCGATCGACCTCCATCACCACTTTGTACTGGTTCATCGGTTGATAAATAGTTGAAATTTGCCGTTGTCCAAAAGCGTTGTTCAACAGGCTGTTAGCGGCTGCAACGTCGATCCCCAGACGAGACATGGTGTCGCGATCGTAGACCAGGTTCATTTCCGCGCCATTGTCCTGCTGATCTGAGTTGACATCCGCCAGTTGGGGCAGGGCGGCAAGCGCTTTACGGATCTTCGGTTCCCACTCGCGCAGCGCCGCCAGATCGTCGGAAAGCAATGTGTATTGATAGCTGGCATTGGCCTGGCGGCCGCCGACGCGAATATCCTGCACCGCCATCAGAAACAGATTCGCGCCAGGCTCTTTTGCAAGCGCGACGCGCAGGCGGTCGATCACCTGCTGAGCGGTTTCACCGCGCTCATCGCGTGGCTTGAGGGTGATAAACATCATCCCGCTGTTAACCCGGGAACCGCCGGTAAAACCGGTGACGTTATTCACCGCCGGGTCGTCGCGGATGATCTTCATAAAGTCCTGCAGTTTGCCGCGCATCGCCTGGAAAGAGATGCTCTGGTCGGCCTGAATCCCCCCCATCAACACGCCCGTATCCTGCTCCGGGAAGAAGGTTTTGGGGATGGAAATATAAAGCCAGATATTCAGCGCAATGGTGCCAAGTAACACCACGCCAACCAGTCGCGTATGGCGCAGCACCCATTTAAGCGAAGTGCCGTAACTCTGTTGCAGTGCCACCAGCACACGACCAAAACCCCGTTTACGAGACTGTTCACGCGGGGCGCTGGATTTGAGCATCCAGCCACACATCATTGGCGTTAATGTCAGCGACACCAGCAGCGAGATACCGATAGCAACTGACAGCGTGACGGCAAATTCGCGCAGCAAGCGCCCAGGCAATCCGCCCATTAACAGCAGCGGGAGGAACACCGCTACCAGCGACAGGCTCATTGAGAGCACCGTGAATCCCACTTCGCGCGTACCTTGTAGCGCCGCCTGCAGTGGCTTCATTCCCGCTTCCAGGTGGCGGGCAATATTTTCCAGCACCACGATCGCGTCATCAACGACAAATCCCGTGGCAATGGTCAACGCCATTAATGACAGGTTGTTCAGGCTGAACCCGCACAGATACATGGCGGCAAAGGTACCGATCAGCGAGACCGGAACCGCTACCGCAGGGATCAGGGTCGCGCGCCCGGAGCGCAGGAAAACAAAGACCACCAGAATAACCAGCGCAACGGAGATAATCAGCGTCTGTTCGACTTCCTCCAGCGAGGCGCGAATGGTCGGTGAACGGTCCTGGGCAATTTGTAGATCGATGGCGGCCGGGACCAGCGTTTGTAACTCCGGTAATTTGGCCCGAATGCTGTCTACCGTCTGAATAATATTGGCTTCTGGCAACTTGCGGATCATCAGCAGGATAGCCGGTTCTGCGTTGGTCATCCCCGCGTTACGTACGTCCTGCACCGAGTCGCTCACAGACGCAACATCGCCCAGCCGCACCGCAGCGCCGTTATTGTAGTGGATAATAATCGGCTGGTACTCGGCGGCGGTTTTCAGCTCATCGTTGGTTTGTACCTGCCAGCGGTGGGTATCATTCTCGATAGCTCCCTGCGGCTTACGCACATTGGCGTTAGCAATCGCGCTACGCACGTCGTCCAGCGACACGCCCTGATTAAACAGCGCTTGCGGATTAAGCCCTACGCGCACGGCAGGCAGAGAGCTGCCCCCAACGTCGACGTCACCCACGCCGTCGATTTGCGCGATGGTCTGTGCTAATTGGGTTGATGCGAAATCGTACAGTTCACCCTGCGAGTAAGTGTCCGACGTGAGCGTCAGGATCATGATTGGCGCATCGGAAGGGTTGGCTTTGCGGTACGTGGGGCGGCTTGGCATACCGCTGGGTAGCAGGCTTTGCGCTGCGTTAATCGCGGCCTGAACATCCCGCGCCGCGCCATTGATGTCACGGTCGAATTTGAATTCAAGAATAATGCGCGTACTGCCAAGGGAACTGCTCGAGGTCATTTCGTTCACGCCCGCGATGCGCCCCAGTGAGCGCTCCAGCGGGGTGGCTACCGAAGACGCCATCGTTTCAGGGGAAGCGCCCGGTAATGATGCGCTGACCATGATCACCGGGAAATCCACCTGCGGCAGCGGAGCTACCGGCAGCAGACGAAAGCCCAGTATCCCGCACAGGGTGATGGCCACCGAAATGAGAATGGTCGCCACCGGACGATGAATGAAAAGCGCGAAAAATTTCATTTACGCTTCCTCTTCCTGACGCGGGAAGCGGCTTTTCACGTACAGCGACAGACGGTCAAACAGCAGATAAATCACCGGGGTGGTAAACAGGGTTAATACCTGGCTTACCAGCAGACCGCCGACCATACCAATTCCTAATGGACGACGTAATTCGGCCCCCACGCCGGTACTTAACATCAGCGGCAACGCGCCGAGCAGTGCCGCCAGCGTAGTCATCAGAATCGGGCGAAAACGCAGCAGACAGGCCTGGAAAATAGCGTCGCGTGGGGTCATGCCCTGTTCGCGCTCCGCGGCAAGGGCGAAGTCGATCATCATGATGGCGTTTTTCTTGACGATACCGATGAGCAAAATAATGCCGATAATCGCGATGACGTCCAGTTCACTGCCGGCAATCATTAACGCCAGGAGGGCGCCGACGCCCGCCGTGGGTAGCGTGGAGAGAATGGTAATCGGGTGAATAAAGCTCTCATACAGCACGCCGAGGACGATATACATCGCGACAACCGCAGCCACAATCAACCAGATGGTATTACCCAGTGCGGCCTGGAAAGCGAGCGTACTGCCCTGGAACTGGGTGGTAATATTTGCTGGCAGATTGAGCGTTTTTTCGGCATCCAGAATTGCCTGCACCGCATCGCCCAGCGAATGACCGTCCGGTACGTTGAACGAGATGGTGGTGACCGGGAACTGATCGAGGTGGTTAATCGACAGCGGAGCGAAACGCTGTTCAATGCTGGCGATTGCGCTAAGTGGAACCACGCCGCCGTCGCTGCTGGTCAGACGGATAGTGTCCAGTGCAGCAAGCCCCGGCGTACTGTTGGTGTCATGTTCCAATACGACGCGATACTGGTTGGCCTGGGTGTAGATGGTTGAAATCAATCGCTGGCCGAAGGCGTTGTACAGGGCGTTATCGACATCCGCCATGCTGATGCCTAAACGGCTGGCGCTATCGCGATTGACGTTCACATACGCCACCAGCCCTTTGTCCTGCCAGTCGCTACTGACATCAGACAGTTGCGGTAGCTGGTGTAGTTTTTCTAACAGCTGTGGAACCCAGGTGCTGAGGGCATCAAGGGACGTTGCTTGCAGCGTAAACTGATATTGCGTCCGGCTGACCTGGGTATCAATCGTCAGGTCCTGGGTGGGCTGAAGATAGAGATCAACGCCGGGTACTCTGTCAACTGCGTCCTGTAGGCGTGCGATCACTTTCTGCACGCGATCGTCGCGATCGTCCAGCGGCTTAAGGTTGATTTGCAGACGCGCGCTGTTCAATGCCGGATTAGTACCATCCACGCCGACAAAAGCGGTCAGGCTCTCTACCGCCGGATCTCGAAGGATGACATCGGAAACCTGGCGCTGGCGCTGGGCCATGCTGGCAAATGAACTGGACTGCGGCGCCTGCAGCGTACCCTGGATGATGCCGTTGTCCTGGATTGGGAAGAACCCTTTGGGGATAAAGGCCCATAACATAACGCTCAGTGCCAGCGTGCCGAGCGCCACGCCCAGTGTGAGCCACGGATGATTCAGCACTTTTGCCAGCCAGTGACCGTACCCGGCAATGACGCGATCGAACATACGCTCCGAGGCGCGGGAGAAGCGGTTTTGCTTACGCAACGAGGCCTGATTAAGCATGCGCGCGCACATCATCGGCGTGAGGGTGAGCGAGACGACGGCGGAAATCAGAATTGCCACGGCCAGCGTAACGGCAAACTCGCGGAATAATCGGCCAACGATATCACCCATAAACAACAGCGGGATCAGCACGGCGATTAGCGAAAATGTCAGAGAGATGATGGTAAAACCAATCTCACCAGCCCCCTTCAGGGCGGCAGTCAGCGGTTTTTCGCCTTTTTCGATATAGCGTGAAATATTCTCGATAACCACGATAGCGTCATCCACTACGAATCCTGTCGCGATGGTTAGCGCCATTAGGGTCAGGTTATTGATGGAGAAATCAAGAAATACCATCACCGCGAAGGTGCCGATGAGCGACAGCGGAACGGCGACCGCAGGAATAATCGTCGCCGGAATATTGCGCAGGAACAGGTAGATGATCATCACCACCAGCGCAATCGCCAGCATTAGCTCAAACTGGGTGTCTGCAACGGACGCACGAATATTGGTCGTACGATCCGAAAGCACGCTGACCTTAACTGATTTGGGCAGGCTTTCGGTGAGCTGCGGCAGCATTTGACGGATACTGTCTGCCGTGGAGATGATGTTCGCCCCAGGCTGGCGCTGAACATTCATCACAATGGCTTGTTGCTTATTGGCCCATGCGCCCAGCCAGCTATTTTCTGCCCCTTGTTCGACGGTGGCGACATCGCCCAGACGAACCGGCGCACCGTTTTTATAGGCCACGATGAGCTGGCGATATTCGTCTGCGGACTGCATCTGGTCGTTGGCGGAAAGGGTGACAGCACGCGTTGGGCCATCAAGACTCCCTTTTGCCGAATTGACGTTAGCCCCGGTAATGGCTGTACGGATGGTTTCGCTGGTCAGACCGAGTGCGGCAATAGCCTGTGCGTTAAGCTTCACGCGGACCGCCGGTCGTTGCCCGCCGGAAAGTGTTACCAGACCGACACCGGAAACCTGAGAGATTTTCTGCGCGACGCGGGTTTCGACCATATCTTCCACCTGCGTCATCGGCATGGCGCTGGACGTGACCGCCAGCGTCATGATCGGTGGATCTGCCGGGTTTACCTTGCTGTAGACCGGCGGATTGGGCAGATCGCCCGGTAATAAATTGGTGGCGGCGTTAATCGCAGCCTGAACTTCCTGCTCGGCAACATCCAGCGGCAGCGTCAGTTGAAACTGCAACGTGACGACCGATGCGCCGCCGGAACTTTGCGAGGACATCTGTTTTAAGCCGGACATCTGTCCGAACTGACGCTCAAGCGGCGCGGTTACCGCCGAGGTCATGACGTCCGGGCTGGCGCCCGGGTACAGCGTAACGACCTGAATCGTGGGGTAATCGACTTCCGGTAAGGCGGCGATCGGCAGGAAACGATAACCGATAATACCGGCAAGCAAAATCGCGACCATCAGCAGCGTGGTGGCGACAGGTCGCAGAATAAACAGGCGTGATGGCCCGCCTGTGTTGTGCGGAGGTAACACCTGCATCAGGAGTTAGCTCCTTTTTTGCCGTATCCGCGGGGCGCAGTTTTCTCATCCTGAGCAGAGGCGTCATGCGCCTCTACGACTTCTACTTTTGCGCCTTCCGTCAGGCGGTCAATACCGTCGGTTATGACCCGATCGCCTGCGGACAACCCGGCGGCGATCACTACTTTTTGGCTATCCTGAATACCTGGTTTAACCAGATGTTTGCTCACTTTATTCTCGCTGTTCAGCACCCAGACAAAATGGCCCTCATTGCCCATCTGCAGGGCGGCCGTTGGGATCACCACGGCGTTTTGTTCCGTGTCGACCAGCATGCGGGCGTTAACGAACTGGTTAGGGAATAAAGCATCATCTTGATTGTTAAAACGGGCTTTAACTTTGATGGTTCCGGTCGTGGCATCAATCTGATTGTCGAGACTGAGCAGGACGCCTTCGCTCAGTTTTTGCGAATTGGTTCGGTCCCAGGCTTCGACCTTTAACGGAGTCCCCGATTTTTGCGCCCGCAACACGGTGGCAATGTCGTTTTCAGGCAAGGTGAATATCAGGTCGATAGGATGGGTTTGCGTAATGACGACGATTCCGGTGGTATCGCCGCTGGAAATTTGGTTACCGACATCGACCTGCTTCAGACCGACACGACCCTCTACAGGCGCGGTTATCCGGCTCCAGTCAAGCTGCAATTGGGCGCTGGCGACGCTGGCTTCATCGGCTTTGATTGTCCCTAATGTTTCATTTACCAGCGCCTGCTGGGCATCCAGCTCCTGGCGGGAGACCAGATTAGTTTTCACCAGCTGTTGATAGCGGGCAAGATCGCGACGGGCATTTGCCAGCGTGGCTTTATCTTTTGCCAGTTGGCCCTGCGCCTGAGCCAGAGCAACTTTGAACTGGCTGGGATCTATCTCTGCCAGCAGGTCGCCGGCTTTTACCTGCTGTCCTTCCTCGAAGTGTAAGGCAATGAGCTGACCATCCACCCGGCTACGTACCGTGGCGGTATTTGCGGCAGTAATGGTACCCAGTCCTGTCAGGTAACGCGGAACGGCTTCCATGGCGGCGGTGGCAGCCTGAACGGGAGCCAACGGCCCGGAGCGCATTCCACGCCGTCCCGAACCTGGCGTGTGCTGCGCTGGTTTGGTCGCGCCCGGTGCGTTTTCCTGGGCGTCGTTACGGCTTTGCCAGAACCAGATGGCGGCGACGGTGGCCACAACGATCGCGATTGCTAGCACCCAGCGGGATTTTTTACTGCCTTTCATTGTTATAAGTTTCTCATCCTGAAACGATTCGCGGAATGATACTAGTTTAGCCAGCGAACAAGGGAGAAAAATGGAGGAATTATGAAACACTGTCGGGATTCGTCTGAATGCTGATGCGGCTTTGCGAAGCGTTACGCAACAATCGGTGGTGAAGATAGCGAATACGTGATTGTGCGTTAGAGTGCTGACAAGGCAAAAAGGAGGAAAGCCAGAGATTTCAGCGGGACGCTGGAACGGGAAAGCCCCTCCCGAGGAAGGGGCCAAAATAAGGAAAGGGTTATGATGAAGCAGGTCATCATACTGGTGATACTCTTAGTGATTAGCTTACCGGCTTACTAAGACACCAGGGGGAGGGGAAGCCCTCCCTAACCCTCACTCCTGAAAATAAGCCACAGCAATGGTGATGTCAATACACGTACTTTTCAGCATGCGAGCCGCTTAGCGGAAAACAACGTCAGCCCAGCGGGCCAGTCCGGCAGTAACGGAACCGAAATCATCGCCCCCCGCGATCGGAATCCCGGGAAGTTGCTGGGCGAGGGCTTTTTTAATCAGCGGCGAACGCGCGCTACCGCCGGTTAGGTAAATCACGTCCGGTTTTTCCTGCGCGTTTTCAAGCGCCAGTTGAACCTGCTCCAGAATGCGCGCCAGGGGCTGATTGAGCGCAGCTTCCAGCCCGTGTTGACTGATATCGGTTGCCAGCGTGTTGCTGATAAACGGTATCGCCGCCGTCACAATGGTCTGATCGGAAAGCGCGATTTTGCTCTCTTCTGCGCTGCGCACCAGGCGATAGCTCAGACGCTCGCGCCAGACTTTAAGCAGTAGGGCGACTTTATCGGCTTCTTTCGCGTCACGGACAAGATCGTTGAGCAAGCGACCGTTGGCGCTACTGTAGAAGTCACTTTGCGCGGGAACATCGTTGATCGCGACCGCGTTCCACCAGGGCAGAATAGGTAAGGCGATCCCTTTTTCCGTTTCTCCCCCCATACCGAGCAGCGGCATCAGATGTTTAAACGCCAGCGCAATATCCAGATCGTTCCCGCCAACGAGGCAGCCGCTGTGCCCCAGCAGGCTGTTTTCGCGATCGGCGCGCTGATGCCATTGCGGCCCCATCAGCAGCAGTGAACAGTCGGTTGTACCCCCGCCAATATCCACCACCAGCACGCGTTTTTCTTCCTGCAGCGTGGCTTCGTAATCCAGACCAGCCGCTACCGGCTCGTACTGGAAGACGACATCCTGAAAACCGGCGCGTTTAGCCGCACGTTCAAGAATACCCTGCGCCTGAGCGTTGGCGTCATCGCCCCCTAACCCCTGGAAGTTGATGGGACGACCAATAACGGCCTGGGTGATGGCTTCCGGCAACTGATTTTGTGACTGGTTGCGTATGTGCAGCATCATCGCGCAGACCAGATCTTCAAACAGCGCAACCTGCTGCGGCTTCAGACCGCTGGCACCCAAAAATGATTTTGGCGATTTAACGAAGTACACCTCTTCCGGGTCTTCAATATATTGACCCAGCGATGCCAGACCGAACTGCACGCTGTTGGCGTTAACGTCGATGTCTTCTTCGCGGTTATAGCGCATCGCGCGGCGAAGCAGCGCCTGCGTTTCGTCGTCCGTGGTTGGGATGTCGTGATGGCGATACAGCCACTCGCTGACCGCTTCGCGCGTTGGCGCGCACAGCATTGAAGGCAGAAGCGTGCTGTTATTTTCCATTTTGAGCAGGTGAGGCTGCCCGTCACGCATAACGGCCACTGAACAGTTTGCCGTACCGTAGTCAAAACCAATAAACACCGTAAAAATCCTCATGCCAGTGAAGAAGGGGCGTGACTTTAACGAAATGTTGACGCTCCGACAACTGGAATATGAAAGCAAGGCACATCGATTGAATACCGTTTATGCTGTAGGTTTGCATAAAAAGGAAAACTGAATGTTCACGCTGAGCTGGCAACCGCCTTATGACTGGCCCTGGATGCTGGGATTTCTTGCCGCCCGTGCGGTTGACGGTGTCGAAACGGTGGAGGAACTGAGTTATACCAGAAGCCTGTCCGTAGGGGAGCATCGGGGGCTGGTGCGCGTCGTACCGGATTTGCACGCCAATGTGCTACACGTGACGTTAAGTTCGGGATTACAACCCGCCGCCCCCGAGTGCCTGGCGAAAATAACCCGTTTGTTTGATCTTACCTGCTGCCCGCAGCAAATTGTCAGCGCGCTGGGAAGCCTTGGTGCGGCGCGTCCGGGACTGCGCCTGCCGGGATGTGTCGATGCTTTTGAGCAAGGGGTACGGGCGATTTTAGGGCAGTTAGTCAGCGTGGCTATGGCGGCAAAACTGACAGCGAAAGTCGCCCATGCTTATGGCGACACGCTGGAGGATGCGCCAGGGTATGTTTGTTTTCCCACGCCTGAAGCGCTTGCTGACGCCGAACCGTTGCACCTGAAAGCGTTAGGGATGCCGCTCAAACGCGCTGAAGCGTTGATTCACCTGGCGCGTGCAACGCTTGAAGGAACGCTTGCGACAGAAGCGCCTGACGATATTGAGCAAGGCGTTAAGCAACTACAAACGTTTCCCGGAATAGGGCGCTGGACCGCCAACTATTTTGCGCTGCGTGGTTGGCAGGCGAAGGATGTTTTTCTGCCGGATGATTATCTGATTAAACAGCGTTTTCCCGGCATGACGCCAGCCCAGATCCGGCGGTATGCAGAGCGTTGGAAACCCTGGCGCTCCTATGCACTCTTGCATATCTGGTACACGGATGGCTGGCAACCGTCAGTTGATGGCGAAATTACTGGTATTCAGTAGCAGATCCAACGGTTGGGCGTTGGCAATAATGTCGCCATAAATCATGTCAATACCGATGCCAGAAAGCGCATCCATGATAAGCGGCAACTGCACCGGACCGGCGATGCTTTTAATGTCCAGACGCTGGGCATGGCCCTGGATAATGGACACCCACATCTCGTCAATCAGGTCTCCGTGAGCGCTGGCGCTTAGCTCGCTGTCAAGCAACAGGTAATCGACAATGCGGTATTTCAGATTGTCAAAAAGCTCTAAATCACGACCGACCTGACTTAACACAATTCGACAACCGAACTGACGTAGCCGATGCAGGGCGGATATCGCCTGCGTTGGATTCGTTTTGATGACGCTGGCCGGAACGGTCAGGTGCAGCAGCCGCGGCGGTAACGGACTATGTTGCAATTGTTCCAGCAGCTCATCAACAAGTTCTGAATTGAGCAGCCCGGCGGCGGAAAGAGGGAGCGCAACACTGAGGCCCTTGCTGGCGACTGCTGGGGCCGCATTCTGGAAGAATTCGCTGAATACCCGACGGTCGAGCGCTTGATTCAATGTGGGATCGACCAGCCCGGTACGGAATGTCTGCTCTTCAATCACTTCGCCTTCAGCGGTCCCTAAGCGTAGCGATATAAGCCAGAAGCTAAACGTCTCAGGTATACGTGGAGAAGCCACGCCTCTGGCGATCATCAGCATCGGGCTGTGCGTAATGGTATGCTTTTGTTCGTCCAATGACAGTTGGCTACGCGCGGCATGCGCCTGGCTTTGCTGGGGTTCATAGACGCAGACACGCCCACGTCCGCTGTTTTTCGCCGCGTAGCAGGCGATATCCGCCTGAGACATGACGTCAGTCGCGATATGGTTTTTGTCATCAATCAGCGTAATTCCCGCACTGGCGCCAATGCGGTGCAAGCGGCCATCCCACATGAAGTGGTAATCGTTAATAGCACTGATGATGCGACCTGAGATGAAGCGGGCGCTTTCGATATTACAATCCGGCAGCAACAGACCAAACTCGTCGCCGCCAAGGCGCGCCAGCATATCGCTGGACCGCAGCATGCTTAGCATCAGTGAAGAGAGTTCGCGCAGCAGGGCATCGCCTGCGGCATGACCTGCGCTATCGTTCACCGCTTTAAAACGATCAAGATCGATAAAAACCAGCACATGACTCTGGTGCGCGTCGTGCACCGTATGCAGCAACTGTTTGAGATGGTTTTCGAAGCTGACCCGATTGGCCAACTGCGTCAGGTCGTCATGCGAAGCGCTGTAGCTAAGCTGGCGCAGCATCTTACGTGACTCGGTGACATCCTGAATGACCAGCACCGAGCCAATGCTGCCGCCATCAAGGGTGCTGAGGGGCGTGATGCTGTACTGAATGTCATAACTGTTGCCGTTGCGACAATGCAGGACGACTTCCTGCTCCATTGCCTTACGTGACATGTCGGCACTGTAGATATTTTCCATCAGCGGACCGTTATCGCCGAAAGTAATACGCAGTACTGTCAGGAGCGGAATGCCAATTGCGTTTTCCTGCTGCCAGCCGCTCATTTTCTCAGCGACCGGATTCATAAAGGTCACATTCATGTCGACATCAATACAAATCACCGCCTCGCCGATGGAGTCCAGCGTAATATGCAAACGCTCTTTTTCTTGGAACAGCGCTTCGTTGAGCTGCTTCACCTCGGTCATATCCATATTGATGCCAAGTAAGCGTTCAACTTCACCGTCTTTATTCAATACTCGGTTGGCCAATGAGCGGATATGCCGTATGCCACCTTTTACCGCGATACGAAACTCAAGCTTAAACGGGGCTCGTGCGGCCAGCGAATCGCGAATCACATTTTCGGCGTGTTCGCGATCTTCAGGCACAACGCATTCATACCAGACTTGCCAGCTGGGCTTGATATGTGCCGGGACTTCGTAGAGATCGAACATACGCTTATCCCAGCTGATCACATCAGGCTGCAGTTCCCATTCCCAAATGCCGATCCCCCCGGCTTCATTAGCGAGCGTAATGCGCTCCATCAGCCGTTTGTTCATCCACTCGGTGTGCTTCAGATCGTTAATGTCCTCAATCTGCGCAATAAAGTAGAGTGGGGTGGTGTCGCTATGGCGCACCAGCGAAACGGCCAGCAAGGCCCATACCACCTCGCCTGCGCGCGTGTAATAGCGCTTCTCCATGGAATAGCTGTTAATTTCCCCGCGCGCCAGCATGTTTAACTGTTCGAGGTCATTGTTCAAATCTTCCGGCCAGGTTAATTGCTGGAAGGTGAGCGAACGTAGCTCCTCCTGGCTATAGCCCAGAAACTGGCACAAGGCTTTATTGGCCTGTAGCCATTGCCCCTCGGTCCCGACCAGCGCCATGCCAATTGCGGAATACTCCATAGCATTGCGAAAGCGCGCTTCGCTTTCTGAGATGTGCTTGCGTTCAGCCCGAAACGCGTACATCACCATGGTCATCATATTGGCTGGCAACAGGATCATCAAAAACGGCAGCCACGGTATGCTGGTCATCATGTTCTGTTTGGGGGTGTAGAGCAGCGAAGGGTCAGCGGCCAACATCAGCGAAACCATCATCACGGTGCTGAGGAAAATTAAAAACGCCTCCATACGCGGCAGACGGACAGCGCTCCACATCAACAGGACAATAACGCAGGTAAACGGCCATGGAATGAACATCATCGACAGCCAACTGAACGTTAACGTCACCAGAAGCGTAATCAGGGTTTCAAGCAGTAATCGCGGATTGCGGTGGCGCAGCAGATAATGTGGCTTAAACAGTAAACCTAATGGTACCAGCGCCAGCGCGCCGATGGATTCTGACAGCACCCAAATGAGGAAGGTATTTAACGACGTTTCTTGCGGTAATAATAACCAGAGTAATACGCCGCCCAGCAGCGGAGGGACCACTGCGCTGCCGAATGCCAGGCGCGCCCAGTCGTTGAGATTTTGTAAAGGATTGTACCAGGGCAGCAGTTTGCGCAATAACATTGCCCCCACGACAGCCTCAATAATGTTGATGGCCGTGTAGGTAAAGCTAAGCGACTCGCCGGGGAAGAAGAGCAAAGAACCCGCGATGTTACCCAATGAGCACGCCAGCGCGATCCCCGGCCACATTTTTCCCGCATGACGGTAAAAAGCCACCATCATGATTGAGGTCGGAAACCACAGCGGCGCCAGCTGCGCCCCGAAACGAGACAGTTCCAGCGAGAACAGCGTAAAGATGAAAGCCACCAGACCTAAACTGGCCAGGCGCAGTAGAGGATGAGGTAAGGTAACTAAAACATGTTGGGATTGTTTACTCATTACCACTCTACCCAAATAGCCGTTGTCGCCCAGTAGAGATGCCGGACGCATCACATTTAATCTGGGTTTATGCTAGTACAAATAATTTACAATTTATACGCCAGCTGCTCATAAATTAACACTCTCAAGCTATTAATTACTAAGGCTGGCGAATAAATGTAGCGCATGCTTTAAATATGACCGTTTTAATTTGCGACAGGGAAGGCATTGGTGCAGCCTGGGCTGGCGTCGCGCCGCTGAAATCCCTATAATTGCCGCGTTTGGCGTTTCGGCGCCGCCCTTCCTAACATCCAGGTTAATCAGGTCGCTAAATTTATGACTGATCAGTCCCATCAGTGCGTCATTATCGGCATTGCCGGCGCATCGGCTTCCGGCAAGAGTCTTATTGCCAGTACTCTTTATCGCGAATTGCGTGAACAAGTCGGTGACGAACATATTGGCGTTATTCCCGAAGACAGCTATTACAAAGATCAAAGCCATCTATCGATGGAAGAGCGTGTAAAAACCAACTACGACCATCCGAACGCGATGGATCACAGCCTGCTGTTCCAACATCTGCAAACGCTGAAACGCGGTAGTGCCATTGAGCTGCCGGTGTACAGCTACGTTGAGCACACGCGCACGCAAGACACTATTCATATCGAACCCAAGAAAGTCATCATCCTGGAAGGCATTTTGCTGCTGACGGATGCGCGTTTGCGTGATGAGATGAACTTCTCTATTTTTGTTGATACCCCGCTGGATATTTGCCTGATGCGCCGTATCAAGCGCGATGTGAACGAACGTGGTCGTTCAATGGATTCAGTGATGGCGCAATACCAGAAAACCGTCCGTCCAATGTTCCTGCAATTTATTGAGCCTTCAAAACAGTACGCCGACATTATTGTGCCGCGCGGGGGTAAAAACCGCATCGCCATCGATATTCTGAAGGCTAAAATCAGTCAGTTCTTTGAATAAGTTCAGCGAATTGTGTACCGTTCAGTGATAACCTGGTTCACCCTTAATGCACCTGGCATTAAGGGGTTGAAGCACGAAAGGAGAAAGTGCCATGCGTTTATGTGACCGAGATATTGAAGCCTGGTTGGATCAAGGTCGTCTGTCGATCAATCCACGCCCTCCTGTCGAGCGAATCAACGGCGCCACGGTAGATGTGCGCCTTGGCAACAAATTCCGTACGTTCCGCGGGCATACGGCGGCGTATATCGATCTGAGCGGACCGAAAGATGAAGTCAGCGCCGCGCTGGATCGCGTGATGAGTGATGAAATCGTCCTCAAAGACGGCGAGGCATTTTTCCTGCATCCGGGCGAACTGGCGCTGGCAGTGACGTTCGAATCCGTGACGCTGCCTTCCGATCTTGTGGGTTGGTTAGATGGCCGTTCTTCGCTGGCGCGTCTGGGACTGATGGTACACGTCACCGCACACCGTATCGATCCGGGCTGGTCTGGCTGCATCGTACTGGAGTTTTACAACTCCGGAAAACTACCGCTGGCCCTGCGTCCTGGCATGCCGATTGGCGCATTAAGCTTCGAACCGCTTTCCGGTCCGGCGGCGCGACCTTACAACCGTCGTCAGGATGCAAAGTATCGCGATCAGCAGGGCGCCGTTGCCAGCCGGATCGATAAAGACTGAGTATTTTCAGTCCATTGGGGATAGCATGAGACGATTTCTGACGACGCTGATGATCCTACTGGTCGTGCTGGTGGCCGGTTTTTCTGCGTTAGTACTGTTGGTTAATCCGAATGATTTCCGCGCATATATGGTCAAGCAGGTTGCTGCGCGTAGCGGATATCAGCTGCAGTTGGATGGCCCGCTGCGTTGGCACGTATGGCCTCAGCTGAGCATCCTCTCGGGGCGCATGGTGTTAACGGCTGAAGGCGCCAGCGAACCCCTGATTCGTGCCGACAATATGCGTCTTGACGTCGCGTTGTGGCCGCTGTTGAGTCACCAGCTCAGTGTGAAGCAGGTGATGCTCAAAGGCGCGGTGATTCAACTGACCCCGCAAACTGAAGCGGTGCGCGGCGAAGATGCGCCCGTTGCCCCAAAAGACAATACGTTGCCCGACCTGGCTGAAGACAGAGGATGGTCGTTTGATATTGCCCGCCTGCGTGTTGCCGATAGCGTTCTGGTATTCCAGCATGAAGACGATGAACAGGTCACGGTTCGCGATATTCGTCTGGACATGGAACAGGATAACCAGCACCGCGGCACGTTTGATTTCTCCGGGCGCGTTAACCGCGATCAGCGTGACCTCGCATTATCCTTCAACGGCAGCGTTGATGCCTCCGACTATCCGCATAACTTATCCGCGAATATTGAGCAGCTAAGCTGGCAACTGCAGGGGGCCGATCTACCGGCGCAGGGGATCAAAGGCCAGGGACAGTTTCAGGCACAGTGGCTGGAAGAGAAAAAACAGCTCGCGTTTAGCCAGATTCATTTGACCGCTAACGACAGCTCTCTCGCCGGGCAAGTTCATGTGACATTGTTGGATAAACCAGAATGGGCCGTCGACCTGAAGTTTGGTCAGCTCAATCTGGACAATCTGCTCGTACAGCGTGAGGCTGTGACGACGAACGGTGAGGTTCAGCAAGGTCAGAGTCAGTCAACGCTGGCGCGCCCCGTCATTGCTTCCCAGGTTGATGCCGTTTCGTATCAGGGACTGAAGGGATTTTCGGCAGACATCGCTTTGCAAGCTGACAAAGTGCTGTGGCGGAAAATGGCGTTTGACAATGTCTCGGCAAAAATTGACAACCAGTTCGGCTTGTTGAATGTTACGCAGTTGCAGGGGAAAAGTGACGGTGGGCTGGTGTCGCTTCCTGGTATGCTGGATGCCAGAAAAGGACAGCCGCGAGCGGTCTTCCATCCGCGCCTGGAAGGCGTAGAAATTGGTACTATCCTGAAAGCCTTCGACTACCCCATCGCCCTCACCGGTAAGCTGTCACTGGCAGGGGATTTCTCTGGCTCAGATATTGATGCCCAGGCGTTTCGTCATAGCTGGCAAGGGCAGGCCCATGTCGAAATGAGCGATACGCGAATGGAAGGAATGAACTTCCAGCGGATGATACAACAGGCCGTCGAACGTAGCGGTGGGGATGTTAAAGCTCAGCAAAACCTGGATAACGTGACCCGGTTGGATCATTTTGTAACCGATATGACGCTGGATAACGGCGAGGTTACGCTGGATAACATGGCGGGTGAGTCGGCGATGCTGGCGCTGACCGGCAAGGGAACGCTGGATCTGGTGAAGCTGAATTGCGACACGCTGTTTAACATTCGCGTGCTGGGCGGCTGGGATGGCGAAAGTAAGCTGATTAACTTCCTGAAGGCTACCCCGGTTCCTCTCAGAGTCTACGGTCAGTGGCAGGCGCTAAACTACAGTCTGCAGGTCGATCAGATTTTGCGTAAGCATTTGCAGGATGAAGCGAAACGTCGCCTTAACGACTGGGCCGATCGCAATAAAGACTCCCGCAACGGTAAAGATGTTAAAAAGTTGCTGGATAAACTCTGATTCATATTGCCGGATGGCGGTTGATGCCGCCTCCGGCTCGTGATTTACACCTCGTAATCCATCTCTTCTTCACTGTGCAGCGGTATCAGTTGGACTTTTTGCACGCGATGATTTTCCACCTGCAGGGTTTTTAGTCGATAGTCGCCGACCTGAACTTCCTCCCCGGTTTTCGGGATGCGCTGCAAATACTCCATTAACAGTCCGGCAATGGTGTGATATTCACGCTTATCATCTAACGGGATAGGCACATACTGCACCAGATCTTCCAGCGGCATGTGTCCGTTTGCGGTCCATGAACCATCCGCGTTTTTCTGAATGTCATGGCGGGCGTCAATCTCCTCTACCTCATTTGGCAGGTTACCGGCGATGGTTTCCATCACGTCACTGAGCGTAACAATCCCTTCAACTGACCCAAATTCATCCGCCACAAAAGCGAAGTGCGTCCGGGCGTTACGGAACTGCTCAAGCGCCGGAAGCAGCGGCAGAGTTTCCGGGAACACCAACGGCTGGCGAATCAAGACGCGTAAGTCGAGCGGCTCGCCGCGAAGAGATTGCTGCAGCAGGTCGATGACATGCACCACGCCCAGCAGGTCTTCCTGCTCATCTTCGCCGGTGACCACCAGACGCGTATGCTGGTTTTTTTCCAGCAAAGCGCGGATTTCTGTTTCCGGTGCATTGAGGTCGATGTGTTCAATATCATGCCGTGAGGTCATGATGCTGCTGACAGTACGCTGGTTAAGGTTCAGTACACGTTCAATCATCCGCCGTTCCTGAGGGGCAAAAATTTGGCCTTCATGATGGTCTGCCAGCATTGCCGCGGTTTCGGCATCCAGTTCGGCGTCTTCTTTTTGCCCGCTCAGCAGTCGCATTACCGCCTCGGCGGTGCGCTGGCGCAGGGTATGGTTGGCTGACAGGAAGCGACGGCGGTTAAAGATAGCTAACTGGTTCAATGCTTCTATCATGACCGAGAAACCGATGGCGGCGTACAGGTAACCTTTCGGAATATGGAAACCAAACCCATCGGCGACCAGACTGAAACCAATCATCAGCAAGAAGCTCAGGCACAGAATGACGATAGTTGGATGGCTGTTGACAAAGCGCGTCAGCGACTTGCTGGCAAGCACCATCAGGCTGATGGCAATAATCACCGCAGCCATCATTACTGCCAGGTGATCGACCATCCCTACGGCGGTAATGACGGAATCCAGGGAGAAGATAGCGTCCAGCACGACTATTTGCGCGACGACGCCCCAGAACTTAGCGCCTTTACGCTGGGTCGGGTTCTCGCTGTCTTTGCCTTCCAGCCGTTCGTTTAGCTCCATGGTGGCTTTAAACAGCAGGAAGAAACCGCCGAACAGCATGATCAGATCGCGCGCGCTGAAGCTCAGGCCGCGAATGCTGAACAGCGGTGTGGTCAGCGTTACCAGCCATGATATTGATGCCAACAGCAGCAGGCGCATGACCATCGCCAGCAGTAGCCCGGTAATACGCGCCTTATCCCGCTGGGCAGGAGGCAGTTTCTCCGCGAGGATGGCAATAAAAACAAGATTATCAATGCCAAGAACAAGTTCGATCACGATTAGCGTGACGAGTCCGGCCCAGATTGACGGATCGGCAATCCATTCCATAGTAAATGCTATACCCATAGTTGTATGACAATTGTCACAATTCGATCATGGGTAAAACTGGCGAAAAATGCAATGGCGAGGAGGGATTTCTCTGTAGCCTATTACAACCAGGTACGGGATATTAGGGAAGGTGCGAACAAGTTCCTGATATGAGATCATCATATTCATCCGGAGCGCATCCCAGAGGGACATCATGAGCCATCAACTCACCTTCGCCGATAGTGAATTCAGCACTAAGCGCCGTCAGACCCGAAAAGAGATTTTCCTCTCCCGCATGGAGCAGATTCTGCCATGGCAGAATATGACCGCTGTCATCGAGCCGTTTTATCCCAAGGCGGGCAATGGCCGACGGCCCTATCCGCTGGAGACCATGCTGCGTATTCACTGCATGCAGCATTGGTACAACCTGAGCGACGGTGCCATGGAAGATGCCCTGTACGAAATCGCCTCCATGCGCCTGTTTGCCCGATTATCCCTGGATAGCGCCCTGCCGGATCGCACCACCATCATGAATTTCCGCCACCTGCTCGAGCAGCATCAACTGGCCCGTCAATTGTTCAAGACCATCAATCGCTGGCTGGCCGAAGCAGGCGTCATGATGACCCAAGGCACTTTGGTGGATGCCACCATCATTGAGGCACCCAGCTCTACCAAGAACAAAGAGCAGCAACGCGATCCGGAGATGCATCAGACCAAGAAAGGCAATCAGTGGCACTTTGGCATGAAGGCCCACATTGGTGTCGATGCCAAGAGTGGCCTGACCCACAGCCTGGTCACCACCGCGGCCAACGAGCATGACCTCAATCAGCTGGGTAATCTGCTTCATGGAGAGGAGCAATTTGTCTCAGCCGATGCCGGCTACCAAGGAGCGCCACAGCGCGAGGAGCTGGCCGAGGTGGATGTGGACTGGCTGATCGCCGAGCGTCCCGGCAGGGTAAAAACCTTGAAGCAGCATCCGCGCAAGAACAAAACGGCCATCAACATCGAATACATGAAAGCCAGCATCCGTGCCAGGGTGGAGCACCCGTTTCGCATCATCAAGCGGCAGTTCGGCTTCGTGAAAGCCAGATACAAGGGGCTGCTGAAAAACGATAACCAACTGGCGATGTTATTCACCCTGGCCAACCTGTTTCGGGTGGACCAAATGATACGTCAGTGGGAGAGATCTCAGTAAAAACCGGAAATAACGCCAGAAATGGTGGAAAAAATAGCCTAAATAGGCTGATTCGATGTGTTTGCGGGAAAAAAATCGGCCCAGATCCGCGAAATTTTAATCAGCGAGTCAGCTTGGGAAGAAATGACCTGCTTATTCGCACCTTCC
>NZ_JAOWDG010000024.1:0-158158 GCF_030334745.1 Citrobacter sp. Cb080 | reverse complement strand
CTCAGGCCGCAGTCGGTAACCTCGCGCATACAGCCGGGCAGTGACGTCATCGTCTGCGCGGAAATGGACGAACAGTGGGGATACGTCGGGGCTAAATCGCGCCAGCGCTGGCTGTTTTACGCGTATGACAGGCTCCGGAAGACGGTTGTTGCGCACGTATTCGGTGAACGCACTATGGCGACGCTGGGGCGTCTTATGAGCCTGCTGTCACCCTTTGACGTGGTGATATGGATGACGGATGGCTGGCCGCTGTATGAATCCCGCCTGAAGGGAAAGCTGCACGTAATCAGCAAGCGATATACGCAGCGAATTGAGCGGCATAACCTGAATCTGAGGCAGCACCTGGCACGGCTGGGACGGAAGTCGCTGTCGTTCTCAAAATCGGTGGAGCTGCATGACAAAGTCATCGGGCATTATCTGAACATAAAACACTATCAATAAGTTGGAGTCATTACCCTGTTACCGATGCCGACCGGAAGGCTGCATTCGGCAATTTACAGGGGCATGCGATTCACGACAGTGCGATTAATTATCTGGTTCTGCTGGATCAACTGGAATGGCAACGGTCGGATAACACCAACAATTTCAGCTGGAGTGTTAACAGCTGGATTGGAGGCGACACAGATCGGATTTGGCTAAAGAGTGAAGGTGAACGAAGCAATGGGGAAACGGAGGCGGCTGAAGCGCAGTTACTCTGGGGACATGCGGTTGGCCCATGGTGGGATTTGGTTGCGGGTGTCAGGCAGGATTTCAGACCTGCTTCTGCCCGGACCTGGGCTGCTGTCGGTTTTCAGGGGCTGGCACTCTATAATTTTGAGTCTGAAATTACGGGTTTTGTCAGTAATGGCGGAAAAGCAGCCCTTCGTCTGGGAGGAGAATACGACGTTTTACTGACTAACCGGCTCATACTCCAGCCATCCTATGAGGTGAATTTCTACAGTCAGGATGATGAATCGCGGGGTCGCGGCAGGGGACTGACTGACACAGAGCTGGGGCTCCGGCTGCGCTATGAAATACGCCGTGAGTTTGCACCCTATATAGGCGTTTCCTGGAATCAACTTTACGGGAAAACATCCGATATGGCGAAAAGAGAAGGTGAGAAAGACCATCAGGTAGTATTCCTGGCGGGAGCCAGAATCTGGTTTTAACGCACTGATATAAAACACTCAACTAAACAGGTAAATAAAATGTCGATTTTAAATAAAGCCATTCTTACAGGTGGCCTCGTTATGGGCGTTGCTTTCTCTGCTATGGCCCATCCGGAATTAAAAAGCTCTGTGCCACAGGCTGATTCAGCCGTAGCGGCCCCGGAAAAGATTCAGCTTAATTTCTCGGAAAATCTGACCGTGAAATTCTCAGGTGCAAAATTAACGATGACGGGTATGAAAGGCATGTCATCACATTCTCCGATGCCGGTCGCGGCAAAAGTGGCGCCAGGCGCTGACCCTAAATCGATGGTCATTATTCCGCGAGAGCCTTTACCCGCTGGCACTTATCGTGTTGACTGGCGCGCGGTTTCTTCAGATACGCACCCTATTACCGGTAATTACACCTTTACAGTGAAGTAATATTATGAACGACCTGATTATGATTGTTATTCGTTTTCTTCTTTATCTGGATTTGATGGTAATATTTGGATTGCCATTTTTTCAGATATATGGAATAAGCGTAAGCGTGCAGTGAGAACCGTATTGACGAAGTGAAGCTGGTCAGGCAGGCAGAGTAACCCGCCACGGGAGCAGAGCACCCACCCGGTTCACAGGCCAGTCGGCGATGACATCAAGTACATAATGCAGATAGCGTTCCGGATCCACGCCGTTTAATTTGCACGTCCCGATAAGACTGTACAGTGACGCACCGCGCTCACCACCATGATCCGAGCCGAAGAACAGCCAGTTTTTTCTCCCCAGACTGACCCGTCGTAGGGCGTTTTCGGCAATGTTATTATCCACCTCCACCCAGCCATCTTCTGCATAGCGGATCAGCGCCGGCCACTGGTTCAGCGCATACCCGAACGCCTTCGCCAGTTCTGAGTGCCTTGAGAGGGTTTTCTGTTTCTCCCGCAGCCACCCCTCCAGTGACGCCAGCAGCGGCAGCACTTTTTGGTGCCGGACTGCCTGCCGTTCCTCTGCTCTTTTACCTCTGATCTCCGACTCGATGGCATACAGCTCGCCGATCCGTTTCAGCGCCTCCTCCGTCAGGACTGACGGGGTACGGACGTGAACATCGTGGATTTTTCGGCGGGCATGGGCCCAGCACGCGGCTTCCTTTATATGGCCGTCGCGGTAGAGCTCGTTGAACCCGGCGTAGGCATCAGCCTGCAGTACGCCACTGAAGCCTGCAAGATGGGTCTGAGGGTGGATACCTTTTCTGTCCGGGCTGTAAGCGAACCACACTGCGGGGGCCAGCGCTGATCCGGCGTTGCGGTCGTCTCGAACGTACGTCCATAAGCGCCCGGTCTTCGTCTTCTTATTGCCCGGCAACAGCACCGGGACAGGCGTATCGTCAGCATGGAGTTTGCCGTCGGTCAGGACATAGTGCTGAAGGGCTTCATCCAGCGGTGCCAGCAGACGACAACACGCATCCACCCAGCCCGACAGTACAGAACGACTCAACACTACACCCTGGCGGGCATAGATCTCCGACTGGCGATACAGCGGTGTGTGCTCTGCATACTTTGAGGTCAGCACTCGGGCCAGCAGCCCCGGTCCGGCGATCCCCCGTTCGATGGGGCGCGAAGGAGCCGGGGCCTGAACGATGCGATCGCACCGACGGCAGGCATGCTTTTCACGGACTGTCCGGATAACCCGGAAGGCGCTGCGCATCAGCTCCAGCTGTTCGGCGGCATCCTCACCCAGGTAACTCAGCGAACCACCGCACTCCGGGCAACACGGCTCAGTCGGCAGCAGCCGCTTCTCATCCCGTGGGAGTGACTCAGGGAACGGTTTGCGGGTGCGGGTCTGACGCAGCGGGCGCTGCACTGCCGGGTCATCCACCCGGCCGGTCAGCGTATCGCTTTCCTGCTGCAGCAGGTTCAGGTCAGCTTCCATTTGCGCGATACGGCGGGATACCTTTTCGGAACGACTGCCGAAGTTCATCCGGCGCAGCTTATCCAGTTGCGCCTGCAGATGGTCTATTTCGCGTTCCCGGTTGCTCAGCTTTTCCTGCAGGGCGTGGATCAACGCTTCCTGTTCGGCCAGGCGCTGTTTCAGCAGAAGGATGTCGTCAGAAGAGGTGTCGTTCATAAGCCTGTATTTTACCAGGCTTATTCTGCGACAACCAGGATAAAGAGCGCTACAACATGGTCAGGGATGTCAGTAACCGCTTTGGCTGTCGCCAGTCGATACCTTCCATCAGCATCGCCAGTTGCGCCGGCGTCAGGAACACTTTGCCATCGCGGGCTGAGGGCCAGGCGAAGCGACCACGTTCCAGTCGCTTTGTCAGCAGGCACAGACCATCGCCGGTGGGCCAGAGCAGTTTTACCTGACTGCCGCTGCGTCCCCGGAAGATGAAGACGTGGCCGGACATCGGGTCATCTTTCAGCGCGGTCTGCACCTTTGCGGCGAGGCCAATGAAGCCGTTGCGCATATCGGTGATACCGGCAACCAGCCAGATTTTTGTGCCTGCGGGAAGATTTATCATACAGGCCCCCGCATCAGTTCGCGCAGGACAGTGCTCATGAGTTCAGCAGAGGGATGAGTCAGTGTTATTTCTCCTCCCCGACATTTTATGTGGCAGGTAGCGGGAGGAGAGCAGGATGGTAGTTCGAAGGTTGGGAGAGAAGAGCCCGCCTGAAGCTGCACGGGTATCAGGGCAGGAAGCGACGATGAGTTTTTTCGGGGCCGACAGACCCGCCCTTCACGCTGCCAGAGCCTTATCCATTTAAAGAGCAGGTTATCATTGACGTCATGTTTCCGGGCCAGTGCGGCAATACTGCCTTCTTCTTCAAGAGCCAGCCTGACCAGTTCCATTTTGAATTCAGGGGAATAGTGTTTCCGGGGAAGTCTTTCTTTAGCGCGCATGAGGTGTCCACCTGCAAAATAAGTGGGTGCTTAAGTTACAGGATCCTGGATTCGGGACCAGACGGTACTCAGACGACGCTTACGAATAAGCGGTGTCAGACATGAAACCTATAACCTGACTAATTTCAGGTCGTTTATAACCTTTGCTGTTGTTACAGGCATCATTCTTACTGGCATTAATATGCTCCTGGTATCTAATGCCATGAGTGGAGTAACTGACCTCAGAGAATTATCCATCCATGTTATCGAGATGGTGATAGAAGAAACTGATGTGGGTATTAGCTGGATTGTCAGGCTCTGTGCCCTGTTTACCACACTCGGTGCTTTGTTCCTTTACACTAATAAGAGAGTATTGTCCTGCCTGCTGATGACGATGAGTGGGGGCGTGGCGCTGGCTACACTTGCCTGGGGAGGACACGCCGTTATGCATGACGGTCTGCATTACTATCTCCATTTACTGAGCGATCTGACCCATCTCGGCGCTGCAGGTGCCTGGACAGGTGCTCTGGTTGCATTTGCTATCCTGCTGATGCGCAGAAACGAGCATAATGCACAGAGCGTCATTGTGATATCTGACTCCCTGGCAAAATTTGCCACGGCAGGAACGGTGATTGTTGTAGCCCTGATCCTGAGTGCGCTGGTCAACTATCTGTATATTGCTGAGGGTAACTTAACTCCCTTATTCAACAGTTCCTGGGGGAGGATATTGCTTGCCAAGACGGCTCTGTTTGTTCTGATGCTTCTTCTGGCTGCAGCAAACCGGTTTCACTTGGGTCCCCGGCTTGAAGTTATGGTCAGGGAAGGGAATTATGATCGCAGCGTTGCCCTGATGCGAAACAGCATCCTGACAGAATTCGTTGTTGCGATTATCATTCTGGGCGCCGTAGCGTGGCTCGGAATGCTTGCTCCGTCTCAGGTCAGCTAGGGGACAGCCAAAGCTCATGCGTGAGATTTTTACTTTCATATCAGCGAGTTGACCATGCAGCGTATTTTAATCGTTGAAGACGAACAAAAAACAGGTCGTTACCTGCAGCAGGGACTGGTTGAGGAAGGCTATCAGGCCGATCTCTTTAATAATGGCCGCGATGGTCTCGGGGCCGCGTCGAAGGGACAGTATGATTTGATAATACTGGACGTGATGCTGCCTTTCCTCGACGGGTGGCAAATCATCAGCGCACTGAGGGAGTCCGGGCACGAAGAACCGGTCCTGTTTTTAACCGCAAAGGACAACGTGCGGGACAAAGTGAAAGGACTGGAGCTTGGCGCAGATGACTACCTGATTAAGCCCTTTGATTTTACGGAGCTGGTTGCACGTGTAAGAACCCTACTGCGCCGGGCACGCTCGCAGGCCGCAACAGTCTGCACCATCGCCGATATGACCGTTGATATGGTGCGCCGGACCGTGATCCGTTCGGGGAAGAAGATCCATCTCACCGGTAAAGAATACGTTCTGCTTGAGTTGCTGCTGCAACGCACCGGAGAAGTGTTACCCAGGAGTCTTATCTCGTCCCTGGTCTGGAACATGAATTTTGACAGTGATACGAATGTGATTGATGTCGCCGTGAGACGTCTGAGAAGTAAAATTGATGATGACTTTGAGCCAAAACTGATCCATACCGTTCGCGGTGCCGGATATGTCCTGGAGATCAGAGAAGAGTGAGGTTCAAAATTTCCCTGACCACACGCCTGAGCCTGATTTTTTCTGCGGTGATGCTTACGGTATGGTGGTTATCAAGTTTTATCCTGATTAGCACCCTTAATGGCTATTTCGATAATCAGGACCGCGATTTTCTGACAGGTAAACTTCAGCTCACCGAAGAGTTTCTTAAAACAGAGACGTTCAGGAACAAAACGGATATTAAGTCATTATCAGAAAAAATAAACGATGCGATGGTGGGGCACAATGGCTTATTCATTTCTATAAAAAACATGGAAAATGAAAAAATTGTTGAACTCTATGCCAAAAATTCTGTTGTTCCAGCGGTCCTGCTTAATAAGTCGGGTGATATTCTCGACTATATGATCCAGACGGAAGAAAATAACACCGTGTACCGCAGTATCTCGCGGCGGGTTGCCGTGACGCCGGAACAGGGTAAAAGCAAACATGTCATCATTACGGTTGCCACGGATACTGGGTATCACACCCTGTTTATGGACAAACTCAGTACCTGGCTGTTCTGGTTCAATATCGGTCTGGTCTTTATTTCTGTTTTTCTGGGCTGGCTGACCACACGTATTGGTCTGAAACCGCTACGGGAAATGACCAGTCTGGCTTCCTCCATGACCGTACACAGCCTGGATCAGCGTCTAAATCCCGATCTGGCTCCGCCGGAAATCTCTGAGACCATGCAGGAGTTCAATAATATGTTTGATCGCCTGGAGGGGGCATTCCGGAAACTGTCAGATTTCTCGTCTGACATCGCGCATGAGCTGCGCACACCAGTCAGTAATCTGATGATGCAGACGCAGTTTGCACTGGCTAAGGAAAGGGATGTTTCGCATTACCGCGAAATTTTATTCGCTAACCTGGAAGAACTGAAAAGGTTGTCACGAATGACCAGTGACATGCTTTTTCTGGCACGTTCAGAGCATGGTCTGCTGCGGCTGGATAAACATGATGTGGATCTGGCAGCCGAACTGAATGAATTACGTGAGTTGTTCGAGCCCCTGGCAGACGAAACAGGAAAGACAATCACGGTTGAAGGAGAGGGCGTTGTTGCCGGAGACAGCGATATGCTCCGACGTGCTTTCAGTAACCTGCTTTCCAATGCAATCAAGTATTCTCCCGATAACACCTGTACAGCGATACACCTTGAGCGTGACAGTGGCTGTGTGAACGTGATGATTACGAATACGATGTCCGGCCAGGTTCCCGCTAATCTGGAACGTTTGTTTGACCGGTTCTATCGCGCAGACTCATCAAGGTTCTACAACACGGAAGGCGCGGGGCTGGGATTATCAATTACAAGGTCGATCATTCATGCTCACGGCGGCGAGCTGTCAGCAGAACAGCAGGGGCGTGAAATTGTGTTCAAAGTGCGCCTGTTAATGGATTAATCCCGTTGTTCAGGAGAAACCTGGAAGGTGACAAAATTGTCATCATTCAGTCACGCGATAAACAGAGGCGGTTTTTTATAATTATTCATAAATCAGGAGCAGCGTGATAACACAATCACCTGGTTCCTGGAGTGATGATTAACCCGCCCTGAGATCAACTGCTTTCTCTGTTATAAGCCATTGATTGTTTGGGTATGTAAACACCGGAGACCCAACCATGAAAAAGATTCTCGTATCATTTGTTGCCATTATGGCTGCCGCTTCATCTGCCATGGCTGCAGAGACAATGAACATGCATGACCAGGTAAATAATGCACAGGCACCTGCCCACCAGATGCAGTCATCTGCTGAAAAAAGTGCAATTCAGGGAGACAGCATGACAATGATGGATATGAGCAGTCACGATCAGGCCGCAATGTCCCATGACATGATGCAAAACAGCAATTCTGCTGCCCACCAGGACATGGCTGAAATGCATAAAAAAATGATGAAAGCTAAACCCGGAGCTACCAACGAAACAGCAAAGTCATTTTCTGAAATGAGCGAGCATGAGAAGGCCGCAGCTGTACATGAGAAGGCGAATAATGGTCAGTCTTCCGTTGTTCACCAGCAGCAGGCTGATAAGCATCGCAGTCAGATCACCCAGAATTAACCCGCAGCTCCACTTGTTAGACCCTCATTTGACGCCGAAGTCACTGGCTTACGCTCCCGTCCGGGAGCGTTTTTTTTTCCCATATATCAAACTTTAACTCTGAAGAGGTGGAAGTATCTGACCAACACTGTCACGTAACGCCAGATAACTACAAAAACACCTTTTTCCTCCTGTAAATTGCAGTTCCTGCAAGAACATCAAGGCATAATGTTGGAACAGCGTGTGATACACACTTAGCATCATGTTTTGTATGTGTTTTTTTTAAAACTTTACAACTTTAAAGTCTTTTTCAGGTTAAAGGATACAACTTTAATGTCTCTACACAACACCTGCCTGACCGTGGTGCCCGACAACCTGGGCTGCCGGGCGTTATCATTAGTTCAGACCAAGAAAATACTGGGCGATTTTAAAGTAGATAATCAACCCGGTACCGTCGATAAGCGTGGCGATAAACGGGGCCGAAACCACGGCGGGATCAATGCCGATACGCTTGAGCACCATGGGGATCACTGATGACACCACGGCGCTCCACAACGTAATGCAAACCAGCGTCAGGCTAACGATTAGCGTGATTTCCACTCCGATACCCATCATCCACGCGCGCAAGCAGCCTGCCAGACCCAGCGTCAGGGCGATCAGCAGCGAAGTTGAAACTTCTTTGCGGATCACCCGACCCATATCGCGCAGCCGTACTTCTCCGAGCGCCATTGAACGTACCAGCGTTGAGGTGATCTGCGTACCGCTGTTGCCGCCAGTACCAATTAATAGTGGAATAAAAAAGGCCAGTGCAATAGCAGATTCCAGCGCCTCTTCAAAATGTTGAAGAACGCTGCTGGTATAGGCTTCTGCGACAAAAAGCAGCAGGAGCCAGACAGAACGTTTTTTCCACAATGTCCACGGGCTAATCTCCAGGTAGGGTTTTTCCAGCGGCAACGTTGCCCCCTGAAGCTGAACATCTTCGGTAACATCATCTTCCTGTAGATGAGCGATCTCTTTTTCCATCAGACAACCGACCAGCTCACCTTTCTCAACGACAGCCACCAGATCGAGTTCGCGTTCGGTTAACTTGGCAACGACCTGTGCCCGTTCATCATCAGGCTTTACATGAAACAAACAACTGTCCGTAAGATGGTTGATGCTCAACGATGTATCTTTTTCCTGCAATAAGCGCTTGATGGATAACACTCCGCGCAGCGCTTTTCCAGCCACAACAAAGACCTGGCCTGGAATATCATCCGTTGTGAGCTGGGAGACAAAGTATTCACGAGCGCCGTTCACGCTGAGATGATCCGGCAGGGTAATAAAATCGGTGCGCATATATTGCGCGATAGCATCGCCATTGAAATCCGGCATAGGATGATGGGCGGCGCAGAGTGGCATAGATGACATGGTGTAATTCCCTATAAAAATCTCTCATAGGGGCGAACAAGACAGGGTTAGCGCAGGCGGATCCCTACGTCCTGGTTTTAGCACTGAACAACGTATCTGCCCGATGGTGAAATCGTCAGAAGTTACCTTGGCAACACCTTGATTCGATGGATGCCTGTATTTCCCTGAGTGGCCTCTCTCGATACCAGCAGGGCGGTAACTTGTATTTGTACAGGAGCCTCGCCATAACGAGATCGGTAAATGAGCCACTATTATAGCGATGTCTAATTATTGATTATGTTTATAGTTGTGAATGTTTATCAATCGTTGATATACGAAATATTCCCTGTGCCAGAGCGCGATAGGGCTGAAGTGGAAACTACAACCGAATAGACATATTGAATCCAGGTGTTAGTATTCAATAGATAGCAGTTATGAGTATGCGTGTTTCATTTCCGGCCAGGAACGCTGATGATGACAACATTACTACCCGATTTCACAGCATTTTCGTCATTCACTTCCTGCGCGGCGCAGGTTGCCTTAGCGCCTGCCCGCTCTCTGGCCATGGTTTCTTATTCCTTCTCATCCCGGATGGAATCTCCCGCTGAATAGCTGTTCAGTGGGCTTTGTGACACGCATCGTTTGATAACAGGGATTACGGCGGGTCGAATATGGATAAGTTTAAGCGTCATGTGATGTGGTGGGGGGCGGGCATCCTGGTCGTGGTGGCCGCGATAGCATGGTGGATGCTCCGTCCTGCCGGAATACCGGAGGGGTTCGCAGCCAGCAACGGCAGAATTGAAGCCACCGAAGTGGATATTGCTACCAAGATTGCCGGGCGAATTGACACGATCCTTGTGTCGGAAGGGCAGTTCGTTCGTCAGGGCGAGGTGTTGGCGAAAATGGATACTCGCGTGCTGCAGGAGCAGCGGCTGGAAGCGATCGCGCAAATCAAAGAGGCCGAAAGCGCGGTGGCGGCGGCGCGAGCGCTGCTGGAACAGCGGCAAAGTGAAATGCGCGCCGCGCAGTCGGTAGTAAAACAGCGCGAGGCGGAGCTGCAGTCGGTTTCTAAACGCCACGTGCGTTCCCGTTCGCTATCCCAGCGTGGGGCCGTGTCTGAGCAACAACTGGATGACGATCGGGCCGCGGCAGAAAGCGCACGTGCGGCGCTGGAATCCGCAAAGGCGCAGGTCTCAGCGGCAAAAGCCGCAATTGAAGCCGCTCGCACCAGCATCATTCAGGCGCAAACCCGCGTAGAAGCCGCGCAGGCCACCGAACGTCGTATTGCGGCTGATATTGATGACAGCGAGCTGAAAGCCCCGCGCGATGGTCGCGTGCAGTACCGCGTTGCTGAGCCGGGTGAGGTGCTTTCTGCGGGTGGGCGCGTCCTGAATATGGTCGATCTCAGCGATGTCTACATGACGTTCTTCTTGCCTACCGAACAGGCTGGCTTACTGAAGATTGGCGGCGAAGCGCGCCTGGTGCTGGATGCCGCACCGGATCTGCGTGTTCCGGCGACCATCAGCTTTGTGGCAAGCGTCGCGCAGTTCACACCGAAAACGGTCGAAACCAGCGATGAGCGGCTGAAGCTGATGTTCCGCGTTAAAGCGCGTATCCCGCCAGAGCTGTTGCAGCAGCATCTCGAGTACGTGAAAACCGGTCTGCCGGGCATGGCGTGGGTGCGTATCGATGAAAATCGAGCCTGGCCTGACGACCTGATGGTGAGGTTGCCGCAATGACGCATCTGGCGCTGGTTCCTGTTCCTCCCGTGGCGCACCTTGACGGCGTGAGTCAGCATTACGGGAAAACGGTAGCGCTGAACAATATCACGCTGGATATCCCCGCCCGCTGTATGGTGGGGCTGATTGGCCCGGATGGCGTCGGAAAATCAAGCCTGCTGTCGCTCATCTCCGGCGCGCGAGTCATTGAACACGGTAACGTGATGGTGCTGGGCGGCGATATGCGCGACCCGAAACATCGCCGGGATGTCTGCCCGCGCATTGCCTGGATGCCGCAGGGGTTGGGGAAAAACCTGTACCACACGCTGTCGGTGTATGAGAACGTCGATTTCTTTGCCCGGCTGTTTGGCCATGACAAAGCGGAGCGCGAAGCGCGGATTACCGAGCTGCTGAACAGCACCGGACTGGCGCCGTTTCGCGATCGTCCGGCCGGGAAACTCTCGGGTGGGATGAAGCAAAAGCTGGGGCTGTGCTGCGCGTTGATCCATGACCCGGAACTGTTAATTCTCGATGAACCTACCACCGGGGTAGACCCGCTGTCCCGCGCCCAGTTCTGGGATCTGATTAACAGCATTCGCCAACGGCAGACCAACATGAGCGTGCTGGTTGCGACCGCCTACATGGAAGAAGCCGAGCGCTTTGACTGGCTGGTGGCGATGAACGCCGGGGAGGTGCTGGCCACCGGGAGCGCGCAGCAGCTACGCGAAAAAACCAACTCCGACACGCTGGAGCAGGCGTTTATCGCGCTGTTACCCGAAGCTCAGCGCCAGGCGCATAAGCCAGTGGTGATCCCGCCGTATCACGCTGAGCAGGAAGATATTGCCATCGAGGCGAAAGATCTGACCATGCGCTTCGGCAAGTTCGTGGCCGTTGACCACGTTAACTTTCGTATTCCGCGCGGGGAAATCTTCGGTTTTCTCGGCTCCAACGGCTGCGGTAAATCCACTACCATGAAAATGCTCACCGGGCTGCTACCCGCAAGTGAAGGTGAGGCGTGGCTGTTTGGGCAAGCGGTTGACCCGAAGAATATCGATACCCGTCGCCGGGTAGGCTATATGTCGCAGGCGTTTTCGCTCTACAGCGAGCTGACCGTACGGCAAAACCTCGAGCTACACGCGCGGTTGTTCCATATCCCCGAAGCAGAAATCCCGGGGCGGGTACAAGAGATGAGTGAGCGCTTTTCGCTGACCGATGTCGAAGACGCGTTGCCCGGCGCGCTGCCGTTGGGGATCCGTCAACGCCTGTCGCTGGCGGTGGCGGTGATCCATCGCCCGGAGATGCTCATTCTCGATGAACCAACCTCCGGGGTCGATCCGGTGGCGAGAGACATGTTCTGGCAACTGATGGTCGATCTGTCGCGTCAGGATAAAGTGACCATTTTTATCTCCACCCATTTTATGAACGAGGCGGAGCGCTGCGACCGCATGTCGCTGATGCACGCCGGAAAAGTCCTGGCCAGCGGTACGCCGCAGGAGCTGGTGAAACAGCGTGGTGCCGCCAGTCTGGAAGAAGCGTTTATCTCCTGGTTACAGGAAGCGGCAGGTCCGGCGCCGGAGGCTCAGTTACCGCCAGCCAATGTCCCGGCAGTGCATGAAAACAGTCAACCGCCGCACCAGGGATTTAGCCTGCGGCGCTTGTTCAGCTACAGCCGCCGCGAAGCGCTGGAGCTGCGACGTGACCCGGTACGTTCAACGCTGGCGCTGATGGGCACGGTGATCCTGATGCTGATCATGGGCTACGGCATCAGCATGGATGTGGAAAACCTGCGTTTTTCGGTGCTCGATCGTGACCAGACAGTCAGCAGCCAGGCGTGGACGCTGAATCTGGCGGGATCGCGCTATTTTATCGAGCAGCCGCCGCTCACCAGTTATGACGAGCTGGACAAACGGATGCGCTCGGGCGAAGTCGCGGTAGCCATAGAGATCCCGCCCAATTTTGGCCGCGATATCGCGCGTGGAATGCCGGTGAAGATTGGCGTCTGGGTCGATGGCGCAATGCCGAGCCGTGCGGAAACGGTCAGAGGCTACGTGCAGGCGATGCACCAGACCTGGCTGCAGGATGTGATGGCGCGTCAGCCAAATACCAGCGGGCAAAACGGATTGATGACCATTGAAACTCGCTATCGTTACAACCCGGATGTGAAAAGCCTGCCAGCGATTGTTCCGGCGGTGATCCCGCTGCTGTTGATGATGATCCCCTCCATGCTCAGCGCTCTGAGCGTGGTGCGTGAGAAAGAGCTGGGGTCGATAATCAACCTGTACGTGACGCCCACTACCCGCAGCGAGTTTTTACTCGGCAAACAGTTGCCTTACATCGTGCTGGGCATGCTGAACTTCCTGCTGCTGTGCGCGCTGTCGGTGTTTGTATTCGGCGTCCCGCATAAGGGGAGTTTTGTGACCCTGACGCTGGCCGCGCTGCTGTACGTCACCATTGCCACCGGGCTGGGATTGTTAATTTCCACGTTTATGAAAAGTCAGATCGCCGCCATTTTTGGTACGGCGATTATTACGCTGATCCCGGCGACGCAGTTTTCCGGGATGATCGACCCGGTCGCCTCGCTGGAAGGGCCGGGACGGTGGATTGGCGAAATTTACCCGACCAGCCATTTTCTGACCATCGCGCGCGGGACGTTCTCTAAAGCGCTGGATCTGACCGATCTCTGGCCGCTGTTTATTCCGCTGGCGGTAGCCATTCCAGTGGTCATTGGTCTGAGCGTATTACTGCTGAAAAAACAGGAGGGGTGATGCGCCGATTACGGAATATTTATAACCTCGGCATCAAAGAGTTACGCAGCCTGCTGGGTGACAAAGCGATGCTGACGCTGATCGTCTTCGCCTTCACGGTCTCGGTTTACTCTTCTGCGACCGTTCTGCCAGGGTCGCTGCACCTGGCGCCGATTGCCATTGCCGATATGGACCAGTCGCAGTTGTCGAATCGCATTGTGAACAGTTTTTATCGTCCGTGGTTTTTACCGCCGGAGATGATTACTGCCGATGAGATGGATGCCGGGCTGGATGCCGGGCGCTATACCTTCGCTGTGAACATTCCGCCTGATTTTCAGCGCGATGTACTGGCCGGGCGGCAGCCGGATATTCAGGTTAACGTCGATGCCACGCGGATGAGCCAGGCCTTTACCGGCAACAGCTATATCCAGAATATCATCAGTGGCGAGGTGAACAGCTTTGTGTCGCGTTACCGCGATAACAGCGAGCTGCCGGTGGCGTTGGAAATGCGTATGCGCTTTAACCCTAATCTGGAACCCGCCCGCTTTGGCGCGGTGATGGCGATTATCAACAACATCACCATGCTGGCGATTGTGCTTACCGGGTCGGCGCTGATTCGCGAGCGTGAGCACGGGACCATTGAGCACCTGCTGGTGATGCCGGTGACGCCGTTTGAAATCATGATGGCAAAAATCTGGTCGATGGGGCTGGTGGTGCTGGTGGTTTCCGGTCTGTCGCTGATGCTGATGGTAAAAGGTGTGCTTGGCGTACCGATTGAAGGCTCGATACCGCTGTTTATGCTGGGAGTGGCGCTGAGCCTGTTCGCCACCACGTCAATCGGCATTTTTATGGGCACGCTGGCGCGCTCCATGCCACAACTGGGGCTGCTGATGATTCTGGTACTGCTGCCGTTACAGATGCTCTCCGGCGGCTCTACACCGCGTGAAAGCATGCCGCAGGCGGTGCAGGACATTATGCTGACGATGCCGACTACCCATTTTGTTAGCCTTGCGCAGGCGATTCTTTACCGCGGCGCAGGATTTAATATTGTCTGGCCGCAGTTCCTGACGCTGCTGGCGATTGGCAGTACGTTCTTCGTGATAGCGCTGCTGCGTTTCAGAAAGACGATTGGCACGATGGCGTAAATATTATTGCCGGAAGGCGGCTGCGCCTTACCCGGCCTACAAACGGGAACGAATGTAGGCCGGGCAACAAAACAAGCAATTACTCTTCTTTCGGCAGGCACTGCAGATGACCGTGGCGCACGCCGCGCTGGGAAATCACGTCATCGGCAAAATGCTGCACATCGCCCATGTCACCTTTTAGCACAGCGATTTCCAGACAGTCGTCATGGTTGATGTGCACGTGCAGCGTGGCGACTGATAAATCGTGGTGGTGATGTTGGGTGGAAACTATACGGCTCGCCAGGTCACGCTTCTCATGCTCATAAACATACGAGAGCACTGCGAATCCCTGAGTGCCGTGCTCCTGGGTGGTTTCCTGCGCCAGTGCGCCGCGCAGAATATCGCGGATCGCTTCGGAACGGTTGTTATAGCCACGGCGCTGGCTCAGGCTGTCGAGCGTTTCCAGTAAATCGTCATCGAGGGTAATGGTGACTCGTTGCATCTGCAATTAACCTTTCATGTGGCGCGTGGGCGCACAGGGAGTAAGGGGAATAGCGTATTTTGTAACACACGTCCGGCATCCGGGGAAAAGGTTAATGTTCTCGCAATAAACGCAGCAGGGTTGTTACCTGTTCATCCAGCGGCGCGAGCGTGTCTTTGACGATCAGATGCAGCGGGGTGGCACGGCGAGCGCCATGGCTTAACGGCAGCAGTCGTAATAGCCCCTGCTCAAGCTGCTGCTGAATTCGCTCCTCAGGCAACCAGCCATAACCGACCTGATGCATCACCGCCTCAATCGCGGCATCAATGGTCGAGAAGGTCCAGGCATCGCGCACCGCTTGCTGCGGGTTGTCGCGATCGGCAATGCGAATCAGCGGCCACGCGCGTAACGCGTCTTCATCCAGCGGCGCATCCAGCATGCAGAGCGGGTGATCGCGGTGGGCAACGGCCACGAAGTCAATATTCATCAGCCATTCGCCGCGGCCGGTGATATCCTGGCGTCGGGTCAGGACCATCACGTCCGCATCGGCATGCGCTGCCAGTCGATCGTCAGCATTCTCCAGCACTTCGGTCAAACGTACCTGCGTCTGCGGCCACGCCTGCTGAAACTGCTTGAGGATCGCGAACAGGCGTTTGCGTGGGAAGATGCTATCTACCATGAAATCCAGCCGCGTTCGCGTGCCGTTTTGCAACGTTGCTGCCCGGGTTTCCACCCATAAAAAGGCCTTCAGTAACGGTTTGACCTGGCCCAGCAGTAGCTCCCCCGCAGGGGTTAATACCGCCCTGCGACCTTCCGGCGTCAGCAGCGTCACGCCAAGCCGCTCCTGCAGTATCGCCAGATTATAGCTCACCGAAGACTGGCTACGGTTGGTCTCTTCCGCAGCTTTAGCAAAGCTGCCCAGCTCCACCACTTTCTCCAGTAGGGCCCATTGCTCCAGCGTTGTCTTGTGCATAACTCATCTAAAAATTGAATGAATATGATGTAAACATAGCGTTATTCATCCAATTTTTGAAGCGGTAAGATCCTCGCATCAAGTAAGAGGAGAACGAATATGAGCACTTTTGATAAACATGATTTGAGCGGCTTTGTCGGCAAACATCTGGTCTATACCTACGATAATGGCTGGAATTACGAGATCTACGTGAAAAACGACACCACTCTGGATTACCGTATTCACAGCGGCATTGTGGGGAATCGTTGGGTGAAAGATCAGCGGGCGTACATTGTGCGGGTTGGCGAGAGTGTTTATAAAATTTCATGGACCGAACCGACCGGGACCGACGTCAGCCTGATCGTAAATCTGGGCGACAAACTCTTTCACGGCACCATCTTTTTCCCACGCTGGGTGATTAACAATCCGCAAAAAACGGTCTGTTTCCAGAATGACCATATTCCGCTGATGATGTCATATCGCGATGCGGGTCCGGCATATCCAACTGAGGTGATTGACGAGTTTGCGACCATCACCTTCGTGCGTGACTGTGGGGCGAATAATGACAGCGTTATTGCCTGTGCGGCGAGTGAATTGCCGGAAAACTTCCCGGAAAATTTACGCTAAGGCTTCCAGACGCTGCACGGCGTCGGCGGTCAGAGTAAACGGCGTGGGGGTACACACCGCCAGGCTCAGGGTATCGAGCTGGCACTGGCTGACTGAGAGTGAGGAGGTTAGCGCGGTGCTGTCGACGCTGACAATTTGCCAGGCGCTGCCGCCACGCTGTTTCACGATAGCTTCTTTACGCGTCCAGATGCGCCAGAACGCCGCCAGCTGTTGCTCCGGGTGTTCGGCCTCAACTTCGGCATGTTCCCTGAGACTGAACACCGTATTTGCCAGCGTCTGCCAGTTATCGCGCGGGCGAACGACTTCAATATCACAGCCGACTTCCCCTTCGTCGCTGAGCAGCAGGGCAATATCATCACCGCTGTGGCTGAGATTGAACCACAGCGGTGTGTCGGCGGAAAAGGCCGGTTTTCCTTGCTCGCTGTAGATGATGTCCGGTAATGGCGAAAGAGTATGGGAAAGCAGTACGCGACCTGCCAGCCAGCGCGCACGACGAGCGCCTTGCGGGGCCTGCTCACGCAGTGCGGCAGGCAGTGTGCCAGCGCTTAAAACAGAAACTTTCCCAAGAACGATCCGGTACATATCAGGGCCAACGTTTAATGATGATAGAAGTATTTATGCCGCCAAACGCAAAGTTATTGCTCTGCAAAAATTCGCAATCAATCTTGCGGGCTTTACCCATAATGTAATCCAGCGCTCCACAATTAGCATCTGGCTGACTCAAATTTAGCGTAGGCGCAAACCAGCCTTCTCGCATCATTTGCAGACTCATCCAGGCCTCTAGTGCGCCACAAGCGCCAAGGGTATGTCCAAAATAGCTTTTAAGCGAGGATAGCGGCACATTATCACCATAAATTGCAGCAGTTGCCTGACTTTCTGCAATATCACCGCGATCGGTTGCGGTACCGTGAGCTGAAATATATCCGATATCGCGGGCGCTAATACCGGCCATATTTAGCGATTTTTCCATGCAAATCTGCATTGTTTCGCGCTGTGGCTGGGTGATATGGGCAGCATCGCAGTTAGTGGCAAAGCTAACGATTTCACCATAAATCGTTGCTCCGCGCGCTTTAGCGTGTTCCAGCTCTTCCGGCACCAGCGTACCTGCGCCTTCTCCGATGACCAGACCATCGCGTTTTTCATCGAACGGGGAGGGGGTGGTTTTCGGCTCGTCGTTGCGCTGGCTAGTAGCGAACAGTGTATCAAACACGGCGGCTTCGGAAGGGCACAGTTCTTCTGCACCGCCGGCGACCATCACTGTTTGATAACCGTGCCGAATGGCTTCCCATGCGTAACCAATTGCCTGGCTACCGGATGTGCAGGCGCTGGATGTCGGAATGACTCGCCCCCGAAGACCAAAAAATAATCCAGTGTTAACGGCAGTGGTGTGCGGCATCATTTGCACGTAGGTCGTGCCGGTGATGTTATTAGTATGCTTCTCGGTCAGCATGGTCGCGAACTCGCTCACTGGACCGGTACTACCGGTTGATGAACCATAAGCGATCCCGGTTTCACCGTTAGTCAGTACCCGATCGCCAATCAGCCCGGCCTGCTCAAGCGCCAGCTCTGTTGCGCGGGTGGACATCAGCGATACGCGACCCATGGCGCGAATTCGCTTGCGGGTATAGTGTTCCGGTAGAGTGAAGTCGTCGATCGGCGCACCCAGCAGTGTGTGCAGTCCGTCATAAACCTGCCACTCCGGCATTTTGCGTACCGCATTTTCATATGCCAATAACCTGGCGGAGACAGCCTGCCAGTTTTCCCCAAAGGCGGTGACGCCGCCCATGCCTGTAATCACGACACGACGTGTCATAACATCCCTCCATTGATGGAAATCACCTGGCGAGTTACATAGCCCGCCACATCCGACATTAAATAACTGGCAAGCCCGGCCACTTCTTCAGCCTGACCTATCCGTTTCATGGGGATCATCGACATCGCCTCTTTCAATGCGGCTTCTTCCATCTCGATCATCCCGGTATCAATGAGTCCCGGTGCAATGCAGTTTACGGTAATTTTGCGTTTTGCCAGTTCGATGGCCAGCGCTTTAGTGGCACCAATAATTCCGGCTTTTGCAGCACTGTAATTGACCTGACCACGGTTGCCCATCACGCCCGAAACCGAAGACAGTGTGATGATACGGCCCCCCTTGCGTGCGCTGATCATCGGCATAATGCACGGATGAATGACGTTGTAAAAGCTGTCGAGGTTGGTATGGATCACCGCATCCCAGTCGTTATCACTGAGCGCAGGGAAAGCGGCATCACGAGTGACCCCAGCGTTGCTAACAATGCCGTACCATGCGCCGTTTGCCTCAATATCTTGCGACAGTATTTCACGGCACTGCTCGCGATTGGCAACATCAAATGTCAACAGGCGCCCTGCGCCGCCAGCGGCGAGGATAGCATCCAGCGTTTCTTGTGCTCCTTGCACATCGCGATGATAGTGTACGCCGACCACAAAACCGTCCGCGGCCAGTTGTCTGGCGATGGCGCGACCGATACCTTTGCTGGCACCCGTAACTAAAACTGAACGGCTCATGTGGACGCTCCTTGTTGAAATAGCGTGTTAATTTCTTCTGATGTCGGCTGGAAGGTGTTGACGCGACCGGTTGCCAGCGTCTCGTTGTCTGCCTGGATGGCACATTCAAAGCTACCGAATCGTGCATCCTGCATCAGCAATTTGACATGGATGCTCAGCTTCTTCCCGGCAGGCAGAACACCTGTGGCACAGACTAAGTCACGTGCGCCCAGTACCATGCCTAACGTAATACTCGCCTGACCTTGTTGCTGGCGGTGCCAGCCAGACCAGACGCCAATGGTCTGCGCCATCAGTTCCAGTGCGAACCAGCCAGGTAGATTGCCATCGGGGTCGAGGAAAGGGGCCAGTACGCTGTTTGCTGATACCGTCACGTGGCAGATGGCGGTTTCGTCCGCCACACTGACGACCTCTTCAAGGAGCAGCATTGGCGCATCATGCGGCAAATAGTCGCCCGGTGATAAATAGTGGCTCATGAGATTCTCCCGAGCAGGATGCTGGCATTATTACCGCCGAAGGCAAACGAATTTGACAAGATAACCGGGCGAGTCAGTGACTGCGGCTGTTCAATGATGCCGCAGGCTGGCAATGTTTCATCGCGTGGTGACTGGCTAAAATCCTGCGGTGGTAGCGGCAGGTCGCGTTGCAGAATCAACACACCGATAGCTGCTTCGGTGATCCCCGCGGCGCCCAGTGTGTGCCCGGTCAGGTGTTTGGTTGAACTGCACGGGACCGTTTCGCCAAATAGCGCGCTCACGACGTTGGACTCAATCTGATCGTTTAGCGGTGTGGCGGTACCGTGCAGATTGATATAGCCCACATGTTCCGGCGTCATTCCTGCGTCGTTAAGCGCCTGGTCGATGGCGCGAATGGCACCTTCCCCCTGTGGATGGGGAGCCGAAATATGGTACGCGTCGCTGGATTCGCCGACGCCAAGGAGCGCGATAGGCTGTGGCTCGCGGGTTAATACCATCAAGGCGGCGCCTTCGCCAATGGTGATCCCACAACGGTCGCGGCCAAACGGCTGACACAGTGTTGGGGAGAGTGATTCCAGACTGTGGAATCCGTTGATTGGCATTCGGCTTAGCGTATCCGCACCGCCGACAATGGCGATATCGACCAGACCAGATTCGATCAAACGACGTCCGCTCATGATAGCCCTTGCACTGGACGAGCAGGCGGTTGAGAGCGTAAAGGCCGGGCCATCCAGCGCCAGCCAGTGGCTAAGAAAACGCGACGGATCGCCCAGTTCCTGTTGCGGATAGCGCCAGTCAGTGCTCTCTTTGCCGTTGAGCATCAAATCAACGTGAACGTCACCCTCATCCAGGCCGGAGGTGCTGGTGCCGAGAACAACAGCAATACGATCGCGACCAAATCGGGCGATAGCGTCGTCCACCTGCGGCTGGATTTGCATCAGTGCTGCCAGCAATAGCTGGTTGTTGCGCGAACGATGAGCGCTAAAGTGCTGAGGAATAGCGGGTAACTCACCGTCAACGCCTGCTAACACGGCGGATGGGTGTCCTTGCAGCCAACCCGTGCGCGGGCGCATTCCCGGCGCTATGCCACGAGTGAGGTTGGCTGCGATTTCATCAGTGTTATTGCCCAACGCGTTAATTATGCCAACGGCAGAAATGTAGATCATCTCAGTCACCCAGATATTGAATGGTGATGTGGTATTTAAAAACGTGCTGCTCAATGCTGATCGGTTCGCGTTTTCCTCTTCGATTCAGATACGTGATTTCCGTGACCACTTTGCCGCGTGCATTGCGCAGCTCACGCTTATCACCCGTATCGACGAGCGTCCAGCCTGTGGGTAATTGCGGTTGCCAGGTGCTAATCGGCCAATGGCTAAGCATCACGTCAGCCAGCACCTGGCTGGCTGGCGGCAATTGTGGAACGATGATCGATTGCTCGGTGTGCAGTCCTTTTTCATCGTAAGTCACGAGGAACAGGCGAATGCCGACTGATGACAGCCCGGCAAGTGTGATTTTCTTGTCATCAGCATTGAGCATGACCAACAGTGACTGAGTTTTGCCGTTAAAACTACCGGTTAGTAGTTGTTGCGAATTCACCGCGGGAGAAATCCCCGGAGCAGGTAGCGTTACACGAATACCCGGCTCTAACCAGGCTTGCGGGCGGCCTTTCTGTTCCGGCTGTGAGTGGCTGCAACCTGCCAGCAGCAACGTGGCGACGAGCAGGCCCCGTCGGATGGCGCTGCGCTTATCCGGTCTACAAATGGTGTGCTGACGTAGATCGGATAAGGCAATGCCGCCATTCTGCAAAAGCCCACTCAACCAACGAAATATCGGTTTACTCATCGTTTTTTCTTCTCTCTTTTCGTTGGCATCGCCAGCGGTGACAGCAAAAATGCGGTGAAAATACCGCTTACTAGCACAATGCCAAAACTGCTGATTGCCTGAGTGGCACTAAAGACCAGCATGCCGAGCGTCAGGAGCGTGGTCATCATCGCCAGCGTGATAGCCAACAGCGACGTCAGTGGCGTACCGCGTGGATTACTGAAAAACAGCGTGTAGTTAATGCCAATTCCCAGTACCAGCACCAGTGCCAGCAGCGAGAACAAGTTGAGCGCATGACCGCTCAGGGCCAGTACTGCCAGACCACAACCTAAAGACAGCACTGAGGGCACCAGGCTAATTAAGCCCTTACGCCAGCCAAGCCGAATGATGGCGCCACAGGCAATCACCGCCAGCGCAATGCACAGCAGGCCGGTCAGAATATGGCGATAAAGGGCAAACAGGTTGTCAAAGCTGCTCTTGCGATCCACCCACGCCACGCCGGAATATTTCGCGCTGAGCGTATTTAAAGCATCACTTTGTTTCACCCCTTCAACGGGAACCAATACGCTGCTTTCGCCATCAGCCAGAGACAGCCATAGCAAGCGCCAGCCTTCACTGGCTGGGCTGGCAAGCCAGGCTTCGACGGTTACCGGCATGGCGCTAAGATCGGGGTTCACCGTTGCCAGCCCGGCGTTGTTTAGGGCTTTCGTGATGGCGGGAGAAGCATCTTTTAGCAGAGAGAGATCCTGGTGTTGCCGGGCGAGTGAATTGAGCGGAATAGTGCGATATCCGCTGAGTAACCCGTCTTTTTTTGCCTGTTCCAGCGCGGGGGTAAAGGTTTCCAGCCGCTCCAGCGTTTGCTGAGCGGATTTGCCGTACACCACAAACCACTTCTGGTCGACGCTTTGCCCGGTCAGGGCGGTAATCGCTTTTTCCTGAGCGAGAATTTCCTGCGGCAACGCCTGTAACTGGGAGATATCATCATCTACGCGCAGCGTCGCTATTCCTGCCAGCGAGAACAACGCCAGTGCCAGCGGCAGGCCAACGGAGAGTTTTTTATTGCGTCGCCATGCAGCAAGCCAGCGTAGCATGAGTACCATTGCCGGCACCGGGCGTACCGGCAACCGACGACACAACCACGGGTGCCAGAAAATGACCGTCAGGCAGGAGGCACTCAGACCTACCGCCGCGAATACCGCCATCTGGCGAATACCGGGGAAGGGGGCCAGCATCATAATCAGATAAGCCGCTACGGTGGTGAGTAGCGCCAGGAGCAGGGCATTGCGCACTTTGGCAAGGCTTTGCCATGGCGATGTTTCCGCACCGTGCACCATTCGTTCGGTCAAATAGTAGAGCGTATAGTCGGCGGAAATACCGATGATGCTCATGCTCATCACCAGCGTCATCAGATGGAGCTCGCCAAAAATCATCAGCGTGACGACGGTCCCCGCCAGCGCACCAATGCCAATCGAAATCAGGCACAGCAGCAGCGGACGCAGCGAACGAAATACAGCCACGATGAGCAGGATCACCCCGAGCACAGTGGCTATGCCGAGAGTAGAGATATCTTTTTTCGCCTGCTGGCTGGCGTAATCGCTATAGAACAGCGTCCCGCGAGACAGCAGTTGAGCCTGTGGATAGTGGGCTTTGAGCTCACCTTCCAGCGTATTCAACGTGGTGACCAATTGGTGCGTCTGTTGCATATCAAACGATGAACCGGTCAGTTCGCCATGTAACAGATACCAATAGTTGCCTTGTTCATCCTGGGTGACCAACCAGCCGTCCATCAGGCGCAGACGCTGCCCAGTTTTGACCATGGCCAGCTGCGAGCCACGCATCAGCATGAAGGGATCGTTTTGTAGCTCTTTGCCACTGACGCCGGAGAATGCGGAGTAAAGTTGGGACAGGATCCACTGGCCCTGCGCTTCGCCGCCGTTTTGCAGCCGGGCGCGGGTCTCGTTATCTATCAGGCCGTTACGATGTTGCCAGAAGAATACCCCCCAGGCCTGCTGGCTGTCGGCATCCATTGGACCTTTTACCTGGGCTAGCGCGTGCGATTTTTGCAGTAAAACCAGCCAGTCCCGGGCTATCGCTGGGTTCGGTTGCTTACCGGGACTCACCAGCCAGACCACCTGACGGTCAAGGCGCTGCATAAATCCCTCGTTCAGACCTGGAGGTATAGCGCCCAGCGTCTGCTTTGGCAACATGGCCAGCACGCTGCTGTTAAGGCGGGCCTGAGGTAGCAGCGTCAGAAAGATGCCCAGCAGAAGCAGGCAGATGACTCCCCATAACAGCGCGGGACGTTTACTGGGCGGCAAAGCGTTGGCGTTCGTCATCGGTCAGTTGCGCTGGCGTTAGTTGGTGTTGGGAAAGCGCGATATCGGTGCGATCGCCCTGTTTATCATTGAGCTGAATGCTCTCCAGGTAGGTCTTTCCTGCTAAATCAATCGTCGCAAAAATCTTATCCAGCGGTGTGGTGATTGGCGTCAGGCGTAGCGTCCAGCTACCTTCTCCTAAGTCTGCGAACTCCACGCGGAAGTTTTGTTCCAGCACTTTACGATCCGCCTGGAATAACGCCCGCAGCAGATGATTAAACTGGAACATTTGCGGGTTATTCTCAGCGGTAACGGTCTGCGGTGGTTGACCGTTAATTGCCTGAACCATCCGCTTGTCATCCAGCAGCAGCTGCATCGGGAACGGGGACGTTTGATCCCACAGCAACCCCTTGTCGCGGGCGATCAACATCTTGCCCTGAGATCGCAGCGGTTGTGGTAGATCCTTTATCGTCCGGGTTTGATCGAAGTGGGCGCGAACCACCGGTTGTTCGGTAAAACGCTGTTGTAGGGAGTCGAGCGTCAGGGCACTGACGAAAGGGCTGACGAGCAGCACGAGCAATGGCCATAATTTCATGGTGTCACTCCCATCCGTTCAAACAGAATATCCGGGCTGACAAAGCACAGTTCACGGCTTTTTTCGTCGACGGCGACCTGGATGGTGTAGCCTGTTGTAGCACGTTTACCTGTTTCGGCATCAAAAATTTCGTAGCCGATTCGCAGGCGATTTTCGTACTCTTTAATTTGGGCGCGTACACGGATACGCTGCTCGAAAGTCAGCGCATTGCGATACTTCACCCGAGTGTCGACCACGGGCCACAGATAGCCAGATTCTTTCATCTGCCGATAGCCATAATCGAATTGGTTCAGCAGTGCCTCACGGGCAATCTCGAAGTAACGGAAGTAGTTACCATGCCACGCTACGCCCATCATATCGACGTCGTGAAACGGAATAGTTAGCTCGACTTCAGCCGTAAAACGGGGATCGTTAAGCACCCTTTACTCCTTGTCATTGGTGTCCGGCAGTTGCCAGAAATCGAAAAAGTTAAACCAGTCGAGGGGCGACTGAAGCGCATAGTGCTCAAGGCGTTCGGCGTATCGATCGACAGTATTCTGTAATGCCTGTTGTCGTGTGGCGCGCGGTAAGAGCAGCGGGTCGGCAAACGGTTCGCAGTAGATGTGGAGTTTCTCCTGCTGGCGCAGGGCAAAAATCAGATCTACAGGGCAGCGTAAAATAGACGCAAGAATAAACGGGCCCTGAGGGAATGGCGCGTTTTGCCCCATAAAGCGGCTCCAGCACACACGCCACTCGCCGCCGCGTTGGGGATTGACTGCGATGCGATCGCCTACGATGGCTACCCATTCACCGCGCTCCAGTTTCTCTTTGAGCAGAATGGCAGTATCTGGACCAATACTGTTCACCGGGAGCAGATTTAATCCAGCCTGCGGCGCCATCTCTTGCATGATCTGTTTAAAGCGTTGGGCGTTATCGCTAAATACCAGCGCATTGATTGTTTTACTGCCCTGTAGCTGGGCCAGTGCCCGACAGGCTTCGACATCGCCAAGATGTGAAGCCAGCAGCAGTTTTCCCCGAGGATCGCTGACATTTAGCGTTTTTTCTGCGCCTGGTGCAAAAATCACATCGCGACCGAAGTGCAGTTCACCGCGCCAACTGGCAATCTTATCCAGCATCGCGCCGCCAAAACGCAGGAAATGCTGATAACTGGTCAGGTTTGGCGGTACTGGCATCCGGCGTGTGATCAGTTGCGCTCTTACGCGGCTAATCCAGCGTTGAGAGGCTTTTCGGGCAGTTGAAGCGCTGAGCCAGTATACGCCGACGACCGGATACAGCAGCAGGGAGAAGGCTTTGCGGCCCAGTACACGCCAGACCAGCAGCATCAGACGCATTCCCCACAACCCTTTGACTTCCTGCTGCTGCGCCCAGTGAGTCGATGAACGACGACACAGCAGGGAGGGGATGCGCGGCAACATGCCAAAGAACAGGCGAGTGTGCATCAATGAAATGTGCAGATTGTCTTTAAGCGCGTCGAAATGGGATAGCCCGTCCTGCGGATAGGTGACTCGCGTGGGGATAAAATAGCTGGTGTTGCCTTGCCAGTAGAGGCGCACCATCACTTCAGTATCAAAATCCATCCGTTTGCCAAGCGTTACACGCTGTGCCAGTTGCAGCGTGGGAGCCACCGGATACACCCGGAAGCCGCACATACTGTCTTTGAGCTGCAACGAGAGCGTTTCTATCCACACCCAGATATGGGTTACCCAACGACCGTACAGGCGCGAGCGAGGAACCGAATCATCGTAAATCGGTTGTCCGGAAATCAGTGCTGTCGGATGTTCTTTTGCCAATGCAAGCAGCCTGGGAATATCTTCAATGGCATGTTGCCCGTCGGCATCGACCTGCACTGCATGACTGAACCCGGCATCTGCTGCCGTCTGCATTCCGCGAATAACCGCCGCGCCTTTGCCTGCGTTGATGGGCAGGCGAATTAACGTCAAATTGCTGTATTCTGCCGCCAGGCGTGCCAGTTCATCTCGTGTAGTCTCGTCGCTGCCATCGTCCACCACAATGCAGGGGAGATTGAACGGCCGAAGACGATCCAACACGTCCGACATCATCGCGCCGTGGTTGTAGCAGGGGATCAACACGCATGGGGAAAAGGTCAACGGCATAACCGAATCTTCCCGCTGCTGGCGGTATGGCGCACGTCACCGTCGTGGCGCTGGTAGCTAAAAGTGAGCATCTGACGCGCTTCCTGCCAGCTCAGACTCAGGGTGACGGTGGCCTCTGGCAATAGTGGTGACTGGAACTTCACGTTTTGAATACTGTGGAAACGCCAGCCAGGGACCAGCAGCGTGGTGGCGTAATCCATCGCCCAGTTTAGCTGTGCAACGCCCGGCAGCAGTGGCTGTACGCTAAAATGCCCGCTGAACCAAAACAGAGAAGGGGCGAGTTGTAAAACAATCTCAGCCTGATGAGGCAGTGCCTGATGGCGCTCGATTTCATGGGGTTTCATGAAATAACTCCTGTAATTGCGCATAGACACGCTTGTTCATACTGTTGACCGGAATCTCATCAATCACCCGCCAGTAGCGGGGAACAGCGACCGGCTCCAGCCAGGGCAGCAGCGAACGTCGCCAGGTCAGTTCTTGCGGTTTACCACCGCACTCAAGCCAGCGTTGCCGGGCTTCGTCATCCAGTACCAGCAGGACACCAACGCCCTGACGTCCTCCGCGTGAGACGGGCAATGCTGCGACTTCACGGATACCGTCCAGTGCCAGTAAACGTTGCTCCACTTCGCTGAGTGAAATGCGTTTCTCTTCAATCTTGACCACCCGCCCGCGTCTGCCCATCAGGCGGAACTGTCCGTTTTCGATAAACTGAAGAATATCATCGAGTAACAGGCCATCATCAGCTGCAATTAGTGGTGAAAACACACGAAACGCGTCGTCTTCTGACTGGAATCTGACTCCGGGAAAAGGCAGCCATGTCACATCATCCTGATGGCGATAGCGCCACGCGAGGATTCCGGTTTCAGTGCTGCCGTAGATCTCATCGGGCCAGACATTCAGCCAGTCAGCAGCCTGCTTGACGTCCTGCCAGGACAGCATGCCGCCCGCGGAAAGAATCAACTCGATTGGCGGCGGTGTCAGGTGGTGGTCGAGGCGTTTCAGAAACGCCGGACTGCTGATAAACGCATACCGATGATCAGGGCTCAGTGCCGCCAGTTGTTCGGCATACCAAAGCATCGCCGCATGCAGCGGGAGGCCTAAAGCCATCAGCAAGAAGATACGAAACGTCAGACCATACAGGTGTTGCGGTACCACTGACGCGACGACCCGGCAACCTGCCAGACGATCAGCAAAACGCGTAGCGAGCAATGCTGCTTCGCTATCCAGACGAGCAATCGGTTTGATTACGCGTTTCGGCTGGCCGGTCGAACCGGAAGTGAATAGCTCCACAAAGGCGTCACTGCGTATTATCGGGAACGTGATGTCGTGGGCCACAGATGTCATGGCAGAGCTGACCACTCGCAGCGTTCCCTGCCAGTCCAGCGCTTTATCGCTCAGTACGCCATCAAACAGCAAGTGCTGCTCGTTTAACAACGAGACGCGACAATGTCCCGGGATCACCGGTGTTTTGCCAGCATGGAGCGTTGCCAGCAACGCGACGATGAATAAATAGCTGTTCTCGAAGCATAATGCCCAGCGTTCACCTTCCTGCTGCTGCAGTTGCGTTATCAACTGGGCCACATCATGGCGCAGATGGCCAAGTGTCCACGTATGATCTTCTTGCCACGCAACAGGAATGTCGTCCGGTCGTGGGGCACAGAGCCATTGAGCAAGTGTGAGGGGCTGCTTCATTGGGTATCTCGCTTTATCACCAGTTGGCGAACTAACCACTCGCCTACCATCAATGTTCCCATCAGCAGATAGGAAACCATACCGTTCCAGGTCGTCCACAGGGTCATATCGCCATTCAATGCAGTAAAGAGCGCAACGCTGCCATTGATGATGAAAAAGGCGCACCAGATTAGTGTCACAAGGTACGTGTAGCGCACGCCTGCTTTGGGCAGATTTGGTTCGCGCAGCCGCGCCAGACGTTCAACGATGGGCATCGCTGACCACAGAGAACCACCAAAAACCGACAGCATGACGGCGTTTACCACTACGGGATAAAACAGCAGCAGCTGGTGCGTTTTGAGCAGATAACTGGCAATGCATAAGGTGATACCCGCGATCACCACTACCTGTGTCACGACGCGCAACGGTCCCGCCTGTCGCCGGACCTGGCGAAAGCGTAAAAAAAGGAGTAGCGCCATTAACGGCAGCAACCAGTGCAGACTGTTATGCGCCAGGCCAAACCAGATCAAAAACGGCCAGGCCAACAACAGTAGACCTGTCAGCAGTTGTACGACTGGCAGGGAGCGAGTGCCTGACACGGTGAATTACGCTTCTATGAGAAGGCGTTCAACCGCATCGACGACATCTTGTACGGTGCGTACTGCTTTGAACTCTTCCGGCTTGATTTTCTTACCGGTTTTCTTTTGAAGATGCACGATCATGTCGACTGCGTCGATGCTGTCGAGTTCCAGATCTTCGTACAGGCGCGCCTCAGGCTTAATATCTTGCGGGTCAACTTCAAACAGCTTGACCAGCAGTGAGGAGACTTCTTCGTAAATGGCTTTTTGTTCGGTCATAACGGACTATCCTCAGGCACGTTGCGCGTGAATGAAAGATGCCAGCGTGGCGACGGAGAAGAAGTGCTGACGCATTTCTTCGCTCTCCGCTGAGAGGACCACGCCATACTCGTTTTTCACCGCCAGACCCAGCTCCAGGGCATCGATTGAGTCCAGGCCTAAGCCATCGCCAAAGAGTGCCGCTTCGGTTTCAATATCGTCAGCTGTTAGTTCGTCGAGATTCAATGTCGTTATAATGAGATTTTTGATTTCAAGATAAAGCGCTTGCATCATTAATTCCTGAAAGAGGTAAAGTACCTGGTTGTAATTGAAGCAAAAGATGCCGGTTCAACTGCCTTGCGGCCAGCGCCGGTTCTTGTGAATTTGCGTCGTAAAATTGGTCGATCTTAACCCGCTCGTGTACTGAAATGGTAAACATGGGTTTTACCGATGGGACGTCGTACCATTGGCTTTCTTTGTTCAGCATTTGTTCACTGCATTTAATGGTCACTATGCGTAAATCACTGCTGCAGCGCACGGCGATATTCGCCGCACCACGCTGTAACGTCATTTCCTCTCCGGGGCGTGTACGGGTTCCCTCGGGGAAAATTAAAATAGTATCGCCTTGTTCCAGACGTTGCTGGCACGCGGGCAATAGCGCGTCAGCCTGGCTGTTAATCAGATAATCTGCCGCCCGGACCACGCCGCTGAGGAACGGATTTTTTAGTAGTGCACTTTTCACCAGACAGTCGGTTTCGGGCATTACCGATGCCAGTAGCACGTAATCGATGAGCGTCGGGTGGTTGGCGACGACCAGGCATCCTTGTTCATTGCGTAAAATATCTCGTCCTTCAATTTGGTAGTCCAACACACCAAGCCGTTTCGCCACCGTTAAAAAGAGGCGAAAACTGGCGGCGATGCTGCGTCTGGCGATACGCCGACGTCGGGCTTTATCCCATATCGCGATCAGCAAGACGTTAAACCAGAACGTAGAAAGAAGGAGTCCGCCGAGGCCAAACAGGGCAAAGCAAAGACCGGTCATCACCAGTCGCCATACCCGGTTAAGCCGCAGGAGCATCGTGTTCATCCCTGACTCCACTGCCATTGTACGCGTTCGCCAGACAGGGTAAACGCCTCGGTATCTTGCAAGTAATGTTGTAAAAACAATAGGCTTTGCGGCAACGTTGTCTCACCCCGCCCGCAGTGCGGACGGGTTTCACATTGCCAGCTATCACCGGATTCAATGACCAGCGCGACGGCAAACGGCCATGTTGGCATGTCTGGTGGTAACTGTGGGTGATAAAACTCGGGCAGAAAACCGTCGAAATCGACCATCAATACGCGCTGATATCCCGCCTGCAACAGCCCGATGACTTCACATAGCCCTTGCTGGAACGTATCCCTGCCAGCAGAAAGCGAGGAGGAGGCAATCGGTTTTTTCGCAGCGATCGTCAGGTTACCCACAGCAGAGTTATGTACAGAGAGGGCAAAATCGGTTGGTGAGAGTGCCTGCCCAGTCGCCAGGGCGTGCAGGATCCTGTAGTTACGCTCCAGTTCACCATGGCGGCTTGTATACAAAACAGCATTGATATCATGGCGGCGTAGCATCGCCAGCCCACAATCGACGGCCAGTTTGCTGCCGGAACTGAGTCGGCGAGCCGTCATCATCGGTAACTCGTTGAGCTTAGCCAATGGCGCAGTGGGATCGATGGCGTGCGAAAGCCGTGACCATTCATGCCACTGTTCTGTTTCGCTTAACCCTGGCGCCCTGGCCTGCCAGTCTATAATGTTGAAAGCAAATTTCATCAACGCGTATCCGCGGTAAATCGGTTGTTCCGATTGTTTCTTATTTTTTCTTCTGACATATCAATAAAGTATGCCCAACACCTAAGTTGTCGTGGCGTTCATCTACCTGAAAACCTGCCAGATTCAGATAGTGATAAAACCTCTCTACGCTGTAGAAACGGCTGTTGCCATTCGCCATACAGGTAAAATAAAGCGAAGACGCATTCAGGCTAAATGAGGCCGCTTCAAATTTTTGGGCATCCCAAAACAGTTCCATAATGAACAGCTTCGCGCCCGGTTTCATCACCCGGGCAACGTTGCGCAGCATAGCGATAATTTGTTCCGGAGAAAAACAGTCCAGAAATTGACTCATCCACCAGATATCAGCGCCGGCAGGTAAAGGCGAGTCGCTAAGCATATCCACAGCATGGAAATTTATGCGATGAGATAATCCTGCATTTTCTATATTTTCGCGGGCAAGTGCAATTTGTTGCGGCAAATCTAATAGGGTGACAGTAATATTGTCATCATGTTGACAACAACGTAATGCCCATTTCCCGGTATTTCCGCCGACATCGTACAGGGTTGCAGGGGCGCTGGCGAATACATATGGCAATGCGGCATCAAATGCTCCATCTGAATAGTAATGATCGAAAGCAAACCAACTTTCACGCGCAGCCAGCGGTAATTGTGATAGTGCAGGATAGATTGTTGACCAGTCGCCAAAAGTTTTTAACCCTGCGGGTTTTCCTTCTTTCAGTGCATTTTCCAGATAGAACAGCCCCTGATAACAAACATCCTGGGTGAAGTCCATATTCACACGCGTCATCGTGTCATGTAAAAGAAAATGACCGACTTTAGCGAGGTAATAATATCCCTCTTTGTGGGTAATGATGCGCCCACTTAACCCCATATCCAACAGGATGCTGGCGGCATATTCGTTGATGGTGCTGTTTTCGGTAATCTCGTCGAGCGTGGCGCCGCGTTTACCTTGCTTGTCCAGCCAGGTGAGTACTCCAGCATTTCGCAGACACAACGCGGTTTGAAATAGCATAGGGGCAAAGGCGATACGTTGTGCTTCAGTAATGGCATCCAGTGCGCTAAGCGAATCCTGTTCGTACATGTGGGGACAACCTGTTAAATGGCAGATAGTAAGAGTATCGGGCCTTTTCGGCCCGACTTTAGGCGTAATTACAGATTGGCGCCGGCTGACAGATTAAGCTGGATGTCTTTATCCAGATTGCGTACCCAGCGGTTGTAGTTTTTGTGAATCTTTCCACCAGAAGCCTGCAGGTTGAGGCTGCTGTCATATTTGATGTCATAGCTGGTGGCGGTATAAGTGATACGGACTTCAGCCACATGATCGCGGGTTTGTTGGCGAGCTTTAATAATACCTGGTCCGGCTTCGGACATGACCCATTGGCGTTGAATACCGGCTTTCAGGATCGCGGTTTTAACCTGGTCCTGAGTATGTCCCGCGCTCACACTGGTGTGAACTTGATCAATCGGCGCAGTACGTGCACAACCCGCCAGTGCACCGACAACGGCAATGGCTGCAAACCACTTAATATACTGTTTCATTAAAACTCCCTCTCAAAGTACCGTTTATACATGTTAACTTATAAGCTCCGGAATCATGATGCACCCTTTATCACCTGCAATTTTATTTAAACTAAATTAGCGTTTTATTTCACTCTGTTGATAGCGAGGCAATGAGATGACCGGATGATAATATTCTATGACTTTCTTCAACAGAAACTTTTCAGCATCATCATCGGCGAGAAGTATAGATTTTTAGAGAAAACGTATCAAATAAAATAACCTTTAAATCTAAGTGGATAGTTTAAGTTAAATGCTTTGGATGTGTTCATTACTTTTATGTTTTTTGGCAAAGAATAATGCATGTGGATTATATATTTCCTTTATAAAAGAATGAATTCCTTTTCACTCTTTATTTAAGATAAGCCACTGTATATAGCTGTGTTGACGTCATTTTAACGTCAATATGGAAATATAATAACTACCTCGGTTGGTAGTTTTCAGGGTAGCCGACTTTTGGGCCTGCCGGGTCCCAGCAAAATTGCCAGTTTGCTACCGCCTGTGGTGGTTTCCATCCAGATTTTACACACGCTGGTTAACGGCACGGAGAGCAGCATACCTACCGGACCAAGCAGCCATCCCCACACCAACAGAGAGAGAAAGACGATTAGCGTCGATAATCCCAGCCGGTGCCCCATCATGCGGGGCTCAAGGATGTTGCCAATTACCATATGCACCACCAGAAACAGCGCCCCAACCAGCACGCATTCGTAAACGCCGTTGAACAGCAGCGCCTGGATCATGGGTGGAACGGCGGAAATGACCGAGCCAATGTTGGGCACGTAGTTTAGCAGGAATGCCAGCACACCCCACATCAGAGCAAACTGAATCCCCATTAGCGCCAGTCCGAGCCAGACGATGGCACCGGTCCATAAGCTGAGCAACGTTTTCAGCGCCAGATAGTGAGAAACACCTTTCAGCGCCCGATGCAGCCCCGCAATATGGATTTGGGGGTTGTTCAGCGCAAAGCGCAGCTTATAGGGAACATGACGCACCTCAAACAACATAAAGACCACCGTCATCACCAGCAGAACGACGCTGGCCATGGCACCAGAAAGACTTGTCATCAGCGTAGTTGTGAAGGTCATCAGCTTGTCGGAATCCATACGTTGCAGCATGCGCTCCGGGGACATATGCAGATTCAGAAAAGGCACCATCTCTTGCAGATACAGAACCTTGCGCGTCAGCTCCTTATTGTATTTTGGCAGCATGGCCATGAATTCAGTAATGGATGACGCCAGAACGCCGATTAACGCCGTAAGAACGATCAGCATCACCACCACGACTAACGTTATCGCGACTGGCCGACGTACACCCCGGCGAATAAACCAGGTGACCAGCGGATTCAATACAATGGCAAAAAAAAGGGCCAGCAGAAGCTGTACGATGATATCCGCCGCGGCATGAATACCCGCGAGGATCACCACCAGAGCGGCCAGTTTGAGCAGAATGTGCAAACCCGTTTTATCGGGCTGGGCGGTTGTCATGTCGTCTTCCTGTTTGCGTTTTTGCATTAAGTGTAGCGGTTGGCTTGCGACTGATATTCCGAAACTGACTACTGATTTCTGCCCGGCAACATGGTAGAAATGAAACACTGTTGTGAAAACGTGGTGATCCTCCATGCCCGAACCCGTCGCTGAACCGACGCTTAGCGGTTTACGCCTTAATCTGCGTATTGTCTCTGTGGTGATGTTTAACTTCGCCAGCTACCTGACCATTGGTCTGCCGCTCGCTGTATTGCCAGGCTATGTCCATGATGTGATGGGATTTAGCGCTTTTTGGGCAGGGCTGGTCATCAGCCTGCAATATTTCGCTACGCTGCTGAGCCGTCCACATGCCGGTCGCTATGCCGACCTGCTGGGGCCAAAGAAGATTGTGGTATTCGGACTGTGTGGCTGTTTTTTAAGTGGTCTGGGCTACTTCCTGGCGGGCTTCACGAATGGCTGGCCGCTGGGCAGCCTGCTGCTGTTATGCCTGGGGCGCGTGATTCTAGGGATCGGGCAAAGCTTTGCCGGGACTGGCTCTACGCTGTGGGGGGTTGGGGTCGTTGGTTCAATGCACATCGGACGGGTGATTTCGTGGAACGGCATCGTGACCTATGGCGCGATGGCGATAGGCGCTCCGCTGGGCGTTCTGTTTTATGCCTGGGGTGGCTTACAGGGACTGGCGCTGACCGTGATGGGCGTGGCGCTGTTGGCAATACTGCTGGCGCTCCCTCGTCCGGCGGTGAAGGCCAGCAAAGGCAAACCATTGCCGTTTCGCGCGGTGCTTGGGCGTGTTTGGTTGTACGGCATGGCGCTGGCCCTGGCCTCAGCCGGATTTGGCGTGATCGCCACTTTCATTACCCTGTTTTATGATGCCAAAGGCTGGGACGGCGCCGCTTTCGCGCTGACGCTTTTTAGCTGCACGTTTGTGGGGACCCGCCTGTTATTCCCAAATGGTATCAACCGTTTAGGTGGACTAAATGTGGCGATGATCTGCTTTAGCGTCGAGATTGTTGGGTTGCTGCTGGTCGGGATGGCTTCCATGCCGTGGATGGCGAAAAGCGGCGTCCTGCTGGCCGGTGCAGGGTTTTCGCTGGTGTTCCCGGCGCTGGGCGTGGTGGCGGTAAAAGCCGTCCCGCAGCAAAATCAGGGCGCTGCGCTGGCGACGTATACGGTGTTTATGGATTTATCACTGGGAGTTACGGGGCCGCTGGCTGGGCTGGTCATGACCTGGGCGGGCGTGCCGGTTATCTATCTGGCGGCGGCAGGGCTGGTGGCGGTGGCGTTATTGCTGACCTGGCGATTAAAAAAACGGCCTCAGGTGGTGTCACCGGAGGCCGAGTCATCGTCTTAACCGTTACTGGATAACCAGCGTGTTAATGATGTTTTCTGCGGTAGTCTGCGCTTTTTGCTGATCGTCAGCAGGCAGCGTGATTTGCAGAGTCAGCAGTTGGTTATCGACTTTACCCAACACCACGGAAGAGTAAGCGGTCTGGCCTTTGGCCGAGATGATGCTGTCTAACTGCTGCAGCGTGTGGCCTTTCAGCTCAATAGATTTATTGGTGACGACCTGCAACTGCGGGTCGCGGCTACGCTGCTGATCTTCCAGGCGTTTTGCCAGCACAGCCAGGTCTTCGTTGGTATTGTCGCCAACAATCACAATCACCGCTTTCTGGCCGGTTGCGTCAGAATAAACGTGCATATTGTTCGCCTGGGTGCCCAGTTTGCCGCTCTGATCGGTCATATCCGCTGGCAGGGAAAAACTGAGTTTACCGTCCAGCAAGCTGACCGGTTGTCCGGTGGCGCTACTTTCTGCGGCAGCACCCTCTGCTGGCGCTTTTGTATCGCTATTATCACAGGCCGCAAGCCCCATAACCAGCAGGCCAATACCGACATATTTAACCAGATTGCGCATTGACTTCTTCCTTTCGATAAACGGCCATAACGGCTCATTCGTCCATCTTATCACAACTCGGAAAATGAACCTTTAACTCGTCTGCAATGCAGCGATTTCGGATTTATCTGCCAGCCTTTTCAGTAACATATTCAGCAGCACGCCGTACATCGGCAGGAAGAAAATAATGCTGATCAGCACTTTGAAGCAGTAGTCAACCAGCGCGATTTCCATCCAGTGCTCGGCCATAAAGGCATCTGGGCTGCGCCAGAAAGCGATAAAGAAGAAGGCTAACGTATCGCTGATGTTGCCAAACAGCGTGGAAGCCGTTGGCGCCAGCCACCAGCGACGGTTCTGACGTAGGCGGTTAAAGACATGCACATCCAGAATTTGACCCAGCGCGTAAGCCATAAAGCTGGCGGCGGCGATACGGGCGACAAACAGATTAAAGTGCAGCAGTGCGCCGAATCCCTGCCACGATCCCATATAGAACAGTGATGAAACGACATAGGAGATCAGCAGCGCGGGGATCATTACCGCAAAGATGATACGTCGTGCCAACGGTGCGCCAAAAATACGCACGGTCAGATCGGTCGCGAGGAAAATAAACGGAAAGCTGAAAGCGCCCCATGTGGTATGGAAACCAAAAATGGAGATCGGTAGCTGCACCAGATAGTTGCTGGAGGTGATCACCAGCAGATGAAATAGCGATAGCCAAAACAACGCTTTTACGCGTTGAGATTGTGTAAACGGAGTCATATTGTGACCTTTTTGTTGGATGGGGTGAGGGAACCCAATAAAAAACCGTCGCATGATACTGCTTTAAGAGCACATTGCAATGGTTGTTTTTCACGCAATCGTTAACCTGATTGGCTTACGCCACAACAGAGCGTAAAATAACGCCGTTTTTGAATGAACGAGACTACGATGAGCGATCTGTTTACCTCTCCCGACCATACTCTTGATGCCCAGGGGCTGCGCTGCCCGGAACCCGTAATGATGGTGCGTAAAACCGTGCGCGGCATGCAAGCGGGTGAAACGCTGCTGATTGTCGCCGACGATCCGGCGACAACCCGTGACATTCCTGGCTTCTGTACCTTTATGGAGCATGAGCTGGTGGCAAAAGAGACAGACTCTCTGCCGTACCGCTATCTGGTGCGCAAAGGCCAGTAATCTTAGCCGGATGGCGCTAATGCAACTGCCGTCCGGCACAGACGCATTATCCTTTACGTAGTAACCGCAGCGCGTTAGCGGTCACCAGTACCGTCGCCCCCGTATCTGCCAGCACCGCCAGCCACAGTCCGGTTATCCCGAGCAGCGTGGTGACGAGGAAAATCCCCTTCAGGCCTAGCGCAATCGCAATGTTCTGGCGAATATTGGCGTGGGTGGCGCGGGCTAACTGAATCATTTGCACCAGACCACGCAGGCGGTTGTGGGTCAGGGCGGCATCGGCGGTTTCCAGGGCGACATCGGTCCCGCTTCCCATCGCAATGCCAATGGTGGCTGCTTTCATTGCCGGAGCGTCGTTGATGCCGTCGCCGACCATCGCCAGCGGCGACTGTTGGTTAAGATGAGTAACGGCCTGTACTTTATCTTCCGGTAATAGACCCGCTTTGAATTCGAGACCCAATTCACTGGCAATAGCTGCCGCCGCTCGCGGGTTATCGCCCGTCAGAATCACCCCTTTCACGCCAATCTGATTAAGCTCGCTGATGGCGCTACGGGCGTCGTCGCGCAGCGTGTCCTGTAGAGCCAGCACGCCGAGAACGGCATCGTTACGCAGCACCAGCACCACCGTTTGACCCGCGCTTTCCAGCTCGCTTATCTGCCCGGCAAAAGCATCGGCAGGCTGCTTACCGGCGGCGCAAATCAGCACGCGTTCGCCGTTGACCAGTGCTTCAATGCCCGAGCCAACCAGCGCCCGCTGATCTTTTGCGACAGGGATAGTCAGTTCGCGCGTTTGGGCTTCCCGAACAATCGCCTGCGCCAGCGGGTGCGTCGCGCCTTGCTCTACTGCTGCCGCCAGCGCCAGCAGTTCTGCCTCGCCAATACCGCTTGCCGGGTGAATCGCCGTGACGCGCGGTTTACCGACGGTCAGGGTGCCGGTTTTATCAAACGCGACCTGCGTTACCCTACCCAACTGCTCCAGCGCGGCCCCGCCTTTGATTAACGCGCCACGACGCGCCGCGGCGGCAAGGCCAGAGGTAATGGCGGCGGGTGTGGAAATCACCAGCGCACATGGGCAGCCAATCAGCAGCAGCGTCAGCCCTTTATAAATCCACTCCTGCCAGGATGCGGCAAACAGCAGCGGTGGTACAAGGGTGACCAACAACGCAACCGCCATAATGGCTGGGGTGTAAATCCGGCTGAAACGGTCAATAAAGCGCTCAATGGGGGCGCGGCGTTCTTCCGCTTCTTCAATCAATTTCAGAATACGGTCAATGGCGCTGGCACCCGGTTCGGAGAGTACTTCCAGCGTTACCAGACGGTCCACGCTGGTGGCGCCCGCCGGGACTTTCTCGCCGGTGGCGCGCTCAACCGGTATCGATTCGCCGGTCAGGGCGCTTTCATCAAAGCTGGCAAATCCGGAGACCAGCTTGCCATCGGCAGGTAAACGCCCACCCGCGGCAACCTCGATAACATCGCCTGGCTGGAGAGTATTGATAGCAACCTCTTCGCGCTCGCCGTTACGCAGGCGCGTGGCGGTTTCCGGCTTGAGCGCCATCAGTGCGCTGACCCCTTTACGGGCGCGGCTGGCGGCCCATCCTTCCAGGCGTTCGCCAATTAAAAACAGCAGCAGCACCATGGCGGCTTCGGCCGTCGCGCCGATAAACAGTGCGCCAATGGCGGCCACGCTCATCAACGTTTCAATGGCAAAGTAGCTGCCGGTTTTCATCAGACGCAGGGCCTGACGGGCAATCGGATACAAACCTACCAGCGTGGTGGCGACAAATGCTATCTGGCCAAAGGGGTGATTGAACTGCTCCAGCCCCCAGCTAATCGCCATCATGATAATCAGCGAAATCAGCGGCAGGTTCTCTTTAAACCGCGACTCGGGGGCGGCGTCTGGCGCTTGCTCATCGCGCAGGGTATAGCCTGCCTTTTGCACTGCGCTTTCAACTTGCAGGCGGATATCGGAACCCGCGTCGACTACCAGTTTTTCGGTGGCGAACAGAACCTGGACCTGGTTGACGCCGTTGACCTGGCGGACCGCATTCTCCACTTTTCGGGCGCAGGCTGCACAGTCCATGCCTGCCACTTTCCAGGAGTAGCGGGTACCCATTACGGTACCGGATACGGGTGGTGGGGTGGAGCAACTTCCTTCGCAGCAGCAGTCGTCAGCCTTTTGTGGCGCAGGCGCTAGCTTGAAAGAAGAAAATTGTGGGGCTTTTTTGCCACTGGAATCGGGTGTCGACATGGCATCCTCCGGTTGATAATCATTTCATATTAACCGGAGGATACACTCTGGAGTCGACTCCAGAGTCAAGCGTTTTAAAGATACAACGAACGAACAATCAGGAAATGTCCGGCGAAGTAGCAGGCGGCAGCAATTGCGTTATCGGCGCGGAAGCGGCGACGGTAATGGCTACCCAGCCAGACAATGTTGCCGATGAACAGGAGTGATGCGCCCATAAAGGCCGACAGCGCCGGAGCGGTCGGGCGGAAGAACCACAGCTCACCAGCCATCCAGACCATCATCAGCGTGATACCAATAAAGGTACAGATAGCGATGCGTAGCTCTTCCAGTCGCGTCCAGATCACGGCAATCAGCAACGCCCCCAGCACCACCAGCACCAACGGCAAAGGCCAGAAGAACGACAGCGTCATTTGGCTGGCGAAGTAAATGGTATACAGCAGATGCGACAGGAAGAATGCCCCCACGGCATACAAAAGGCGTTGGCGCGGTAACAGCGTCAGCGCATCACCCAGCAGCGAGGCAAGCAGGCCAGCCAGCACCAGATAGCTGACAGCATTAAACATTGGCGCCTGCCAGGCCAGCAGCGCCAGCAGGAGTAAGGTTAGGGGTTTAAAGACCCAGCGTTGCCAGGCGGGCCCACGATAGGAAGCATCCACGAACAACCATGCGGAAAGGCAGACAGCGATAAACGACCAAAGCATCTTAGTTCCTTGAATTCGTTATTTTTTCGTAAGCGGGGTGCTCACGGCTCTACTGTTCAGTGTAGAGGTCGACACTGCCAGATGACAACACCATAACAGGCAATGTATGCTTATTTCCGCATTTTCTGATGGGTTAATAATATGAGCAAACCACCACTTTTCTTCATTGTTATCATTGTATTAATCGTTGTTGCTGCGTCGTTTCGCTTCGTTCAGCAGCGGCGTGAAAAAGCCGATAATGATACTGCGCCGTTAGTGCAAAAGCAGGTGGTGGTGAGTAACAAACGGGAAAAACCGCTTAACGATCGGCGATCCCGCCAGCAGGAAGTGAGCCCGGCGGGGACCAGTATGCGCTATGAAGTCAGTTTTAAGCCACAAAGTGGCGGCTTCGAGCAGACGTTTCGTCTGGATGCCCAGCAGTACCATGCGTTAACGGTCGGGGATAAGGGAACGCTGAGTTATAAAGGTTCGCGTTTTGTTGATTTTACAGTGAACGCTAAGGTTTCATCTGACTGATGCCGGATGGCGGCTTACGCTTTGTCCGGCCTGGAGATTTTGTCGCCCCGGCCTGCTAAGCGCCGCCGGGCGAAAAGATTACAGTTACTTTTTCAACTGATCTTTAATCTTCTTCTGCCAAACCAGTAACTCAAAGACGCCGAACAGAAAAATACGGATTTTCTCTCCGCGGGTCATCTGCGGGCCATCTTTAGGCATGGTGCTTTTTAACAGCGCCAGTTGCATGCCGTGCATCAGCACCATAAAAATCAGTGCGACGTTAACGAAGATGTTAAGCGGGCGTGGAAAGGGTTGGAAAATATTGAGTAGTAAAAATGCCCAGACGCACAACATCAGCAGGCGTCCCAGGTTAATCAGCATCGTGTTCTCCTCGTGCTTCACGTTGGTAAAGGCGATAGGCGACCTGTCCGGCGACTTTTTCACGGTACAGCGACCAGTTCACCGGAACCGGCGGCAAACCGTTTTCTACTTCGCTTTCAACGTAAATATACGCTTCATTTGCCAGCCAGCCATGAGTTTCCAGAAGAGTTAATGTTTCTTCCAGTAATCCTTTGCGAAACGGCGGGTCAACAAACACCACGTTATGCGGCGTACCCGTCTGGGCCAAAAATGTCAGGGTATTGGTGTTGACGACCCGGGCATGGGGGGCTTTCAGCGTGGCGAGATTGTTTTGTAGCTGCTGTGATACCGCGCGATCCATTTCCAGAAGCGTCGCATTTGCCGCATAGCGAGAGAGGGCTTCCAGCCCCAGCGCGCCGCTGCCGGCGAAGCAGTCCAGGCAGTGAGCATCGACCATTACCGGGGCCAGCCAGTTAAATAAGGTTTCGCGTACGCGGTCGGTGGTTGGGCGCAGACCGGGACTATCCGGAACCGGGAGTTTACGGCCACGCCATTGACCACCAATAATGCGGATCTGGCCGCTACCAGAGTGATTCGGTTTTTTCATTTCAATTATTGCTCAATCCGCTGCTGACGTGTCATTCCAGGCGGTGATGTGAGTTAAGTTAACCCGTCGCCTTTCAAGTTACCTCTTCGTTGGCTGCACTTACTCACCCGAATCACTTACTAAAAGTAAGCTCATCGGGATTCGTGCGCTTGCCGCCTTGACGTAACTCGAAATTCATTGGGTATAAGTGATAGACTATTTCATCATTTTTTTAGCTGCTATGTACATAGCGTTGACGCTGTGCCATGAAGCAACAGCGGGGGAGTGTAGTCGCAAATGGCGAAAGAGAAAAAACGTGGCTTTTTTTCCTGGCTGGGCTTTGGTCAAAAAGAGCAGGCACCGGAAAACGAGACAGAATTAAAAAACGAAGAACAACAACCGGTTGCTGAAGAAACTACCGTCGTTGACGAACAGCCGCGCGCCGAGGAAACCCGTAGCGAGGCGGAAACGGAAGCTTTTGCAGCTGAAGTTGTTGAAGTGACTGAACAGGTTGCGGAAATCGAAAAACTGCAGCCGGAAGCAGAACCTGTTGCCAAACAACCGCAGCCGGAGATTGAGCGGGTTGCTGAACCCGCTGCTGAACCCGTTGTGGAAACGCCAGCGGCGACGGTTATCGAACGCGAAGAATTGCCGCTGCCGGAAGAGGTGAAAACCGAAGAGGTTTCTGCCGAAGAGTGGCAGGCCGAAGCGGAAACCGTGGAAATCGTTGAAGCGGTTGAAGAGGAAGCCGAAAACGAACCGCACCTGACTGATGAAGAGCTGGAAGCGCAGGCGCTGGCGGCTGAGGCTGCTGAAGAAGCCGTGATAGTGGTGCCGGTAGAAGAACCTGCCGTAGAAGCACCGACAGAAGAAGAGGGAGTCCAGGAGCAGGAAAAACCAACGAAAGAAGGTTTCTTTGCGCGTCTGAAACGCAGCCTCCTGAAAACAAAAGAAAACCTTGGTTCCGGATTTATCAGTCTGTTCCGTGGTAAAAAGATCGACGATGATCTGTTTGAAGAGCTGGAAGAGCAACTGCTGATCGCCGACGTGGGCGTAGAAACGACCCGCAAGATTATTGCGAATCTGACGGAAGGTGCCAGCCGTAAGCAGCTCAAAGACGCGGAAGCGCTGTACGGCCTGCTGAAAGAAGAGATGGGCGAGATTCTGGCGAAGGTGGAAGAACCGCTGAATGTTGATGGCAAGACGCCGTTTGTTATCTTAATGGTTGGCGTCAACGGCGTGGGTAAAACCACCACTATCGGAAAGCTGGCGCGTCAGTTTGAGCAGCAGGGTAAATCGGTGATGCTGGCGGCGGGCGATACCTTCCGTGCGGCGGCGGTAGAGCAGCTGCAGGTCTGGGGTCAGCGTAACAACATCCCGGTGATTGCTCAGCATACCGGCGCGGATTCCGCGTCCGTCATCTTTGATGCCATCCAGGCGGCGAAGGCGCGTAATGTAGATGTGCTGATCGCTGATACCGCAGGGCGTTTGCAGAACAAATCGCACCTGATGGAAGAATTGAAAAAAATCGTTCGCGTCATGAAGAAGCTCGACGAAGATGCGCCGCATGAAGTTATGCTGACTATCGACGCCAGCACCGGGCAGAATGCAATAAGCCAGGCCAAACTGTTCCATGAAGCCGTGGGCTTAACCGGTATCACCCTGACTAAGCTGGACGGTACAGCGAAGGGCGGGGTCATCTTCTCGGTTGCCGATCAGTTTGGCATCCCTATCCGCTATATCGGTGTGGGCGAACGTATCGAGGATTTACGTCCGTTTAAAGCGGACGATTTTATAGAGGCACTTTTTGCCCGAGAGGATTAACAATGATTCGCTTTGAACATGTCAGCAAGGCCTATCTCGGTGGGAGACAAGCGCTGCAGGGAGTTACCTTCCATATGCAGCCTGGCGAGATGGCATTTCTGACCGGCCACTCCGGTGCGGGGAAAAGTACCCTGCTGAAGCTGATTTGTGGAATTGAACGGCCCAGCGCCGGGAAAATCTACTTCAGCGGGCATGACATCAGCCGTTTGAAAAACCGTGAAGTGCCGTTTCTGCGTCGTCAGATTGGCATGATTTTTCAGGATCACCACCTGTTGATGGACAGAACCGTGTTTGACAACGTGGCAATCCCGCTGATCATCGCGGGCGCCAGCGGGGACGATATTCGTCGTCGCGTGTCAGCGGCGCTGGATAAGGTCGGACTGTTGGACAAAGCGAAAAACTTCCCTATTCAGCTCTCCGGCGGTGAACAACAGCGCGTGGGCATCGCCCGCGCGGTAGTGAACAAACCTGCGGTATTGCTGGCGGATGAACCAACAGGGAACCTGGATGACGCGTTGTCGGAAGGGATCCTTCGCCTGTTTGAAGAGTTTAACCGCGTCGGGGTCACGGTATTAATGGCCACGCACGATATTGGCCTGATCTCCCGTCGCTCCTATCGCCAAATGGTTCTGAGCGATGGACATCTGCATGGAGGCCTGGCCCATGAATAGACGTGACGCTATTAATCAAATCAAACAGTTCGGCGGCCGACTGGATCGCTTCCGTAAATCGGGCGGCGCGCCGGGAGATGGCGGTCGTAACGCGCCAAAGCGGGCGAAAGCCGCGCCAAAGCCGAACTCGCGTAAAACCAATGTCTTTAACGAGCAGGTACGCTACGCGTTCCAGGGCGCGTTACAGGACCTGAAAAGCAAGCCGCTGGCGACGTTCCTGACGGTGATGGTTATTGCCATCTCCCTGACGCTGCCAAGCGTATGCTACATGGTTTATAAGAACGTCGACCATGCGGCAAGCCAGTATTATCCTTCTCCGCAGATCACCGTTTACCTGCAAAAAACGCTGGATGATGATGCAGCGGCGCGGGTAGTTGGTCAGTTGCAGGCCGAGCAGGGCGTGGAGAAAGTGAATTACCTTTCCCGCGATGACGCGCTGGGCGAATTCCGTAACTGGTCCGGCTTTGGCGGCGCGCTGGATATGCTGGAAGAGAACCCGCTACCGGCCGTGGCGGTAGTTATCCCGAAACTGGACTTCCAGGGCACGGAGTCGCTGAACACGCTGCGCGACCGTATCGCACAAATCAACGGTATTGATGAAGTGCGCATGGATGACAGCTGGTTTGCCCGTCTGGCGGCGCTGACGGGCCTTGTCGGACGCGTCTCCGCGATGATTGGCGTGCTGATGGTAGCGGCGGTCTTCCTCGTCATCGGTAACAGTGTGCGGCTGAGTATTTTTGCGCGTCGCGATACCATTAACGTGCAGAAACTGATTGGCGCGACGGATGGGTTTATCCTGCGTCCGTTCCTCTACGGCGGTGCGCTGCTCGGTTTTTCCGGCGCATTTCTTTCACTAATTTTGTCAGAAATTTTGGTGATGCGCCTGTCGTCAGCGGTTACTGAGGTGGCGCAGGTTTTTGGAACTAAGTTTGATATCAGCGGCTTATCATTCGACGAATGCCTGTTATTACTGCTGGTGTGCTCGATGATTGGCTGGGTGGCAGCCTGGCTTGCCACGGTTCAACATTTACGCCACTTTACCCCCGATTAAAAAATCTCTGGTATAATCTTTCCCTGCACTGAGTAGTTCGCTCTGCAGGGAAAGAGTCCCTGTTATCTCTTCCCGGCGTATTCATTGTGATGTCACATTTTGTGCGTAATCTATACACATTACGACATGGAACTTGTGGATAAAATCACTGTCTGATAAAAGATTGAATGATATTCTCGTTGCTCATAAGCTCTGGCATGGTTGTTGCTATTGGTTTTAGCCAACGCGTCAGATGAAAAGATTGAGAGGATTTGAATGACCAAAGAAATGCAAAATTTAGCTTTAGCCCCTGTTGGTAACCTGGAATCTTACATCCGGGCTGCGAACGCGTGGCCGATGTTGTCGGCTGACGAGGAGCGGCTACTTGCTGAAAAGCTGCATTACCAGGGCGATCTGGAAGCAGCTAAAACGCTGATCCTGTCTCACCTGCGCTTTGTTGTTCATGTTGCTCGTAATTATGCGGGCTATGGCCTGCCGCAGGCGGATCTGATTCAGGAAGGTAATATCGGCCTGATGAAAGCCGTGCGCCGTTTCAACCCGGAAGTGGGTGTGCGCCTGGTTTCTTTCGCCGTGCACTGGATCAAAGCTGAGATCCACGAATACGTTCTGCGTAACTGGCGTATCGTAAAAGTCGCGACCACCAAAGCGCAGCGTAAGCTGTTCTTTAACCTGCGTAAAACCAAGCAGCGTCTGGGCTGGTTCAATCAGGACGAAGTTGAAATGGTTGCTCGTGAGCTGGGTGTTTCCAGCAAAGACGTGCGCGAAATGGAATCCCGTATGGCGGCGCAGGACATGACGTTTGACATGTCTTCAGACGACGAGTCTGACAGCCAGCCGATGGCACCGGTTCTGTATCTGCAGGATAAATCATCTAACTTTGCCGACGGCATTGAAGAAGATAACTGGGAAGATCAGGCCGCGAACAAACTGACCCACGCAATGGAGGGTCTGGACGAGCGTAGCCAGGACATCATTCGCGCCCGTTGGCTGGACGAAGACAACAAGTCGACGTTGCAAGAACTGGCCGATCGCTACGGCGTCTCTGCTGAACGTGTTCGTCAGCTTGAAAAGAACGCCATGAAAAAACTGCGTGCGGCGATCGAAGCGTAATCTTCCGCCGACCTGGAAATGCTGATAAACCCTGGATGAAAATCCGGGGTTTTTTGTTTTTATCTCTCCCTCTCCTCTGACGTTTATGCTATTTGTCATCAGGTTGTTATCTGCATGTCAAATTTAGCTATTCCAAAATAATAAAAATCGGGTATGTTTTAGCAGAGTATGCTGCTAAAGCACGGGTGGCTATCCAATAATCGAAATAAAGTGCTGAACAACAACATCACAACACACGTAATAACCACAATAATGGGGATTGTCAGGATGAATATGAAGGGTAAAGCGTTATTGGCAGGATGTATCGCCCTGTCTTTGAGCAATATGGCGTTTGCTAAGGATATTAAAGTTGCCGTCGTCGGGGCGATGTCTGGCCCGGTAGCACAATATGGCGATCAGGAATTTACCGGCGCAGAGCAGGCAATTGCGGATATCAACGCCAAGGGAGGCGTGAAAGGTGACAAACTGGTCATGGTGAAATATGACGATGCCTGTGACCCGAAACAAGCGGTAGCGGTTGCGAACAAAGTGGTCAACGACGGGATTAAATACGTAATCGGTCACCTGTGCTCTTCTTCCACTCAGCCTGCGTCAGACATCTATGAAGACGAAGGCATTCTAATGATCACCCCAGCGGCAACGGCGCCGGAGCTGACCGCGCGCGGCTATAGCTTGGTAATGCGTACCACTGGTCTGGATTCCGATCAGGGCCCAACGGCCGCCAAATATATCGTTGAAAAAGTGAAGCCGCAGCGCATCGCGATTATTCATGATAAGCAGCAGTACGGTGAAGGTCTGGCCCGCGCGGTGCAGGATGGCCTGAAAAAGGGTAACGCCAACGTGGTGTTCTTTGACGGGATCACCGCCGGGGAAAAAGATTTTTCTACGCTGGTAGCGCGTTTGAAGAAAGAGAATATCGATTTCGTTTACTACGGCGGTTACCACCCGGAAATGGGGCAAATCCTGCGCCAGGCACGCGCCGCGGGTCTGAAAACCCAGTTTATGGGGCCAGAAGGTGTAGCGAACGTGTCGCTGTCTAACATCGCCGGTGAATCTGCAGAAGGCTTACTGGTAACGAAACCGAAGAACTACGACCAGGTTCCAGCGAACAAACCCATCGTAGATGCTATCAAAGCTAAGAAACAGGATCCGAGCGGCGCATTCGTATGGACCACCTACGCCGCGCTGCAATCTTTGCAGGCCGGTCTGAACCAGTCTGACGATCCGGCTGAAATTGCCAAGTATCTGAAAGCAAACTCGGTGGAAACCGTCATGGGACCACTGTCCTGGGATGCGAAGGGCGATCTGAAAGGTTTCGAATTCGGTGTGTTTGACTGGCATGCTAACGGGACGGCGACCGACGCCAAGTGATCGAGTGCCGGGTAAGCGTTAACGCCACCCGGCTTTTTTTAGCGCTTTTCCCAGCCATTCTCCTGAGCCGTAAACCCTAACACCTGCATAAATGCGGCCATCACGCTGCGGTCTTCAACGCCGACGTCGGCCATCCACCACGAACTCACGTCAGGGTTTTCCCGGATCACTTCTTCGATCAAATACTGCCCGACGCCGCGACGGCGGGTGATATCGCGCACGCGCAATGAATCCAGTGCGCCTTGTGTGCCGCTCAGGGTTACCCGCACGGCGCCTAACAGACGCTCGTTAAAGCGTGCGGCGTAGATCCGGTGCGTTTCATCTACGCTTAATGATGAGGCGGAATATTCCGGCCAGATTTTGCCCAGATCAATCAGGTCCTGGTCGCTAAAGTTATCTAAACGAACGATGGTCAGCTTCATTAACAGCATGTCCAAATCACAAAAGATGGAATCAGTGTACCGAAATAATTCGCCCGGATGCTTTCTCTTTTTAATGCGATTAACCAGGTTAATAGTTTTGTAACAACGACAATGACAGATTGAAACAGTAGAGATTGAAAAACAGGCAGGATAATACCCTGGAATGCAGCATTTTATTCCGCTCTTTGTGCCGTTATTTTATGCTGACAAATGCACTTTTTTTGTTTATCTATAGTGAAAAGCAGAATATTATCTTTTCTTAATCGACTGAAAAATAGAGATTTTAGCCGTAATTTGCTTAAAAAACTGCGCTAAACCATTAACGAGACTGGTAAAAATAGTACAGTTCAAAAAAAGCACAGTCTGCTTTTTAACCACATAAATACAAAATATATACATCATCACGAATGGGGATTCAGGAAAATGAAACGGAATGCGAAAACAATCATCGCAGGGGTGATAGCACTGGCAATGTCACACGCGGTCATGGCGGAGGATATCAAGGTCGCTGTTGTCGGGGCGATGTCAGGTCCGGTCGCGCAGTGGGGTGATATGGAATTTAATGGCGCACGTCAGGCCATTAAAGATATCAATGCCAAAGGCGGGGTCAAAGGCGACAAACTGGTTGCCGTCGAATATGACGACGCCTGCGATCCGAAACAGGCCGTTGCGGTAGCGAACAAAATCGTCAATGACGGCATTCAGTACGTTATTGGTCATCTGTGCTCATCCTCCACGCAGCCCGCATCAGATATCTATGAAGACGAAGGCATTCTGATGATTTCCCCGGGCGCGACCAACCCGGAACTTACCCAGCGCGGTTACGCACACATTATGCGTACAGCGGGCCTGGACTCCTCTCAGGGGCCGACCGCCGCGAAATACATTCTGGAGAAGGTGAAGCCGCAACGCATCGCCATCATTCACGATAAACAGCAATACGGTGAAGGCCTGGCGCGTTCAGTGCAGGAGAGCCTGAAAGCGGGCAAAGCCAATATCGTCTTCTTTGACGGGATCACTGCCGGGGAAAAAGATTTTTCTGCGCTGATCGCCCGCCTGAAAAAAGAAAATATCGATTTTGTTTATTACGGCGGCTACTACCCGGAAATGGGACAAATGCTGCGGCAGGCTCGCTCCGTCGGGCTGAATACCCAGTTTATGGGACCTGAGGGCGTGGGCAATGCGTCGCTGTCTAATATTGCCGGTGATGCCGCTGAAGGCATGCTGGTGACCATGCCAAAACGCTATGACCAGGATCCGGCGAATAAAGCTATCGTCGATGCGCTCAAAGCTGACAAGAAAGATCCAACCGGACCGTACGTGTGGATCACTTATGCAGCCGTCCAGTCATTGGCGACAGCAATGGATCGCAGCGGTAGCAAAGAGCCGTTGGATCTGGTGAAAGATCTGAAAGCACACGGGGCTGACACCGTGATTGGGCCGCTGAAATGGGACGAAAAAGGCGATTTGAAGGGATTTGAGTTTGGTGTCTTCCAGTGGCACGCGGACGGATCATCGACCGTCGCGAAGTAATAGCTGAAGACGAGTTATCCCACCGCCCGTGCAAAACGGGCGGGTTAAGAAAGGTTACCTTATGTCCGAGCAGTTCCTCTATTTCTTGCAGCAGATGTTTAACGGCGTCACGCTGGGAAGCACCTACGCGCTGATCGCTATCGGTTACACGATGGTGTACGGCATTATCGGCATGATCAACTTCGCCCACGGCGAGGTGTATATGATCGGCAGCTATGTCTCCTTTATGATCATCGCTGCGCTAATGATGATGGGTATTGATTCCAGCTGGCTACTGGTCGCGGCGGGCTTTGTCGGCGCGATTGTGATTGCCAGCGCCTACGGCTGGAGCATTGAACGCGTAGCGTATCGGCCCGTGCGCAGCTCTAAGCGCCTGATCGCGCTGATTTCCGCTATCGGGATGTCCATCTTCCTGCAAAACTACGTCAGCCTGACGGAAGGTTCGCGCGATGTGGCGCTGCCCAGCCTGTTTAACGGCCAGTGGACCGTCGGCAGTAGCGAAAACTTCTCTGCTTCCATCACCACCATGCAGTTGGTTATCTGGATTGTAACCTTCCTGGCGATGCTGGCGCTGACGCTGTTTATCTGTTACTCCCGTATGGGCCGTGCCTGCCGTGCCTGCGCGGAAGACCTGAAAATGGCCAGCCTGCTCGGCATAAATACCGATCGCGTGATTGCGCTGACCTTTGTGATTGGCGCGGCAATGGCGGCGGTAGCGGGCGTACTGCTCGGCCAGTTCTACGGCGTAATTAACCCCTATATCGGCTTTATGGCCGGGATGAAAGCCTTTACTGCGGCGGTACTGGGCGGCATCGGCAGCATTCCTGGGGCGATGATCGGCGGTCTGATTCTGGGTGTCGCGGAAGCGCTCTCCTCTGCTTATCTGAGTACCGAATACAAAGACGTGGTTTCATTCGCGCTGCTGATTCTGGTGCTGCTGGTGATGCCGACCGGTATTCTGGGTCGCCCGGAGGTAGAGAAAGTATGAAACCGATGCATTTTGCAATGGCGCTGCTCTCTGCCGCTATGTTCTTCATCCTGGCGGGCGTCTTTATGGGCGTCCAGTTGGAGCTTGACGGCACCAAACTGGTGGTGGATACCGCCGCGGATATCCGCTGGCAGTGGGTGTTTATCGGCACTGGCGTGGTCTTTCTCTTCCAACTGTTGCGTCCAGCTTTCCAGAAGGGCCTGAAGAGCGTCTCCGGACCGAAGTTTATTCTGCCGGCGATTGATGGCTCCACCGTTAAACAGAAGCTGTTCCTGGTCGCGCTGCTGGTGATTGCCGTGGCGTGGCCGTTTATGGTGTCGCGCGGTACGGTTGATATTGCCACGCTGACGATGATTTATATCATCCTCGGCCTCGGCTTAAACGTGGTGGTGGGGCTTTCCGGTCTGCTGGTGCTGGGCTACGGCGGCTTCTATGCCATCGGTGCTTACACCTTCGCGCTGCTGAACCACTATTACGGACTCGGCTTCTGGACCTGTCTGCCGCTGGCGGGGCTGGTTTCCGCTGCTGCGGGCTTTATGCTCGGCTTCCCGGTACTGCGCCTGCGCGGTGACTATCTGGCGATTGTGACTTTAGGCTTCGGCGAAATCGTCCGTATCCTGCTGCTCAACAACACCGAAGTGACCGGTGGTCCGAACGGTATCAGCCAGATCCCGAAACCGACCTTTTTCGGTCTGGAGTTCAATCGTACTGCCCGTGAAGGTGGCTGGGATACCTTCAGCAACTTCTTTAACGTGAAGTACGATCCCTCTGACCGCGTGATTTTCCTCTATCTGGTGGCGCTGCTGCTGGTGGTCTTCTCGCTGTTTGTCATCAACCGTCTGCTGCGTATGCCGTTGGGTCGTGCGTGGGAAGCGCTGCGCGAAGATGAAATTGCCTGTCGCTCGCTGGGCTTAAATCCTACGCGTATCAAGCTGACCGCTTTTACCATCAGCGCCGCGTTTGCCGGTTTTGCCGGTACGTTGTTTGCCGCGCGTCAGGGTTTTGTCAGCCCGGAATCCTTCACCTTTGCCGAGTCGGCCTTTGTGCTGGCGATTGTGGTACTGGGCGGAATGGGCTCACAGTTTGCAGTGATCCTCGCGGCCATCCTGCTGGTGGTGTCACGCGAGCTGATGCGTGATTTCAATGAATACAGCATGTTAATGCTGGGTGGTTTAATGGTACTGATGATGATCTGGCGTCCGCAGGGCTTGTTGCCGATGACCCGTCCGCAGTTGAAGCTGAAAAACGGGGAAGCAAAAGGAGAGCAGGCATGAGTCAGCCATTATTATCCGTCAACGGCCTGATGATGCGCTTCGGCGGTCTGCTGGCGGTAAACAACGTTAAACTGGAGCTGAGACCACAGGAGATCGTCTCGTTAATCGGGCCAAACGGCGCGGGAAAAACCACGGTCTTTAACTGCCTGACCGGTTTTTATAAGCCGACGGGTGGGACGATTAAGCTGCGCGACCAACATCTGGAAGGGCTGCCGGGTCAGCAAATTGCGCGGATGGGTGTGGTGCGTACTTTCCAGCACGTGCGTCTGTTTCGCGAGATGACGGTGATTGAAAACCTGCTGGTGGCGCAACATCAGCAGCTGAAAACCGGCGTCTTCTCCGGCCTGTTGAAAACCCCGTCGTTCCGTCGCGCGCAGAGTGAAGCGTTGGATCGCGCCGCCACCTGGCTGGAGCGTATTGGTTTGCTGGAGCACGCCAACCGTCAGGCCAGTAACCTGGCCTACGGCGACCAGCGCCGTCTGGAGATTGCACGTTGCATGGTGACCCAGCCGGAAATCCTGATGCTCGACGAACCCGCCGCAGGCCTCAACCCGAAAGAGACCAAAGAGCTGGACGAGCTGATTGCTGAACTGCGTAACCATCACAACACCACCATTTTGTTGATTGAGCACGACATGAAGCTGGTGATGGGTATTTCCGACCGTATTTACGTGGTGAATCAGGGCACGCCGCTGGCGAACGGGACGCCGGAACAGATTCGTAACAACCCGGACGTGATCCGCGCCTATTTAGGTGAAGCATAATGGTGGTGACGCATAATATGGAAAAAGTCATGTTGTCCTTTGACAAAGTCAGCGCCCACTACGGCAAGATACAGGCGCTGCACGACGTCAGCTTGTATATCAATCAGGGTGAAATCGTGACGCTTATCGGCGCCAACGGTGCGGGAAAAACCACGCTGCTTGGTACGCTGTGCGGCGATCCGCGAGCGACAAGTGGGCGAATTGTCTTTGATGGTAAAGACATTACCGACTGGCAGACGGCGAAAATCATGCGCGAAGCGGTAGCGATTGTTCCGGAAGGGCGTCGCGTGTTTTCCCGCATGACGGTGGAAGAGAACCTGGCGATGGGCGGCTTCTTTGCCGAAAAGGACCAGTTTCAGGAACGCATCAAGTGGGTGTATGACCTGTTTCCCCGCCTGCATGAACGTCGAATTCAGCGTGCGGGCACGATGTCCGGCGGTGAACAGCAGATGCTGGCGATAGGCCGTGCGCTGATGAGTCAGCCGCGACTGCTGCTGCTTGATGAACCGTCGCTGGGTCTGGCGCCGATTATCATCCAGCAGATCTTCAACACCATCGAACAACTGCGCGAGCAGGGGATGACAATCTTCCTCGTCGAACAGAACGCTAACCAGGCGCTGAAGCTCGCCGATCGCGGCTACGTGCTGGAAAACGGTCATGTGGTGTTGGAAGACACTGGTGATGCGTTACTGGCTAACGAAGCAGTGCGCAGCGCGTATCTGGGCGGTTAACATTCTCTGAATGGACAAGGGGGCCTGATATGGCCCCTTTTTATTGCTCTATGTTATTATTGAGAATAGTTATCAATAATAAAAGTGAACATGGAGAAAGGATGATACGTTCCGGTATCTGCATGATGATTGGCGGTTTGTTTTGGACGCTTTCATCAAATACCCTGGCCTTAACACCGCCAGCGTTCGACCCGCGCGACCCTTCAATCTGGGAAGAGAAACCGGACAACTCGTTAGCGCAGTCCAGCTCGCCCTGTGAAGTGTTCACCACCTCTGTCTGCCCGGGCTGGGAAGATGAGAAATCGGATATTCAGCGCGAACGTGAGCGGCGGGAACAGCAGCGTTTACAGAATGAATATGAACGACGCTGGCGTAAAGATTAATGTTCTTTGCTGGCTGCAACAGATAACGCCATCCTGGCCGGGTAAGACATAGCGTTACCTGGCTTTGTTGTGCACCACCCCGCATTTTCCTGTCACTACGCTTTCACCGCCTTGCCATCTGTTTGTCGCCTTACTATCTTTTTTTTGTAATAAAAAAGTTATTTTTCTGTCATTCGAGCATGTCATGTTACCCCCGCGAGCATAAAACGCGTGATATCGCGCATCCGGCACAACAAGAGAGATAACCGATGATATCGTTACGACATACAGCTTTAGGACTGGCACTTAGCCTGGCGTTTGCAGGTCAGGCTCTGGCCGTCACCACTATCCCGTTCTGGCACTCAATGGAAGGTGAACTGGGTAAAGAAGTTGATTCACTGGCGCAACGTTTTAATGCCGCCAATCCCGACTACAAAATTGTTCCGCAGTACAAAGGCAACTACGAGCAGAACCTGAGCGCAGGTATTGCGGCTTTCCGTACCGGAAACGCACCTGCGCTACTGCAGGTTTATGAAGTGGGCACGGCAACGATGATGGCCTCGAAAGCCATTAAACCGGTCTATGAAGTATTCAAAGAGGCTGGTATTAACTTCGATGAGTCTCAGTTCGTGCCGACGGTTTCCGGTTATTACACCGACTCTAAAAGCGGACACTTACTCTCCCAGCCGTTTAACAGCTCCACGCCGGTGCTGTACTACAACAAAGATGCCTTCAAAAAAGCCGGTTTAGATCCTGAGCAGCCGCCAAAAACCTGGCAGGATCTGGCAGAATACACCGCGAAGCTGAAAGCAGCAGGCATGAAGTGCGGCTACGCCAGCGGCTGGCAGGGATGGATTCAGATTGAAAACTTCAGCGCCTGGAATGGTCTGCCGGTAGCCACCAAAAACAACGGTTTTGACGGTACTGACGCGGTGCTGGAATTCAATAAACCGGAACAGGTGAAACATATCGCCCTGCTGGAAGAGTTGAACAAAAAAGGGGATTTCAGCTACTTCGGGCGTAAAGACGAGTCTACCGAGAAGTTCTATAACGGGGATTGTGCCATTACCACCGCCTCTTCCGGTTCTCTGGCTGACATCCGCCACTACGCCAAATTCAACTATGGCGTCGGCATGATGCCGTACGATGCCGATGTGAAGGGCGCGCCGCAGAACGCGATTATCGGGGGAGCCAGCCTGTGGGTGATGCAGGGTAAAGACAAAGCAACCTACGAAGGCGTGGCGCAGTTCCTCAACTTCCTGGCGAAACCTGAAATTGCTGCTGAATGGCATCAGAAGACCGGCTACCTGCCCATTACCACCGCCGCGTACGACCTGACACGCGAGCAGGGCTTCTATGATAAGAACCCTGGGGCTGATATCGCCACCCGCCAGATGCTGAACAAGCCACCGTTGCCGTTCACCAAAGGGCTGCGTCTGGGCAACATGCCGCAGATCCGCACCATCGTAGATGAAGAACTGGAAAGCGTCTGGACCGGGAAGAAAACCCCGCAGCAGGCGCTGAATGCTGCCGTTGAGCGTGGCAATCAGTTACTGCGCCGCTTTGAGCAATCGACTAAATCGTAATGTGAAATGCCGGGTGGCGGCTGCGACTTACCCGGCCTACAAATGCGTGTAGTTTGTAGGCCGGATACGGTGTTTGCACCGCAATCTGGCACCTTCCAGGAAAAGAACCTACATGTCTTCATCCCGTCCGGTGTTCCGCTCGCGCTGGCTTCCCTATTTGCTGGTGGCCCCGCAGCTGGTTATCACCGTTATTTTCTTTATCTGGCCCGCCGGTGAAGCGCTGTGGTATTCACTACAATCCGTTGATCCGTTTGGTCTTTCTAGCCAGTTTGTCGGACTGGAAAACTTTATCGCGCTGTTTCATGACCCGTACTACCTTGATTCATTCTGGACCACCATTAAGTTCAGTACGTTAGTCACGGTAAGCGGTTTGCTGGTGTCGTTATTTTTTGCGGCGCTGGTGAATTACGTGGTGCGCGGCAGCCGTTTTTACCAGACGCTGATGCTGTTGCCTTATGCCGTCGCGCCCGCCGTCGCCGCCGTATTGTGGATCTTCCTGTTTAACCCAGGGCGCGGGTTGATTACCCATTTTCTCGGTGAGTTTGGCTATGACTGGAACCATGCGCAAAACAGCGGTCAGGCGATGTTTCTGGTGGTGTTTGCGTCGGTCTGGAAGCAGATTAGTTACAACTTCCTGTTCTTCTTTGCCGCACTACAGTCTATTCCGCGGTCGCTGATTGAAGCCGCCGCGATTGATGGTGCGGGACCGGTTCGCCGCTTCTTTAAGCTGGCGCTGCCGCTGATTGCACCGGTCAGCTTCTTTCTGCTGGTGGTGAATCTGGTTTATGCCTTCTTTGATACCTTCCCGGTGATCGATGCCGCCACGGCGGGTGGGCCGGTACAGGCGACCACTACGTTGATTTATAAGATCTATCGCGAAGGCTTTGTCGGGCTGGATCTCTCCGCCTCGGCCGCCCAATCGGTAGTGCTGATGTTCCTGGTCATTATTTTGACGGTGGCGCAGTTCCGCTATGTGGAAAGTAAGGTGCGTTACCAATGATTGAGAATCGTCGTGGGCTGACAATATTCAGCCATGCCATGTTGATTATGGGGATCATGGTGATCCTGTTTCCGCTGTACGTCGCGTTTGTCGCGGCGACGCTGGATAACAAAGCAGTCTTTGAAACGCCGATGACGCTGGTTCCCGGCACACAGCTGCTGGAAAACATGAAATACATCTGGGTCAACGGCGTGGGCGTCAACAGCGCGCCGTTCTGGCTGATGATGCTCAACAGTTTCATCATGGCGTTCAGTATTACGGTAGGGAAAATCACCGTCTCTATGCTCTCCGCATTCGCCATCGTCTGGTTCCGCTTTCCACTGCGTAACCTGTTCTTCTGGATGATTTTTATCACGCTGATGCTGCCGGTCGAGGTGCGTATTTTCCCGACGGTGGAAGTGATCGCCAACCTGAAAATGCTCGACAGCTATGCGGGTCTGACGCTGCCGTTAATGGCATCGGCGACTGCGACGTTCCTGTTCCGGCAGTTTTTTATGACCCTGCCGGATGAACTGGTTGAGGCGGCGCGTATTGACGGCGCGTCACCGATGCGTTTTTTCCGCGATATTGTACTACCGCTGTCAAAAACCAATCTGGCGGCGCTGTTTGTGATCACCTTTATCTACGGCTGGAACCAGTATCTGTGGCCGTTGTTAATTATTACCGATGTCAATTTGGGCACTGCGGTGGCAGGTATCAAAGGCATGATTGCTACTGGTGAAGGCACCACGCAGTGGAATCAGGTAATGGCAGCCATGCTGCTGACGCTCATCCCTCCGGTAATCATCGTGTTAGCCATGCAGCGTGCCTTCGTACGTGGCCTGGTCGATAGTGAGAAATAAAAATGGCTGGTTTAAAACTACAGGCAGTAACCAAAAGCTGGGACGGCAAAACCCAGGTGATTAAACCGCTGACACTGGATGTCGCGGACGGAGAATTTATCGTGATGGTTGGCCCATCCGGCTGCGGTAAGTCAACGCTGCTACGGATGGTGGCCGGGCTTGAACGGGTGAGCGGCGGCGATATCTGGATTGATAATAAACGCGTCACCGAAATGGAGCCTAAGGATCGCGGCATTGCGATGGTCTTTCAGAACTACGCGCTCTACCCACATATGAGCGTGGAAGAAAATATGGCCTGGGGGCTGAAAATCCGCGGGATGGGCAAGGAGCATATTGCCGAACGGGTGAAAGAGGCGGCGCGAATTCTCGAGCTGGGTGAACTGCTCAAGCGTCGTCCGCGCGAGCTTTCCGGCGGTCAGCGCCAGCGTGTGGCGATGGGGCGGGCGATTGTCCGTGACCCAGCGGTATTCCTGTTTGATGAGCCTCTGTCTAACCTCGATGCCAAGCTGCGCGTACAGATGCGCCTGGAGTTACAACATCTGCATCGCCGACTGAAAACCACCTCACTGTATGTGACGCACGATCAGGTTGAAGCGATGACCCTCGCCCAGCGGGTGATGGTGATGAACAAAGGCATTGCCGAGCAGATCGGCACGCCGGTTGAGGTATATGAAAAGCCTGCCAGCCGCTTTGTGGCGAGTTTTATCGGCAGCCCGGCGATGAATCTGCTGGACGGGCGCATCAGCGCCTCGGGCACCCATTTTGAGCTGGATGACGGCATGACGTTGCCCCTCGGCAGAAGCGCGAAGGAGTCTGGTGGGCGCAACATGACGTTGGGCATCCGCCCGGAGCATATTGCGCTAAGCTCGCAGGCCGAAGGCGGCGTGCCGTTGGTCGTCGACACGCTGGAAATGCTGGGAGCGGATAACCTGGCACACGGACGTTGGGGTGAGCAAAAGCTGGTGGTGCGACTGGCGCATCAGCATCGCCCGACGGCAGGCAGCACGCTGTGGCTGCATCTGCCGGAAAATCATCTGCATCTTTTTGATGGCGAAACAGGACAACGCGTATGAGTAACTGGCCTTACCCCCATATCGTCGCCCATCGCGGCGGCGGTAAGCTGGCACCGGAAAACACCCTGGCGGCGATCGACATGGGGGCGCGATACGGGCATACCATGATTGAGTTTGACGCTAAATTGTCGAAAGACGGTGAGATCTTCTTGCTGCATGACGACAACCTGGAACGTACCAGCAATGGTTGGGGTGTGGCAGGCGAGCTGAACTGGCAGGATTTATTGCGCGTAGACGCCGGCGGCTGGTTTAGCGGTGAGTTTAAAGGCGAACCGCTACCGCTGCTCTCGCAAGTGGCCGAGCGCTGCCGTCAGCACGGTATGATGGCGAATATTGAAATTAAACCTACCACCGGCACCGGAACGTTAACCGGCAAAGCCGTAGCGCTGGCCGCTCGGGAACTGTGGGCGGGAATGACGCCACCGCTGTTGTCATCCTTTGAAATTGACGCGCTTGAAGCGGCGCAGCAGGCGGCGCCTGAACTGCCGAGAGGCTTACTGCTTGATGAGTGGCGCGAGGACTGGCGTGAGCTGACAACGCGGCTGGGCTGCGTCTCTATTCATCTTAATCACAAGCTGCTGGATGAAGCGCGCGTGGATGCGCTGCGCGACGCAGGACTGCGTATTCTGGTGTATACCGTCAACCGACCCCAGTGCGCGGCGGAACTGCTACGCTGGGGAGTGGACTGCATCTGTACCGATGCCATTGATACAATTGGTCCGGATTTCCAGCCCTGTTAAGGCCCAATTGTTTTTAACGGAACGTTAGGCTGCGGCGTGCTGGAGGGCTTCAGCATGTCGCCGTTCTTTTTCTCTGACAGCATATGTTGCTTATTCAGCGAGCTGTCCGGGTTACGGGTTCCACTTAACATCCCACCGTTGCTGTTGGGCAGCATTTGCTGCTGGCTGGAATTAAACTCGCCAGGCTGAGACTGAAGGACGCGCTGGGAGTTGGAATTGATTTGGTTTTCCATATGCTGTTGTTGCATACGCGTCTGCGTTTGCAACTGCTGATTGAGCATCCCTTTCTGCTGAATCTGCTGCGATTGCATTTGGGTTTGCATACGCTGCTGGCTCGGGATCTGATAACCGGGTTGATTCGGGTTATTCATGGTGTTGATGGGCTGTGCAAAGCCTGCAAACGGCAACAGCATGGCTAAAAGTAAGAGTCGTTTCATCGCTTTTCTCCTCTCGGGGATCTCTTAAGTTTACTCCTTTCTCGCCGTTACGATGATTATTTCAGAGTTATGCACCAGGCTTAGTGGGGGCTGACCCCCATACATCTGGAGAATAACGATGATAAAACCGACGTTTTTACGCCGGGTAGCCATTGCTGCTCTGCTCTCAGGAAGTTGTTTTAGCGTTGCTGCCGCTCCGGCTGCACCGCCGCCGGTATCATACGGTGTTGAGGAGGATGTGTTCCATCCCGTGCGTGCGCAGCAGGGGATGGTGGCCTCCGTGGATGCGCTTGCCACTCAGGTGGGGGTGGATATTCTTAAACAGGGTGGGAATGCTGTCGATGCCGCCGTGGCCGTTGGCTACGCGCTGGCGGTGACGCATCCCCAGGCGGGCAATCTGGGTGGTGGCGGTTTTATGCTGCTGCGTACCAAAGACGGTAACACCACGGCGATTGATTTTCGCGAAATGGCCCCTGCTGGCGCGACCCGCGACATGTTCCTTGATGAGCAGGGCAACGCCGATGCGAAAAAGTCACTGACGTCGCATCTGGCATCCGGTACGCCGGGTACCGTCGCGGGTTTCTCGCTGGCGCTGGAGAAATACGGCACGATGCCGCTGAACAAAGTGGTACGTCCGGCGATGAAGCTGGCGGAAGAGGGTTTTGTGGTTAATGACGCACTGGCCGACGATCTGAAAACCTATGGCAGTGAAGTGCTCCCTAATCACGAGAACAGCAAAGCCATTTTCTGGAAAGACGGCGAGCCACTGAAAAAAGGCGATAAGCTGGTGCAAAAGAACCTGGCGAAAAGCCTGGAAATGATTGCCGAAAGCGGCCCGGATGCGTTTTATAAAGGGGCTATTGCCGATCAGATCGCCGGGGAAATGCAGAAGAACGGTGGGCTGATGACCAAAGAGGACTTAGCCAGCTATAAAGCCGTGGAGCGTACGCCGATTAGCGGTGACTATCGCGGGTATCAGGTCTTCTCCATGCCGCCGCCGTCCTCTGGCGGTATTCACATCGTGCAGATCCTCAATATTCTTGAAAACTTTGATATGAAGAAGTACGGGTTTGGCAGCGCCGACGCCATGCAGGTCATGGCTGAAGCGGAGAAATATGCCTACGCTGACCGCTCGGAGTATCTGGGCGATCCCGATTTTGTGAAAGTGCCATGGCAGGCTCTGACCAACAAAGCCTATGCTAAAACGCTTGCCGATCAGATTGATATCAACAAGGCTAAGCCTTCCAGCCAGATTAAACCTGGCAAGCTCGCCCCGTATGAAAGCAATCAGACCACTCACTTCTCGGTGGTGGATAAAGACGGCAATGCCGTGGCGGTGACCTATACCCTGAATACCACCTTCGGGACCGGTATTGTGGCGGGTAATACTGGCATTCTGCTCAATAATGAAATGGACGACTTCTCTGCCAAGCCGGGCGTACCGAACGTATACGGTCTGGTAGGCGGCGATGCCAACGCGGTCGGACCGAAGAAGCGTCCGCTGTCATCTATGTCGCCGACTATCGTGGTAAAAGATGGGAAAACCTGGCTGGTTACCGGCAGCCCAGGCGGGAGCCGAATTATCACTACTGTGTTGCAAATGGTGGTCAACAGCATTGATTTCGGGATGAACGTCGCCGAAGCGACCAACGCACCACGCTTCCATCATCAGTGGTTGCCGGATGAGCTTCGTATTGAGAAGGGCTTCAGCCCGGATACAATCAAGCTGCTGGAGCAAAAAGGACAGAAAGTGGCGTTGAAAGAAGCGATGGGCAGCACGCAGAGCATTATGGTTGGACCGGATGGCGCACTGTATGGCGCGTCCGACCCGCGTTCCGTGGATGATTTAACGGCGGGTTACTGAGGATAACGGCCCTCTTCGCTGGAAGAGGGCCGGTTTGGAAGGCCCAATGGCAGTTATTATAATTCATTGTCTCCAGGTAACCTTAGCTTCGTGTTGTTTTGCTCTCTTCGTAGTCTTGTAAATATTTCTCCAGCGGCCAGGCAGTGCCTAAACCAAAGATTTCGCCGCTATCTTTTATCGATGATGAATGGCGCATATCGCTGCAGCGATTCAGACCAGCGGAATATTTGGCTGCTTTTATCCTGCAGGTTTACTCGCTCTAAATCATAAAACCCGTGCGTTTTTGCCGAACGCATTTTGAGGATATATTTACTCTCGCTGATGTCGTGCTGTCTTGTACCGTCTTTATTCCACTCTCCGGCGATGTCCGTATATTGATAAACAAGGTCGGAATACACGTTGATTATCCTGTTGTCTTTGATCGCATAGAGCTCCAGCACTTCATAAAATGCGCCGCCGCCGGAATACGCCTCAGAGTATCCACCGCGCACCCCAAACGCCAGCGTATCGGGTGCGATCCGGTATGGTGCCAGATCCAGTTTTGTGTAATAGGCCAGTGGTCTGACGGACTCATCATCGCTCTCTTTTTCGGCGGTTTTATTCCACTCAGAGAGTTGGTTTAATGGTTTTTCCGAGCGTGCAATCGGCGTTAGCTGTTGGTTCTGCCAGGAAAAAACGCCGAGATATAATTTATTGGCGCGCCCGTTGCTGTAGTTTTCCGGACAGTTGTTATCCGCGTATTTCTTTGCCTGCCCGGCGTCGGCCGGATTGGCGGCGAAACAGGCGACACCGATATATTTGCCGTCTTTGCCCCAGGCTTTGGCACCCGTGAGGATCAGGTTGTCAGGATCTTCATTCGGCGCAACCCAGGCAATCCACGCGTTCTCAGATAATCCCTGTGGAAGCTCGCCAAATCCTTTGGCTGGGGTTGCTCCCGCCATTTGCTCAGCAAAAATCTGTTTACCTTCCGGGTGTTGAATAGCGCTGGGCACGGAATCGAGATTTTGTACGGTAGTGGCGAAAGCAGGGGAGAGTGCTGCCAGCAACACCAGGAGAAGGTACTTTTTCACTCTTGCGTCCTTTCAATAAGAAGGGCGATAAAACTCGCCCTTAATTTTATTTCACGCGAGCCATAAAGTAGGCATCAACGTATTCACCGTTGCGCAGGCCGTATTTCTTACCTGTGCCTTCGATTTCAAAGCCGTATTTCTTATACACCGCCACGGCCGGCTCATTATCAACAAATACCGTTAGCTCAATACGCTCGACGCGCAGCCAGTTGTCGCACATGTCGATCATCGTGCGAATCAACGCGCTGGCAACGCCGCGATTGTGCCACCGTGCATCCACGCAGATACCAAAATCAGCCACGTGGCTGCGACGCGGGCGTTGCGCGACCTCAATACAGAGATGCCCCACGACGATATCGTCAATACAGGCAACCAGTTGTTTGACCCCGGCTTGCTCGGTTAGCCTCGCTTGCCACATCTCGAGGGAAGGATGAGGAACCTGTAGCGTGTTGTGGTACACCTCCGGCTGGGCGTGGATCTGACGAATTGCGTCGTAATCTTTCGGTTCAGCGTGGCGTATCACTATCTCACTCATTCCTTATCTCCAGCAGGGTTAATTGTGTATTTACACTCGCTGAGAAAGAAAATTCCGTCAACTGCATTTTTTTGCAAAAAGAAGTAGACAAGTGCGAATGAGAATGATTATTATTGCTCTGCGTTCAGGGGAACCCCTACGGAGAACCTGAAAGCACGACATTGCTCACATTGCTTCCAGTATTACTTTAGCCAGCTTTTGCTGGCTTTTTTTTTGAGGTTTTGTGTCTGCCTGGCTTACTTGCCATTTCGTCCCCGGGAAGTGCTCGTGCTCCTCACGTACATTTAGTACGCTCCGGGCCCTGCGCGCTTGCCGTGAACAAACTGCCTGCGACGCCGACGGCCGATCCTGTCGCCCTGTGGTGCAGTTCAAGCGCCATCCGGCAAAGAATCCAACATTCAGTCTCCAGCCGCTTTGCGCTATGGTGTAGACAATCACCTTCGAAAGGATCGTCTCATGACCTTACACTGCGCATTTATTGGTTTTGGTAAAAGCACCACTCGCTACCATTTGCCGTACGTCCTCAACCGCAAAAATAGCTGGCATGTCGCGCACATTTTTCGCCGCCACGCCAAGCCGGAAGAGCAGGCGCCACAATATTCACATATTCACTTCACCAGTGACCTTGACGAGATCTTAAACGATCCGCAGGTGAAGCTGGTGATCGTCTGTACCCATGCTGACAGCCATTTTGAATACGCCAAACGCGCGCTGGAAGCGGGTAAAAACGTGCTGGTTGAGAAACCCTTCACGCCGACGCTTGCGCAAGCAAAAGCACTGTTCGAACTGGCACAAAGCAAAGGGCTGACCGTTACGCCATATCAGAACCGTCGTTTTGATTCCTGCTTCCTCACCGCTAAAAAAGCGATTGAGAGCGGCAAGCTCGGCGAAATTGTTGAGGTTGAAAGCCATTTCGATTACTACCGCCCCGAGGCGGAAACCAAGCCGGGACTGCCGCAGGACGGCGCATTCTATGGTCTGGGCGTACATACCATGGATCAGATTATCTCGCTGTTCGGTCGTCCCGATTGCGTGGCCTATGACATCCGCAGTCTGCGCAACAAAGCGAACCCGGACGATACCTTTGAAGCGCAGCTGTTCTACGGCTCTCTGAAAGCCATTGTTAAAACCAGTCACTTGGTGAAAATCGACTATCCGAAGTTTATCGTTCACGGTACCAAAGGCTCGTTTGTGAAGTACGGCATCGACCAGCAGGAAACCAGCCTGAAGGCCAATATCATGCCAGGTGAGCCAGGTTTCGCTGCTGACGATTCCATTGGGATGCTGGAGTACGTCAATGATGACGGCCTGACGGTAAAAGAAGAGGTGCAGCCGGAAGTGGGGGATTACGGTCGCGTCTATGATGCGCTTTACCAGACGCTAACAGCCGGTACGCCTAATTACGTCAAGGAATCTGAAGTTCTTACCAATCTGGAACTCCTCGAACGCGCCTTTGAACAGGCTTCTCCGGCGACGATAACTCTCGCCAAATAGCCTGCGCAGACTCCTCTGGGCTTGTTCATTTTTTTTGAACAGAGGAGTCAATTTTCACCCTCTATGATCCCCGGCGGATTGAGTCCACACTTACTCCATCGAAAACATCTGGGGGTGAACACAATGATTTACTTACGCAAAGCTAATGACCGTGGCCACGCTAATCATGGCTGGCTCGATTCCTGGCATACCTTCTCTTTTGCCAACTACTATGACCCAAACTTTATGGGGTTCTCGGCACTGCGCGTGATTAACGATGACGTGATCGACGCAGGTCAGGGCTTTGGCACTCACCCCCATAAAGACATGGAAATCCTGACTTACGTGCTGGAAGGCGCGGTGGAACATCAGGACAGCATGGGGAACAAAGAGCAGGTTCCGGCCGGTGAGTTCCAGATAATGAGCGCCGGGACGGGGATCCGTCACTCGGAGTACAACCCGAGCAATACAGAGAAGCTGCATCTGTATCAGATTTGGATCATGCCGCAGGAAAACGGTATTACCCCACGCTATGAGCAGCGCCGTTTTGATGCCGCTCAGGGTAAACAACTGGTGCTGTCGCCGGATGCCCGTGATGGTTCGCTGAAAGTGTACCAGGATATGGAGCTTTACCGTTGGGCACTGGTCAAAGATGAGCAGTCGGTGCATCAGATTGCCGCTGAACGCCGCGTCTGGATCCAGGTAGTAAAAGGTAACGTGACAATTAACGGGACCAAAGCGACCACCAGCGATGGTCTGGCAATCTGGGATGAACAGGCCATTTCTATTCATGCCGACAGCGACAGCGAAGTGTTGTTGTTTGATCTGCCGCCAGTATAAAAATACACGGCATCCTTCAAGCTGCATCTGTGTTGGCTTTCCTCGCTCACCCCGGTCGCGTACTTAATGTACGCTCCCGGGGATTTACTGCGTCGCCGCCTTGATGCAACTCGAATGATTTTGTGTATTTCTCACAATAAAAAACTCCTTTTTTTCTCTGCGAAGGTTCACGCACGTCCGTGGTAAACTGGGGGAATCTATCCCTTTTTAACGCTTCAGGACGATGAAAAAGAAAAGACCCGTACTTCAGGATGTAGCCGACCGCGTGGGCGTAACCAAAATGACGGTCAGCCGCTTTTTGCGTAACCCGGAGCAGGTCTCCGTGGCGCTGCGGGGCAAAATTGCCGCTGCACTTGATGAGCTGGGTTATATTCCCAATCGCGCTCCTGATATCCTTTCTAACGCCACCAGCCGCGCTATCGGCGTGCTGTTACCGTCTCTTACTAACCAGGTTTTTGCTGAAGTGCTACGCGGCATTGAGGCTGTCACTGACGCTCATGGTTATCAAACCATGCTGGCGCACTACGGCTATAAGCCTGAGATGGAACAAGAGCGTCTGGAATCGATGCTGTCGTGGAATATTGATGGCCTGATCCTCACCGAACGTAGCCATACGCCCCGTACGCTGAAAATGATTGAGGTTGCCGGTATCCCGGTGGTTGAGCTGATGGACAGCCAGTCCCCATGCCTTGATATTGCCGTGGGCTTCGACAACTTCGAAGCCGCGCGTCAGATGACAGCCGCTATCATCGCCCGCGGGCACCGTCATGTTGCCTATCTTGGCGCACGCCTTGATGAACGTACTATCATCAAACAGAGAGGCTACGAGCAGGCAATGCGCGATGCCGACCTGGTGCCGTACAGCGTGATGGTGGAGCAGTCCTCTTCCTACTCCTCCGGTATTGAACTTATCCGTCAGGCGCGGCGTGAATACCCGCAGCTCGATGGTGTCTTTTGTACCAACGATGACCTGGCGGTAGGGGCGGCCTTCGAATGCCAGCGTTTAGGGCTGAAAATCCCTGATGACATGGCGATTGCCGGATTCCACGGTCACGACATCGGGCAGGTGATGGAGCCGCGTCTGGCGAGCGTGCTCACGCCGCGTGAACGCATGGGCAGCATTGGCGCAGAACGTCTGCTGGCGCGCATCCGCGGTGAAGCCGTTACACCTAAAATGTTAGATTTAGGTTTCACCTTGTCACCGGGCGGATCTATTTAAGCCAACAAGTTTGAAGTAGCTCACACTTATACACTTCGAGCACGAATGGATATTGCTTCTCTATTTATCCGGCTGGACAATGTTACCGATAACAGTTACCCGTAACAATTTCCTGATTCTTGTACCAGTGGGGGCAACGCTTTGAGCACGACTAATCATGATCACCACGTTTACGTTCTGATGGGCGTATCGGGCAGCGGTAAATCTGCTGTCGCCAGCGAAGTGGCGCATCAACTGCAGGCCGCGTTTCTTGATGGCGATTTTCTCCATCCGCGCAGCAACATCATGAAAATGGCTTCTGGTGAGCCACTCAACGATGACGACCGCAAACCGTGGTTACAGGCGTTGAATGACGCCGCCTTTGCGATGCAACGTACCAACAAGGTTTCGCTGATCGTCTGTTCCGCCCTGAAAAAAGTCTATCGCGACCAGCTACGCGACGGTAACCCGAACCTCTCTTTCATCTATCTGAAAGGGGATTTTGACGTTATCGAAAGCCGCCTGAAAGCGCGTAAAGGCCACTTCTTCAAAACGCAGATGCTGGTGACCCAGTTTGAAGCGCTGGAAGAACCGGGTGCGAATGAAAACGATGTACTGGTGGTCGATATCGATCAACCACTGGACGGTGTGGTCGCCAGCACCATTGAGGTTATTAACCAGGGCAGTAAGTAGTGAGTACATTAACGCTTGTTTTAACAGCAGTAGGGTCCGTTTTATTACTGCTGTTTTTAGTAATGAAGGCGCGTATGCACGCCTTCGTTGCTTTGATGGTGGTATCCATTGGTGCAGGTCTCTTTTCCGGTATGCCGCTCGATAAAATCGCGGCGACCATGGAAAAAGGGATGGGAGGCACGCTCGGTTTCCTGGCGATTGTTGTGGCGCTGGGGGCGATGTTCGGCAAGATTTTGCATGAGACCGGCGCTGTCGATCAGATTGCCGTCAAAATGCTGAAATCCTTCGGTCACAGACGCGCACATTATGCGATTGGCCTGGCCGGTCTGATTTGTGCGCTGCCACTATTCTTTGAGGTGGCAATTGTGCTGCTGATTAGCGTGGCATTCTCAATGGCGCGCCATACGGGGACAAACCTGGTTAAGCTTGTGATCCCGCTGTTTGCGGGCGTAGCGGCTGCTGCGGCATTTCTGCTGCCTGGGCCTGCGCCGATGCTGCTGGCCTCTCAGATGCACGCCGACTTTGGCTGGATGATCCTGATTGGCCTGTGTGCCGCGATTCCGGGCATGATTATCGCCGGGCCGCTGTGGGGGAATTTCATCAGCCGTTACGTCGAGCTGCACGTACCGGAAGATATTTCCGAGCCGCATCTGGGCGAAGGCAAAATGCCATCCTTTGGCTTCAGCTTATCGCTTATCCTGCTGCCGCTGGTTCTGGTGGGGCTGAAAACTATCGCCGCACGCTTTGTTCCGGTCGGTTCTACAACCTATGAATGGTTCGAGTTTATCGGTCACCCGTTTACCGCGATTCTGGTTGCCTGTCTGGTGGCGATTTACGGTCTGGCGGTACGCCAGGGCATGCCAAAAGACCGCGTGATGGAGATCTGTGGCCATGCGCTGCAGCCGGCGGGGATTATTCTGCTGGTGATTGGTGCGGGCGGTGTGTTCAAACAGGTTCTGGTTGATTCTGGCGTCGGTCCGGCGCTGGGCGAAGCGTTAACCGGTATGGGCCTGCCGATTGCCATCACCTGCTTCGTGCTGGCGGCGGCGGTGCGTATCATTCAGGGTTCCGCGACTGTGGCCTGCTTAACGGCGGTTGGTCTGGTGATGCCGGTGATTGAGCAACTGAACTACTCCGGTGCCCAGATGGCGGCACTGTCTATCTGTATCGCGGGCGGCTCTATCGTGGTCAGCCACGTTAACGACGCTGGTTTCTGGTTGTTCGGTAAATTTACCGGTGCGACCGAAGCGCAAACGCTGAAGACCTGGACGATGATGGAAACCATCCTCGGCACGGTCGGTGCGATTGTCGGTATGATTGCCTTTCAGCTGTTGAGCTGATGGCATTGCCCGGTGGCGCTTGCGCTTACCGGGCCTGGAAACGAGCACACATCCACACCGTAGGCCGGGTAAGCGCAAGCGCTACCCGGCTTTTTATAGCATGACCAGCCCTTCTTCTGTTTTCAGCCTGCGCGGCGCTTTTAGCGTATCGGCGAAATAGCCCACCAGATCCTGCAGTAAGTCACCCGCCACTCGTTCCATCTCGTCAGACAGCGTTTTACTCATCAGCAGGTGCGTTAATAACTGACAGTAGCGCCCCATCTGGTCTGGTTCCGGCTCGAAAAGGGGAAAACGGGTCGGGAATGTTTCTACCGTCAGGCTCGCTTGCAGATGCTGCGGTACAGGCTCCGTTAAGGTCGGTTGCAATAACGCGAGACAGGCCGACAGACGTGCACAAATCGCCAGTTTTTCAACCGGGTCATGGCATTCAACCAGCCCTTCGACAAAACGCTCGCAGTTATCCGCCAGTTCGGTGAAATCCGTGGCATGGCTAAAGGGCAGGGTAAATAAAGAGTGTGAAAAGAGAGGGGTAGTCGCCATAGGGCAGCCTCCAATGAGTCAAATTTTACCGCCACCTAAGGGACCAACCTTTTGGTGGCGGGCTGAACGGAGTTGGTCCTACCGGCCTCATTGGATACCGGCGCGTCTTACGACGCCACCGTCCAGCCCACCATTGAGGTGTAGCTGGTCGCACGACAAAAGTGAATTTTATCGCGAATGAGGTAATCAGGGGACCAATCCTGGCACCTGATTTTGCAGGTGCAGCGAGAAGATAATGCCAATCCGCGATGCTGACAAGAGGGCATTCCGGAAGGCACCTCGCAGAAATGAATATACGTTTTTTCAGCGAGTTAAAAGCGTAAGGAATACCTGAAATTACAGCGGTGCCGGAGAGCCAGGATTGTTAAGGGGGCTGCGTAGCCCCCTTAACACGTTCACTGGTGACGAGATCTCAGAGAAGTAATGAGCATAACGTGAACGGAACTGTTCTCCGGGTAACATGCTATCTGAGCCAAAAAGGGGAGATTACCCCTTCATCCACATCCTTACGCCGTCGAGGAACATCTGGGTAGCCATCATCACCAGAATCAGCCCCATCAGGCGCTCCAGTGCGTTAACCCCTTTCTCGCCCAGCAGGCGTAAAAACAGCGAAGACTGCAGCAAAATCACAAAAGTACCACCCCAGGCGATCAGCAGCGCAATCACCAGATGCCCCATCTGGTTCGGATACTGATGTGATAACAGCATTAATGAAGCCAGGATTGTCGGACCGGCTACCAGCGGAATCGCCAGCGGCACGATAAACGGCTCTTCGCCTGCCGGAAGCCCGGTGCTATTCCCGGTGGCGCTGGGGAAAATCATCTTAATGGCGATCAGGAACAAAATGATGCCCCCTGAGATCGATACGGTTTCCGCGCGCAGGTTAAGAAATGCCAGTATTTTCTCGCCCGCAAACAGGAATATCAGCATCACCAACAGTGCAATAAACAGCTCGCGAATCATAATCGCGCGGCGGCGTTTGGGTTCGGTATGTTTCAATACGGACATGAAAATGGGCAGATTTCCGAGCGGATCCATAATAAGGATCAATAAAACTGCCGCTGAAATGATTTCATTCATAACTCAAATTCCCTGATAATTACTGCGGACTTTCTGCTTGCTTGCGCAGCGGGATAAGTCGCATTACTGATGGCTTCGCTATCATTGATTAATTTCACTTGCGACTTTGGCTGCTTTTTGTATGGTGAAGGATAGGCCAGTAGGATACTGGTTAGCATACACAGCACACATCTCTGCAGGAAAAAACGCTATGAAAAATGTTGGTTTTATCGGCTGGCGCGGTATGGTCGGCTCTGTTCTCATGCAACGCATGGTTGAGGAGCGTGACTTCGACGCCATTCGCCCTGTTTTCTTTTCTACTTCCCAGCTCGGGCAGGCGGCACCGACATTCGGTGGAACCGCGACCGGCACGCTTCAGGACGCTTTTGATCTGGATGCGCTGAAGGCGCTCGATATCATCGTGACCTGTCAGGGCGGCGATTATACCAACGAAATCTATCCAAAGCTTCGTGAAAGCGGTTGGCAGGGTTACTGGATTGACGCGGCCTCTTCGCTGCGTATGAAAGACGATGCCATCATCATTCTCGATCCGGTTAACCAGGATGTCATCACTGACGGCCTGAACAAAGGTATTAAGACCTTTGTCGGCGGTAACTGTACCGTTAGCCTGATGCTGATGTCCCTCGGTGGCCTGTTTGCCAATGACCTGGTTGACTGGGTTTCCGTGGCGACCTATCAGGCGGCCTCTGGCGGCGGCGCGCGCCATATGCGCGAACTGCTGTCCCAGATGGGTCATCTGTATGGCCATGTGGCCGATGAACTGGCAACCCCTTCCTCTGCTATTCTCGATATCGAACGTAAAGTGACGACCCTGTCCCGCAGCGGTGAACTGCCGGTTGATAACTTTGGCGTACCGCTGGCCGGTAGCCTGATTCCGTGGATCGACAAACAGCTTGATAACGGTCAGAGCCGCGAAGAGTGGAAGGGACAGGCTGAAACCAACAAAATTCTTAACACCTCTTCCGTGATCCCGGTTGATGGTCTGTGCGTGCGCGTCGGTGCGCTGCGCTGCCACAGCCAGGCGTTCACCATTAAACTGAAAAAAGATGTGTCTATTCCGACCGTGGAAGAACTGCTGGCAGCGCACAATCCGTGGGCCAAAGTCGTGCCAAACGATCGGGATATCACCATGCGTGAGTTAACCCCGGCGGCCGTTACCGGCACGCTGACCACGCCAGTAGGCCGTCTGCGTAAGCTGAATATGGGACCGGAGTTCCTGTCAGCCTTTACCGTGGGCGACCAGTTGCTGTGGGGTGCTGCAGAGCCATTGCGCCGTATGCTGCGTCAGTTGGCGTAATGTGGGACGGCCTGATGACGCCACGTTAATCAGGCCTACAAACGACGCGAATCACCTGGCCGGATCAGTCAATACGGCTTTCCGGCAGAGTGATTGCGTGTTTTAACAATGGGTGCTGAGTCACCCATTTTTTTGCGTAATACAGGAGTAAGCGCAGATGTTTCATTTTTTACCAGGAGTAAGATAAAGCATTGGCTATTCTTTAAGGGTGACTTAGTACCGGAGGTATTAAGTTGTTGCCTGAAGGTGGGACGACGCAGAGAGGATGCACAATTGTGCTGCGCCGTTCAGGTCAAAAAAAGTGTCACTACCTGATGTCGAAGATCAGTTGGAAGGCGTGACACCATAAAACAGGATGACAACCATGTCCGTTCGTATCGATAGAGACGTGATTAATGCGCTAATTGCAGGCCATTTTGCGGATCCTTTTTCCGTACTCGGTATGCACCAAACTGACGCTGGACTTGAAGTCCGCGCCCTATTACCTGACGCCACCGAAGTGTGGGTGATCGAACCCAAAACCGGACGCAAAGTCGGCAAGCTGGACTGCCTCGACTCTCGCGGTTTTTTCTGTGCTGTACTTCCCCGCCGTAAAAATTTCTTTCGCTATCAGTTAGCTGTTGTCTGGCATGGACAGGAGAATCTGATTGATGACCCTTATCGTTTTGGCCCGCTGATCCAGGATATGGATGCCTGGCTGTTATCTGAAGGTACGCACTTGCGACCTTACGAAACGCTGGGCGCGCATGCGGATACCATGGATGGCGTAACCGGTACGCGCTTCTCCGTCTGGGCGCCTAACGCTCAACGCGTGTCAGTGGTTGGGCAGTTCAATTACTGGGATGGCCGTCGCCACCCGATGCGCCTGCGCAAAGAAAGCGGTATCTGGGAGCTGTTTATCCCCGGCGCGCAGCATGGTCAACTGTATAAATACGAGATGATCGATGCGAACGGTAAGCTGCGAATCAAAGCGGACCCTTACGCCTTCGAAGCGCAAATGCGCCCGGAAACCGCGTCGCTTATCTGCGGTCTGCCGGAAAAAGTGGTGCAAAGCGAGGAGCGAAAAAAAGCCAACCAGTTTGATGCGCCGATCTCTATCTATGAAGTGCACCTGGGCTCATGGCGTCGTCATACCGATAACAACTTCTGGCTGAGCTACCGCGAACTGGCGGATCAACTGGTGCCTTACGTCAAGTGGATGGGCTTTACCCATCTCGAACTGTTGCCGATTAATGAGCATCCGTTCGACGGTAGCTGGGGCTACCAACCTACCGGTATGTATGCGCCGACCCGTCGTTTCGGGACGCGTGATGATTTCCGCTATTTTGTGAATGCCGCGCATCAGGCCGGACTGAACGTCATTCTCGACTGGGTGCCGGGCCATTTCCCGTCGGACGACTTTGGTCTGGCAGAGTTTGATGGCACCAATCTGTATGAGCATAGCGACCCGCGCGAAGGGTATCACCAGGACTGGAACACGCTGATCTACAACTACGGTCGCCGTGAAGTCAGTAACTATCTGGTAGGCAATGCCCTGTACTGGATTGAACGTTTTGGTATCGATGCGCTGCGCGTAGATGCCGTGGCGTCGATGATTTATCGCGACTACAGCCGTAAAGAAGGGGAGTGGGTCCCGAACGAATTTGGCGGTCGTGAAAACCTCGAAGCCATTGAGTTTTTACGCAATACCAACCGTATTCTTGGCGAGCAGGTGCCGGGGGCCGTGAGCATGGCGGAAGAGTCCACCGACTTTGCCGGCGTTTCAAGGCCACAGGATATGGGCGGTTTAGGGTTCTGGTATAAGTGGAACCTCGGCTGGATGCACGACACGCTGGACTACATGAAGTTGGATCCGGTTCATCGTCAGTTCCATCACGATAAGCTGACCTTCGGCATGCTGTACAACTACACCGAAAACTTTGTCCTGCCGCTGTCGCACGATGAAGTGGTACACGGTAAAAAATCAATTCTCGATCGCATGCCGGGAGACGCATGGCAGAAGTTTGCCAACCTGCGCGCCTACTACGGCTGGATGTGGGCCTTCCCGGGCAAGAAACTGCTGTTTATGGGCAACGAGTTTGCTCAGGGGCGTGAGTGGAACCATGACGCCAGCCTCGACTGGCATCTGCTGGAAGGCGGCGATAACTGGCATCACGGCGTACAGCGTTTGGTGCGCGATCTGAACCTTACCTATCGTCATCACAAAGCGCTGCACGAGCTTGATTTTGATGCCTATGGCTTCGAGTGGCTGGTGGTAGATGACAAAGAACGTTCGGTGCTGGCTTTCGTTCGTCGTGACAAAGTCGGTAATGAAATCATCGTTATCAGCAACTTTACGCCAGTACCTCGCCACGGCTATCGCTTCGGTATCAATCAGCCGGGCAAATGGCGCGAGATCCTCAATACCGACTCGATGCATTATCACGGTAGCAATACCGGTAACGGCGGCGCGGTACACAGCGATGAAATCGCCAGTCATGGTCGTCAGCACTCACTGAGCCTGACGTTGCCACCGCTGGCAACGATCTGGCTGGTGCGGGAGGGATAATGACGCAACTGGCAACCGGCAACGCCACCCCCCATGGTGCAACGTATGACGGCCATGGCGTCAATTTCACCCTCTTTTCGGCCCACGCTGAACGCGTTGAATTATGCGTATTCGATGAGCAAGGCTGCGAACTCCGCTACGACCTGCCGGGGCGTAGCGGCGATGTCTGGCACGGCTATCTGGCCAACGCCCGTCCCGGTCTACGCTATGGCTATCGCGTACATGGTCCGTGGCAACCGCAGCAGGGCCACCGGTTTAATCCGGCGAAACTGCTGCTTGACCCTTGCGCGCGTCGGGTGGATGGCGAGTTAAAAGATAACCCACTGCTGCACGGTGGGCTGAATGAACCGGATCATCATGATAACGCCGCCATCGCGCTGAAGGGCGTGGTGGTGTCCGACCATTATGACTGGGAGGATGATGCCCCGCCGCGCACGCCGTGGGGCAATACTGTAATTTACGAAGCGCATGTCAAAGGGCTGACGTATTTGCATCCTGACCTGCCGGAAGAAATTCGCGGGACCTACAAAGCGCTGGGTCATCCGGTGATGCTCGACTATTTCAAGCGCCTCGGCATTACCGCGCTGGAGCTGTTACCGGTGGCGCATTTCGCCAGCGAACCGCGGCTTCAGCGGCTGGGCCTGTCAAACTACTGGGGCTACAACCCGGTGGCGATGTATGCGCTGCATCCGGCCTATGCCAGCTCGCCGGAGAGTGCGCTTGATGAGTTTCGCGACGCGGTAAAAGCGCTGCACAAAGCGGGTATTGAGGTCATTCTCGACATCGTTTTAAACCACAGCGCCGAGCTGGATCTCGAAGGACCTGTCTTCTCGCTGCGCGGAATTGATAACCGTAGCTATTATTGGATCAGAGATGATGGCGATTACTACAACTGGACCGGTTGTGGGAACACCATCAATCTGAGCCATCCTGGCGTTGTGGAATACGCATGCGAGTGCCTGCGCTACTGGGTTGAAACCTGCCATGTGGATGGTTTTCGTTTTGATTTGGCTTCCGTCATGGGGCGTACGCCTGAGTTTCGTCAGGATGCTCCGCTGTTTACCGCGATCCAAAACTGTCCGCTGCTTTCACGCGCCAAGCTGATTGCGGAACCGTGGGATATTGGTGAAGGCGGGTATCAGGTGGGGAATTTCCCCCCTCCGTTTGCCGAGTGGAACGACCATTTCCGCGATGCGACGCGACGTTTTTGGCTCCAGCGTAATCTCTCGTTGGGCGAGTTTGCCGGACGTTTTGCTGCATCCAGCGACGTGTTTAAACGCCCGGGCCGCAATCCCAGCGCCACGGTCAATCTGGTGACCGCGCATGACGGTTTTACGCTACGCGACTGCGTTTGCTTCACAAATAAGCACAATGAAGCGAATGGTGAGGAAAATCGCGACGGCACTAGCAATAACTACAGTGACAATCATGGTAAAGAAGGATTAGGCGGCTCGCTGGACCTGATTGAGCGGCGGCGCGACAGCATTCATGCGCTGCTAACCACGCTGTTGCTCTCCCAGGGGACGCCGATGCTGCTGGCGGGTGATGAGCATGGTCATAGCCAGCACGGTAATAATAACGCTTACTGCCAGGATAACGCCTTAACCTGGCTGGACTGGCAGCAGGCAAACAGTGGGCTAACCACATTTACCGCCGCGTTGATTCATCTGCGTCGGCAAATACCTGCATTAACAGGCGATTGCTGGTGGGAAGAGGGCGATGGCAATGTTCGTTGGCTGAATAAGTACGCACAACCCTTAAGTGCGGATGAGTGGCATAACGGCCCGAGGCAGATGCAAATCCTGCTTTCAGATCGTTTCCTGATTGCAATAAACGCCACGCTTGAGGTGACAGATATCGTTTTACCTGAAGGGGAATGGCACGCCATTCCCCCATTTGCCGGAGAGGATAATCCGGTGCTTACGGCGGTCTGGCAGGGACCTGCGCACGGACTGTGTGTGTTCCAGAGAAGATAAAAAGGAGTTAGTCATGGTAAGTTTAGAGAAGAACGATCGTGTAATGTTGGCGCGCCAGCTGCCATTAAAATCTGTTGCCCTGATCCTGGCCGGTGGCCGCGGTACTCGCCTGAAAGATTTAACCAATAAGCGTGCCAAGCCTGCCGTGCACTTTGGCGGTAAGTTCCGCATTATCGATTTTGCCTTATCCAACTGTCTTAATTCTGGGATCCGCCGTATCGGCGTGATCACTCAGTACCAGTCACACACGCTGGTGCAGCATATTCAGCGCGGCTGGTCGTTCTTTAGTGAAGAGATGAACGAGTTCGTCGATCTGCTGCCTGCCCAGCAGAGGATGCAGGGTGAAAACTGGTATCGCGGTACGGCGGATGCGGTGACCCAAAACCTGGACATCATTCGACGCTATAAAGCGGAATATGTGGTGATCCTCGCGGGCGATCATATTTATAAGCAGGACTACTCACGCATGCTGATCGACCACGTTGAGAAAGGCGCGCGTTGCACAGTGGCCTGTATGCCTGTGCCTATTGAAGAGGCCAGCGCGTTTGGCGTAATGGACGTGGACGACACCGATAAAATTATCGAGTTCGTTGAAAAACCTGCCAACCCGCCAGCGATGCCTAATGATCCGACCAAATCGCTTGCCAGTATGGGGATCTACATCTTCGACGCCGATTATCTGTATGAACTGCTGGCGGAAGATGATCTCGATGAAAAATCCAGTCACGATTTTGGCAAAGACATCATCCCGAAAATCACCGAAGCTGGCATGGCATATGCTCATCCATTCCCATTGTCCTGCGTACAGTCTGACCCGGAATCCGAGCCGTACTGGCGCGATGTGGGAACGCTGGAAGCCTACTGGAAAGCAAACCTCGATCTGGCTTCGGTGACGCCTGAACTGGATATGTACGACCAGGACTGGCCAATCCGTACGCATATGGAATCACTGCCGCCGGCGAAATTTGTTCAGGACCGTTCCGGTAGCCACGGAATGACGCTGAACTCGCTGGTTTCCGGCGGCTGTATTATTTCTGGTTCGGTGGTAGTGCAGTCCGTTCTGTTCCCGCGAGTGCGGGTGAATTCATTCTGTAACATTGATTCGGCAGTGTTGTTACCTGAAGTGTGGGTGGGACGTTCGTGCCGCTTACGTCGTTGCATTATCGACCGCGCCTGCGTTATTCCTGAAGGCATGGTGATTGGTGAAAACGCGGAAGAAGATGCTCGTCGTTTCTACCGTTCAGAGGAAGGTATTGTACTGGTCACGCGTGAAATGCTGCGCAAACTGCAGATCAAACAGGAGCGATAATGCAGGTTTTACACGTTTGTTCAGAGATGTTCCCTTTGTTAAAAACCGGGGGACTGGCGGATGTTATTGGGGCGTTACCCGCAGCGCAAATCGCGGACGGTGTGGATGCCCGCGTGCTGCTCCCGGCGTTTCCTGATATCCGTCGCGGCATTCCCGATGCGCAGGTAGTGACGCGTCGCGATACCTTCGCCGGACGTATTACGCTGTTGTTCGGGCATTTCAACGGTGTGGGCATTTACCTGATTGACGCGCCGCATCTCTATGACCGTCCCGGTAGCCCGTATCACGACACTAACCTGTTTGCATATACCGATAACGTGCTGCGTTTTGCGCTGCTGGGTTGGGTCGGCAGTGAAATGGCCTGTGGCTTTGACCCATTCTGGCGCCCGGATGTGGTGCATGCGCACGACTGGCATGCCGGTCTGGCCCCGGCGTATCTGGCGGCGCGCGGCCATCCGGCGAAATCGGTGTTCACTGTGCACAACCTGGCGTATCAAGGCATGTTTTATGCAAAGCATATGGATGACATCCAATTGCCATGGTCGTGCTTTAACGTGCACGGACTGGAGTTTAACGGGCAGATTTCTTTCCTGAAGGCCGGGTTGTACTACGCCGACCACATTACGGCGGTCAGTCCGACCTACGCGCGGGAAATTACCGAGCCGCAGTTTGCCTACGGCATGGAAGGTCTGTTGCAGCAGCGTCATCGTGAAGGACGTCTTTCCGGTGTGCTGAACGGCGTTGATGAAAAAATCTGGAGCCCGGAAACCGATCTGCTGCTGGCGTCGCGGTATACGCGTGAAACGCTGGAAGAGAAGGCGGAGAACAAACGCCAGCTACAGATCGCGATGGGACTTAAGGTTAACGACAAAGTGCCGTTATTTGCCGTAGTCAGCCGCCTGACCAGTCAGAAAGGGCTGGATCTGGTGCTGGAAGCGCTACCGGGGTTGTTAGAGCAGGGTGGACAGCTGGCATTGCTTGGTGCGGGCGATCCGGTTTTACAGGAAGGTTTCCTCGCCGCGGCGGCGGAACATCCAGGACAGGTGGGCGTACAGATTGGCTATCACGAAGCCTTCTCGCACCGCATCATGGGTGGGGCCGACGTTATATTGGTTCCCAGCCGTTTTGAGCCGTGTGGCTTAACGCAGTTGTATGGACTGAAGTACGGCACGCTGCCGCTGGTGCGGCGCACCGGTGGGCTGGCTGATACGGTCTCTGACAGTTCGCTGGAAAACCTGGCGGATGGTATCGCCAGTGGGTTTGTATTTGAAGATAGTAATGCCTGGTCGCTGCTACGCGCGATTCGGCGTGCTTTCGTATTGTGGTCCCGGCCTTCGCTGTGGCGGTTTGTACAACGTCAGGCCATGACCATGGATTTTAGCTGGCAAGTCGCGGCGAAGTCATACCGTGAGCTTTACTATCGTTTGAAATAGATATCCAGGAATCACCTATATGAATGCTCCATTTACTTATGCATCGCCCACACTCAGCGTAGAGGCACTTAAGCATTCTATCGCCTACAAGCTGATGTTCACGATTGGTAAAGACCCGGTTATTGCCAATAAACATGAGTGGCTGAACGCCACGTTGTTCGCGGTGCGCGATCGTCTCGTGGAGCGCTGGCTGCGTTCTAACCGTGCGCAATTATCCCAGGAAACTCGACAGGTTTATTATCTGTCAATGGAGTTTCTGATTGGCCGCACACTTTCCAATGCACTGTTATCGTTGGGTATTTATGACGATGTCAAAAATGCGCTGGAAGGTATGGGGTTGGATCTTGAAGATCTGATCGATGAAGAAAACGACCCTGGTCTTGGCAACGGTGGCCTCGGGCGCCTGGCGGCCTGCTTCCTGGACTCACTGGCAACGTTGGGTCTGCCGGGACGCGGCTACGGTATTCGTTATGACTACGGCATGTTCAAACAGAACATTGTTGATGGCCGACAGAAAGAGTCACCGGACTACTGGCTGGAATACGGTAACCCGTGGGAATTCAAACGCCACAATACGCGTTACAAAGTGCGCTTTGGCGGGCGTATTCAGCAGGAAGGCAAGAAAACGCGCTGGATAGAAACTGAAGAGATCCTCGCGGTAGCCTACGACCAAATTATTCCCGGTTATGACACAGACGCCACCAATACGCTGCGCTTGTGGAATGCCCAGGCCAGTAGCGAAATCAACCTCGGTAAATTTAACCAGGGCGACTACTTTGCGGCGGTGGAAGATAAAAACCACTCCGAGAACGTCTCCCGCGTGCTGTATCCGGATGACTCCACCTATTCCGGACGCGAGCTGCGTTTGCGCCAGGAGTATTTCCTGGTCTCCTCCACGGTGCAGGACATCCTGAACCGTCATTATCAACTGCACAAAACCTACGACAACCTGGCAGATAAGATCGCCATTCACCTCAACGACACCCATCCGGTACTGTCGATTCCTGAGCTGATGCGTCTGCTGATCGATGAGCACAAATTCAGTTGGGATAATGCGTCCGAGGTCTGCTGCCAGGTCTTCTCGTATACCAACCACACCTTGATGAGCGAAGCGCTGGAGACCTGGCCTGTCGATATGCTGGGCAAAATTCTGCCGCGCCATCTGCAAATCATCTTTGAGATTAACGACTACTTCCTGAAGACATTGCAGGAACAGTATCCGAACGATACCAGTCTGCTGGGACGGACGTCGATTATCGATGAATCCAACGGCCGCCGGGTGCGTATGGCATGGCTCGCAGTGGTGGTGAGCCACAAGGTTAACGGCGTTTCTGAGCTGCACTCCAACCTGATGGTGCAGTCGCTGTTTGCTGACTTTGCGAAGATTTTCCCGACTCGCTTCTGTAACGTCACCAACGGCGTGACGCCGCGCCGCTGGCTGGCGCTGGCTAACCCATCGCTCTCTGAGGTGCTGGATGAGAACATTGGCCGCACCTGGCGAACCGATCTCAGCCAGCTAAGCGAGCTTGAACAGCACTGCGATTACCCGCTGGTAAATCAGGCGGTGCGCCGTGCGAAACTGGAGAATAAAAAACGTCTGGCAACGCTCATTGCCCAGCAGCTTAACGTGGTGGTGAACCCGAAATCGCTGTTTGATGTGCAGATCAAGCGTATTCACGAGTACAAACGCCAGTTGATGAACGTGCTGCATGTGATCACCCGCTACAACCGCATTAAGGCCGATCCTGATGCCGAGTGGGTGCCGCGCGTGAATATCTTCGCCGGTAAAGCGGCTTCGGCCTATTACATGGCGAAGCACATCATTCACCTGATCAACGACGTCGCGAAAGTGATCAACAACGATCCGCAAATTGGTGACAAGCTGAAAGTGGTGTTTATTCCTAACTACAGCGTCAGCCTGGCGCAGGTGATTATTCCTGCTGCCGACCTGTCTGAGCAGATTTCGCTGGCCGGGACCGAAGCCTCTGGTACCAGTAATATGAAGTTTGCCCTCAACGGCGCGCTGACCATTGGGACGCTGGACGGTGCCAACGTCGAGATGCTGGAGCATGTGGGCGCAGAAAATATCTTTATCTTTGGTAATACGGCGGAAGAGGTCGAAGCCTTACGCAGCCAGGGCTACAAGCCGCGTGAGTATTACGAGAAAGACGAAGAGCTGCACCAGGTGCTGACGCAGATTGGCAGCGGTGTATTCAGCCCTGAGGAGCCGGGGCGCTATCGTGACCTGGTTGACTCGCTGATCAACTTTGGCGACCACTATCAGGTTCTGGCGGATTATCGCAGCTACGTTGATTGCCAGGATAAGGTTGACGAACTGTATCGCCACCCGGAAGAGTGGACCACCAAGTCGATGATTAATATCGCCAACATGGGCTACTTCTCGTCGGACAGGACGATCAAAGAGTACGCCGAAAACATCTGGCATATCGACTCGGTGCGGTTGTAACAAGGGCAGGACGATCTGTAGGCCGGATGGATAAGGCGTTAGCCGCCATCCGGCAAAAGGCCCGGTAGCGCTGACGCTTACCGGGCCTACAGTTTTATATCGAGTGTCTTAAGACGCCAGCGACAGCTGCTGTTTCTCAATGTACTCTGCCAGCCACTGGGTCATGCGCGACTGCTGTTCAGCGTTCAGCCACATACCTTCTTTCGTGCGACGCCACAGCGCATCTTCCGCACGGCGCACCCATTCGTGATCGACCAGATATTTCAGCTCGGCCTCATAGAACTCATGGCCGAAGTCTTCACCTAACTCGGCAAGCGAGGTGGCTTCCTCGATAATCCATTCGGTGTTACTGCCGTAGGTGCGCGAATAATGGCGCGCCAGCGACTCGGTCAGGAACGGGTAGCGACGGCGCAGTTTGGCCGCGTAATCTTCACGATCGCCGCCGATGTCACCGCCTGGCAGAATGCACTCTTTTGTCCACGCCGGACCGATTCCCTGATAGTACGACGCCAGTTTTTCCATCGCGTGTTCGGCCAGCTTACGATAGGTCGTCAGCTTACCACCAAAGACCGACAGCAGCGGCGCTTTGCCGTTTTCGTCGTGGATATCCAGCGTGTAATCACGGGTGATAGCCTGCGGCGAGTCGGACTCGTCATCGCACAGCGGACGTACGCCCGAGTAGGTCCAGACGATATCGTCACGGCCCAGCTGTTTCTTAAAGTGCGCGTTGTAGACCTTCAGCAGGTAATTGATTTCACTCTCATCAATTTTTACCGCTTTCGGGTCGCCTTTGTATTCGACGTCAGTCGTCCCGATGATCGAGAATTCGTCCATCCATGGGATGACAAATACAATACGTTTATCTTCGTTTTGCAGAATATAAGCTTGCTTCTGGGTATGGACGCGCGGCACCACGATGTGGCTGCCTTTAATCAGACGAATACCGTACGGCGATGGCAGATGCATGCCGTCGTCGAAGAACTCTTTCACCCATGGGCCGGTGGCATTGACCAGACCACGCGCCTGCCAGGTGTGCTTTTTACCGGTATCGATATCTTCAGCTTCAACAATCCACAAACCGTTTTCACGGCGAGCGGAGGTAGCGCGAGTGCGGGTTAACACCTCTCCGCCTTTGCGTACGACCATTTGGGCGTTTGCCAAAACCAGCCGCGCATCGTCTACCCAGCAGTCAGAATATTCGAAACCGCGCACAATCTCAGGTTTCATTACGGAATCTGCGCCAAAACGCAAACCGGTCGAACTCGGCAAACTGGTGCGTTTGCCCAGATGATCGTACATAAACAGACCAATGCGGATCATCCATGCTGGACGCAGGTGCGGGCGATGGGGCAGACGAAAGCGCATCGGGAAGGCGATATGCGGTGCCATTTTCAACAACACCTCACGTTCGGCCAGCGCTTCGCTCACCAGGCGAAATTCGTAGTGTTCCAGGTAGCGCAGGCCACCGTGGATGAGTTTGGAGCTAGCGGAAGAGGTGGCGCAGGCTAAATCCTGCGCTTCCAGCATCAGCACGGATAAACCGCGTCCAGCGGCATCTGCCGCGATACCGGCACCGTTGATGCCTCCACCTATCACAATCAGATCTTTGGTTTCCATGCTGGCCTCTCGCACTTTCGTTATAGCTCATTAATGTTCGTTATCGAGCATAATAGCAAAGAATCGCGCCATTGGTAACATCGGATAAACAATTTACAGTGATACATATAACATTATGGCGTTTAACTGCCGTCGGGACGTACACTAAGAAGTAACATGTCTGAAAAGCGTCACCTGCAATATAAAGAAGAGAGAGCAATGGATCAGTTTGAATGTATTAATGTCGAAGAAGCGCATCAGAAGCTGCACCAGGGGGCCGCGGTGTTAGTGGATATCCGCGACCCGCAAAGCTATGCGATGGGTCACGCCCCGCAGGCGTTTCATCTGACGAACGACACGCTGGGGTCATTTATGCGCGAGCATGATTTCGACACCGCCGTGTTAGTAATGTGTTATCACGGCAACAGCAGTAAAGGCGCGGCGCAATATCTTCTTCAGCAGGGCTATGACGCGGTTTACAGTGTTGACGGCGGCTTCGACGCCTGGCATCGACATTTTCCGGCAGAAGTGGCATACGGTTCGTAAGACTATACCCAAATTAATTCGAGTTGCATCGCGACGGCGACGCAGCGAATCTCCGGGAGCGTACGAACAGTACGTGACCGGAGTGAGTGAGGAAAGCCAACAAAGATGCAGCTCGAAGTCAGAAGGGTATATATACTGTCCTCTTTTGTGTGGAATAAGCGACAGCAACCATGTTGATGATTACCTCTTTTGCTAACCCCCGCGTGGCGCAGGCATTTGTTGATTATATGGCGACACAGGGCGTTATCCTGACGATTCAACAACATCAGCAAACGGATGTCTGGCTGGCGGATGAGTCCCAGGCTGAGCGCGTGCATGCTGAGCTGGCGCGATTTCTGGAGAATCCAGGCGATCCGCGTTACCTCGCGGCAAGCTGGCAGTCGGGTCATACCGACAGCGGTCTGCGCTACCAGCGTTATCCGTTCCTGGCCACATTGCGCGAACGCGCAGGCCCGGTAACCTGGGTGGTGATGGCCGCGTGTGTGCTAGTGTTTATCGCGATGAACATGCTGGGCGACCAGACCGTGATGCTCTGGCTGGCATGGCCGTTTGACCCTTCGCTGAAATTTGAATTCTGGCGTTATTTTACCCACGCTTTTATGCACTTCTCGCTGATGCATATTCTGTTCAACCTGCTGTGGTGGTGGTATCTCGGCGGTGCGGTAGAAAAGCGTCTGGGCAGCGGAAAACTGATTGTAATTACCGTGATCAGCGCCCTGCTAAGCGGCTACGTTCAGCAGAAATTTAGCGGCCCGTGGTTTGGTGGGCTGTCTGGCGTGGTATATGCGCTGATGGGTTATGTGTGGTTGCGCGGCGAGCGCGATCCACAAAGTGGTATTTTCCTGCAGCGTGGTTTGATTATCTTTGCTTTGATCTGGATTGTTGCCGGCTGGTTTGATGTGTTCGGCATGTCGATGGCGAACGGCGCACATATCGCCGGGCTGGCCGTGGGTCTGGCAATGGCGTTTGCCGATACTATGAATGTACGAAAACGAACGTAATTTCAGGGAACAATAATGAAGCAAACACAACGACATGACGCGATCATCGAGCTGGTAAAGAAACAGGGATACGTCAGTACCGAGGAGCTGGTGGAGCATTTCTCCGTCAGCCCGCAGACGATTCGCCGCGATCTTAACGATCTGGCCGATCAGAACATGATTTTGCGCCATCACGGTGGCGCGGCGCTGCCCTCCAGCTCGGTCAACACCCCGTGGCATGACCGTAAAGCGACACAGACGTCGGAAAAAGAGCGCATTGCCCGCAAAGTTGCCACGCAGATCCCGAACGGTTCTACGTTGTTCATTGATATCGGCACCACGCCGGAAGCGGTGGCTCACGCGCTGCTCAATCACAGCAATTTACGCATTGTGACCAACAACCTCAATGTGGCGAATACGCTGATGGCGAAAGAGGATTTCCGCATCATACTCGCCGGTGGCGAACTGCGTAGCCGCGACGGCGGTATTATGGGCGAAGCGACCCTCGACTTTATTTCTCAGTTCCGCTTGGACTTCGGCATCTTAGGGATTAGCGGTATCGATAGCGATGGCTCCCTGCTGGAGTTTGATTATCACGAAGTTCGCACCAAGCGCGCGATTATTGAGAATTCACGGCATGTGATGCTGGTGGTGGATCACTCGAAGTTTGGGCGTAACGCGATGGTGAATATGGGCAGTATCAGCATGGTGGATGCGGTGTATACCGACACGCTGCCGCCAGCTGGCGTGATGCAGGTTATCGCGGATCATCATATTCAGTTAGAGCTGTGCTAAGTTAATTCCAGGCCTGATAAGCGTAGCGTATCAGGCATTAACTAAACCCCATACCCCATCATTTTCAGCAGTTTCTGCGCATGTTGCACCGCATCCTGGCGGTGTGCGACGCCGAGCTTTTGATACAAATTGCGGATGTGCGTCTTGATGGTCGTTGCCGCGACGGCCAATTCTCCGGCGATCTGCTCGTTGCTGTAGCCCGAATAAATCAGCCCAAGAACCTGCCATTCGCGCTGGGTCAGCGGGCTGGTGCGAATAAGCTCCGGTACTTCCGGGTGAGTAAGCAGACGCTCAACGAATCCTTCATCGAAGTGGGCGAATTTATGGCGGTGATGCTGGTTAATCTCACGCAAAATACGCTGGGCGCGGTGCTGATCGAGTTCCGGTAAGGTATTGAGCTGAATCAGCTGACGCAGTTGCTGCGCCATGGCCTCACCTTCAATGACAAAGTGACTGATAAATCCGGTGCGGTTGGCCAGCTGCAGCGCGTCGAGTAACACGCGCTGTGCGTCATTTTTGCGTCCTGCCTGCCAGTAGAGCTGATTAAGCAGCAGCAGGTTACGGTTCAGATCGCTCATCAGGCGCAGATTGCGCGCATTTTCATTCAACTCTTCCAGCACAATCTCAGCCGGTTCAAACTCGCCCAGCAGGATCTGCGCGCGGGCGATGTTGCGCCACTGGCTTTGCAGGAAGTGGTTATTGGCGAATTCCGGTTTCGGCGTGTGGCGCAGCCAGTTGGCGGCCGAGTTTTTGTCGCCCACCATTTGCCAGTAAATCACCCGTACCTTATCGGCGTTCGAGATCCAGTCACTGTGATAGTGACCGTTACCCAGCAGGTTTTCCAGGCGGTTGAGCAGGCTACGCGCATTATCGAGATCCCCCCGGGCCAGCGAACATTGAATCAGCAGCGCCAGGCACTGTAGCTGTTGCTGCGGCTGGAATGTGGAAAGCAGTTCAATACCCGAGCGGGCAGACGCTTCCGATTCGTCCAGGCGCGCCCATGCCCACAGCAGCTGCGCGCGAATACGCACCAGGAACTCGTGCATCGGCAGCTGTTCCAGATGCTGCTCTTTGATCAGCTGAAACGCTTTTTCCTGAGTCTCCCAGGCGGCCTGTAAAAAGCCCTGGGCAAACAAAATTTCGCTTTGCTGGATTAAACTCCACAGCGCGTAATGCCAGACGTCATGGTGGCGCGCCATTTGCTCGGTTTGCTGCATTAACGCCAGAGAACGCGTGAGATCGCCCTTGCAGTGCAGGACTTCACCGTGTACCGAGGTGGCGACGATACGGCTATAGAACCAGGCGATGGGTAACTCATCTAGCGCCAGCTTTGCCAGGCGCTCGGCTTCGTCAGGATTTCCGTCGTTAATCGCGACCTGCGCACGCAGGGCGTTAAATTCGGCGTGCAGCGTCGGTTCCATGTCGCCTTTCATTTCCTGCTCAGCGCGCGCCAGCAGGGTATTAACCTCGCCGTAGCGGTGCTGGCTTTGCATCAGCCAGGCTTGCAGCAGAACCAGACGCGGATTTTCCAGCAGACTTTCCCACGGCAGGGCTTTCAGCGACTCTTCCAGTAATGTCAGTTCGCTGTGGTTAAACAGTCCCCACGCATGGTTAAGCAGGATATCGCGTAGCATATGCGCGTCGCCTGCCGCCAGCGCGTGGTGGATAGCTTCGCTGGGGAAACCTTGCGCCATCCAGCTTTCAGCGGCGGCGCGGTGTAATTCGGGCAGTTCGCTTGCCAGCTCCCACTGACAGCGCTGGCGTAAAAAGCTGCCAAACAGCGGGTGATAGCTGAACCACTCCCCGACGTCATCCATCCGCTGCAAGAATAATCCCTGGCGCTCAATCTCCTCCAGCCGCATCTGGCCGTTTTCTTCCCCGGTGACCCGGACGATCAGTGCGTCGTTCATTGAGCGCAGAATGGCGCTTTTCAGCAGGAAATGACGGGTGCCGAGGTCGACGCTGTCCAGCACTTCATCAACCAGATAATCGGACAGATGGCTGGCGTTGATCCCGGCGAGGCGGCGTGCGGACTGGTGTGCAGAGTGGTTGTTCTGGCGGGCGGAGAGGGCAATCAGCTGTAACGCCGTGGCCCAGCCAGCAACGTCATCGCACATCCGGCTGCTTTCTGCCGCTTCGATAGGCGAGGACAAACGTCGATCGAAAAATTGTTTGGCTTCCTGGTGGTTAAACGCCAGCTGTTGGCTGCCTATCTCCAGCAACTGATCGCGTACTCGCAGGTTGGCAATACCCAACTGCGGCAGGTTGCGCGACAGCACGACCAACGTGAGGTTCTCAGGCTGATGACGCAGGAAGAAACGCATCGCTTCGTGAATTGCCGGATTGGAGATGAGATGATAATCATCCACTACCAGGTAGAGCGGGCGATGCCACTCGGCCAGTTCAATAAATAGCTGCGCAAACAGTGACGTCAGGCTGGCGTATTGGCGCTTTTGCACCATTGCTTCGCTGGTGGTGCAGTGTCCACCGGTTGCCTGCTGGATAGCGGCGATCAGATAGCTGGCAAAGCGCTCTTGCTGATTATCGCCTTCATCCAGAGAGTACCAGCCTAATTCGTTCTTCCCCGCTGTCCATTGTGAAACCAACGTCGTTTTTCCATAACCAGCAGGACTTGTTATCAGGGCAAGCCTGAAATTGTTCGCGCCGGAAAGTTTAGCCAACAGGCGCTCACGAACCACCGTATGGTCGAGTCGAACCGGACGACTTAATTTAGACGGAATCAACATAAGTTACTCACTTCACTGTGTGAAAATGGGGAAAAATGATTTTTTTTTGCGCTTCGTAATTAATAGATATAAGGTCGGCCAGATTAGTGTTTTATGCAAGCTAAGCGGACTTTTTGTGTGTCTGATTTTGCACTATGTCACAAATCTATACATCTATTACATTAATTGCTTTAAAGAGTCACAACAGGCGTGGCGACTGGATCCGTCGGTATTTTGGCTGAGCCGAAAAATACCTCCCTTTTTATAAGGTTACTCAGTTGTTTAATGTAAAGAGCCGAATTTTGTGGCCGACTTAAAAGTTTTATGTGAATTATCTTATCCACCTTGGATATTTCAGGTTAGAAACTATTTCTCTGTTTACAGATTGTTTCCCATCGTCACCCCTCTATTTGATATTGTCGATTTATCTCTTGTTATTAATGCGTCGTCCGTTGGGCATTACAGGGGCGTTATGCCGGACTTACGCGAATTTACGGGCGATAACACCCTCTTTAAGTGGCAGCGATCACACTTTTATGCTCATCCCCGCTCCTCCTCCCTGCCTAATCCGTGCCAGGATGAGGAAGGTCAACAACGAGCCTGGCAAACTAGCGATAACGTTGTTTTATTACCTAAGGATCTGGAACCCCTATGTCACAGCCTACTTTCAACAAAGATCAATTTCAGGCTGCCCTGACGCGTCAGTGGCAGCGCTTCGGTTTACTGTCGGCTCAAGAAATGACGTCGCGCCAGTGGTGGCAGGCAGTGAGTGGGGCGTTGGCTGAGTTACTCAGCGCCCAGCCTGCGGCGAAACCGGCAAAAAATCAGCGCCATGTTAACTACATCTCGATGGAGTTTTTGATTGGCCGTCTGACTGGCAACAACTTACTCAATCTCGGCTGGTATCAGGCGGTGAGCGATGAGCTGAAAGCGCATGACGTCAACCTAACCGACCTGCTGGAAGAAGAGATCGACCCGGCGCTGGGTAACGGTGGATTGGGGCGCCTGGCGGCCTGCTTCCTTGATTCGATGGCGACAGTCGGTCAATCGGCGACGGGCTATGGTCTCAACTACCAGTACGGCCTGTTCCGTCAGTCATTTGCCGATGGGCAGCAGATGGAAGCCCCGGATGACTGGCATCGCGGCAGCTATCCGTGGTTCCGTCACAACGAGGCACTGGATGTGCAAGTAGGGATTGGCGGCAAGGTCACCAAAGAAGGGCACTGGGAGCCGGGGTTTGTTATCACCGGCCAGGCCTGGGATCTACCGGTTCTCGGCTACCGTAACGGCGTGGCGCAACCGCTGCGTCTGTGGCAGGCCAGTCACGCGCATCCGTTTAACCTGACCAAATTTAATGACGGCGATTTCCTGCGCGCAGAGCAGCAGGGCATCGACGCTGAAAAACTCACCAAAGTGCTGTACCCGAACGACAACCACACCGCGGGTAAAAAGCTGCGCCTGATGCAGCAATACTTCCAGTGCGCTTGCTCCGTAGCTGACATTCTGCGCCGCCATCATCTGGCAGGGCGTAAACTGCATGAGCTGGCTGATTTTGAGGTGATTCAGCTCAACGATACTCACCCGACCATCGCCATCCCTGAGCTACTGCGTGTACTGATTGATGAGCACCAGATGAGCTGGGACGATGCGTGGGCTATTACCAGCAAGACCTTTGCTTATACCAACCACACTTTGATGCCAGAGGCGCTGGAGTGCTGGGACGAGAAGCTGGTGAAAGCACTACTGCCGCGCCATATGCAAATCATCAAAGAGATTAACGACCGCTTTAAGAAGCTGGTCGATAAAACTTGGCCGGGTGATGCTGAAGTTTGGGCGAAGCTGGCGGTGGTGCACAACAAACAGGTGCGTATGGCCAACATGTGCGTGGTCAGCGGCTTTGCGGTTAACGGCGTGGCGGCGCTGCACTCCGATTTGGTGGTGAAGGATCTGTTCCCGGAATATCATCAGCTCTGGCCGAACAAATTCCATAACGTCACTAACGGGATTACTCCGCGTCGCTGGATTAAGCAGTGCAACCCGGCACTTGCCGCGCTGCTGGATAAATCGCTGAAAAAAGAGTGGGCCAACGACCTTGATCAGTTGATTAACCTGGAAAAATACGCCGACGACGCGAAGTTTCGTCAGCAGTATCGTGACATCAAGCTGGCGAACAAAGTGCGTCTGGTGAAGTTTATTAAAGCGCGTACCGGTATTGAGATAACGACTAACGCTCTCTTTGATATTCAGATTAAACGCCTGCATGAGTACAAGCGTCAGCACCTCAACTTGCTGCATATTCTGGCGTTATACAAAGAAATCCGTGAGAACCCGCAGGCCGATCGCGTGCCGCGCGTATTCCTGTTTGGCGCGAAAGCCGCTCCGGGTTACTACCTGGCGAAAAATATCATCTTCGCCATTAACAAGGTCGCAGAAACCATCAATAACGACCCGCAAGTGGGCGACAAGCTGAAGGTCGTATTCCTGCCGGATTATTGTGTCTCGGCGGCGGAAATGTTGATCCCAGCGGCGGATATCTCTGAGCAAATCTCCACCGCAGGGAAAGAGGCTTCCGGCACCGGTAACATGAAGCTGGCGCTGAACGGTGCGTTAACCGTCGGTACGCTGGATGGCGCAAACGTCGAAATCGCCGAGAAGGTCGGTGACGAGAATATCTTTATCTTTGGTCATACTGTGGAAGAGGTGAAGGCGCTCAAGGCCAAAGGGTACGACCCGGTGAAATGGCGTAAGAAAGATAAAGTGCTGGATGCTGTTCTGAAAGAGCTGGAAAGCGGGAAGTACAGCGACGGCGATAAACATGCCTTCGACCAGATGCTGCACAGTATCGGCAAGCAGGGCGGTGACCCGTATCTGTTAATGGCGGACTTCGCGGCCTACGTTGAAGCCCAGAAGCAGGTTGACGTGTTGTATCGTGACCAGGAGGCCTGGACCCGGGCGGCGATTCTGAATACCGCGCGTTGCGGCATGTTCAGTTCGGATCGCTCCATCCGCGATTATCAGACTCGTATCTGGCAGGCGAAACGTTAAGGAATCGCGATGGAAAGCAAACGTCTGGATAATGCCGCGTTGGCGGCGGGGATCAGCCCCAATTACATTAATGCCCACGGTAAACCGCAGTCTATTGGCGTCGAAACCAAGCGGCGTTTGCTTGACGCTATGCATCGCTCCACCGCCACCGCTCAGGTGGCGGTGACCCCGGTGCCGAATGTCATGGTTTATACCGCTGGTAAGAAAATGCCGCTGGCAGTTGAGGGACGCGGAGAGTTTACCTGGCTGCTGACCACCGAAGAGGGCGTGCAGCACAAAGGGCATGCCGTCGGCGGTAAATCGTTCAACCTTCCGGCGAAGCTGCCGGAAGGGTATCACACGCTTACCCTCACCCAGGGGGAGTTGCGTACCTATTGCCGCATCATCGTCGCGCCGAAACGCTGCTATGAGCCGCAGGCTCTGTTAGCCGGGCAGAAGCTGTGGGGCGCATGCGTTCAGCTCTATACCCTGCGTTCAGAAAAAAACTGGGGGATTGGCGACTTTGGCGATCTCCGTGCCATGCTGGTGGAGGTGGCGCAACGCGGCGGCGCGTTTATTGGCCTGAATCCGATTCACGCGCTGTATCCGGCGAACCCGGAGAGTGCCAGTCCGTACAGCCCGTCGTCACGCCGCTGGCTGAACGTTATTTATATAGATGTGAACGCAGTAGACGATTTTCGCCTGAGTAAAGAGGCGCAGGCCTGGTGGCAGAAACCCGCGACTCAGCAAGCTCTGCAACGCGCGCGTGATACCGAGTGGGTTGATTATTCTGCCGTTACCGCATTGAAGATGACAGCGCTGCGTATGGCATGGAAAAGCTTCTCTGCACGTGACGATGAGCAGATGGCGGCATTTCGCCAGTTTGTGACTCAGGAAGGGGATAGCCTGTACTGGCAGGCGGCCTTTGACGCGCTGCATGCGCATCAGGTGAAAGAGGACGCACTGCGCTGGGGCTGGCCGGTGTGGCCGCAAGCTTTCCAGTCGGTGGATTCGCCAGAGGTGAAACGCTTTTGCGAAGAGCATCGTGATGAAGTGGATTTCTACCTGTGGTTGCAGTGGCTGGCGTATACCCAGTTTGCTGATTGCTGGAAAACCAGCCAGGGCTTTGCGATGCCGATTGGATTATATCGCGATCTGGCTGTCGGCGTGGCCGAAGGCGGGGCGGAAACCTGGTGCGACCGCGAGTTGTATTGCCTGAAAGCCTCGGTTGGCGCACCGCCGGATATTCTCGGTCCGCTCGGGCAAAACTGGGGATTGCCGCCGATGGATCCGCATATCATCACGGCACGCGCTTACGAACCGTTTATCGAACTGCTGCGTGCCAATATGCAGAACTGCGGTGCGTTGCGTATCGACCATGTTATGTCGATGCTGCGTCTGTGGTGGATCCCTTACGGCGAAACTGCCGATCACGGCGCCTACGTGCATTATCCGGTCGACGATCTGCTTTCAATTCTGGCGCTGGAAAGTAAACGTCATCACTGCATGGTAATTGGTGAAGATCTGGGGACTGTGCCGGTAGAGATCGTCAGCAAGCTGCGTGACAGCGGCGTGTACTCCTACAAAGTGCTTTATTTTGAGAATGACCATGAGAAAAACTTCCGCGCGCCGAAAGCGTACCCGGAACAATCAATGGCAGTCGCGGCGACGCATGACCTTCCTACGCTTAAAGGTTATTGGGATAGCGGCGATCTGACGCTGGGTAAGGCGCTGGGTCTGTACCCGGATGAAGTCGTGCTGCGTGGGTTGTATCAGGACAGAGAACTGGCGAAACAGGGGCTGCTGGACGCGCTGCACAAATACGGGTGCCTGCCAAAACGTGCTGGTCACAAGGCGTCACTGATGTCGATGACGCCGATTCTTAATCGCGGCATGCAACGCTACATCGCTGACAGCAACAGTGCGCTGTTGGGCCTGCAACCGGAAGACTGGCTGGATATGGCTGAGCCGGTCAATATTCCGGGGACCAGCGACCAGTACAAAAACTGGCGGCGTAAGCTCACCGCCACGCTGGAGCAGATGTTTGCCGATGACGGTGTGAACAAGCTGATTAAGGATTTGGATAAGCGCCGAAAAGCGGCCGCGAAGAAGAAGTAAAAAAGCCGGGGATTTCCCCGGCTTTTTTAGGGTGATAGCAGGTAGGCCGGGTCAGCGAAGCATCACCCGGCACAGTTTTATCAGACCACCATACCCAGCAGCAGACATCCTACCAGACCGCAGACGGAGATAATGGTTTCCAGCATTGACCATGACTTAATGGTTTCACCTATGGTCAAGTTGAAGTACTCCTTGAACAGCCAGAAGCCCGGATCGTTCACGTGGGAGAAAATGACGGAACCGGAACCAACCGCAATAACCATTAGCTCAGGGCTTACGCCGGTCGTTGCAATCAGCGGTGCCACAATCCCACCAGCGGTGATCGCTGCAACGGTTGCGGAGCCCAGTGCGATACGCAGTACCGCAGCGATAGACCATGCCATCAGCAGCGGAGAAACGTTTGAACCGTGCATCATTGACGCGATGTACTTGTCCACGCCGCTATCCACCAGGACCTGTTTGAAGGCACCGCCACCACCAATGATCAACAGCATCATCGCGATGATTTTGATGGAGGACACCAGCGTGTCGTTGATCTGATCCATCGAACGTCCACGGTTCAGACCAAAAGTGAACATCGCAATCAGCACCGCGATAAGCGTTGCCATGACCGGGTCACCCAGGAATTCTGCCATCGTCAGGAAAGCGTGGCCTTTTGGCAGAATCATCTCCGCCACGGCGCGCATCGCCATCAGGATAACCGGTACCAGGGAGGTCCAGACGCTGACGCCAAAGCCAGGCATCTCTTCTTCGGTAAACGTTTTCGCGCTGTACAGACCTTCCGGGATTGGCTTATCGATGCCTTTCAGGAAGCGAGCGTACACCGGACCGGCGAGAATAACGGTCGGGATTGCCAGAATCGTACCAAACAGCAGGGTTTTACCCATATCTGCGTGGAAAATGGTGGCAATAGCGGTCGGACCTGGGTGCGGCGGCAGGAAGCCGTGAGTTACGGACAGCGCAGCAGCCATCGGCACGCCAACATACAGCAGCGGGATGTTGGCAGCAGCGGCGATGGTGAACACCAGCGGCAGCATCAGCACGAAGCCGACTTCGTAGAACAGGGCAAAACCGACGGTGAAGCCGGTTAATACCACCGCCCACTGAATATGTTTTTTGCCGAATTTAGCGATCAGGGTGGTTGCGATGCGCTGTGCGCCGCCGCAGTCCGCCAGCATTTTGCCCAGCATGGCGCCAAAACCCATAATCAGGGCGAGGCTGCCAAGGGTTCCGCCGACGCCGGCTTTAATCGAACCGATGACTTTATCCAGTGGCATCCCTTGCATCAATCCGACAGCAAGCGCCACCAGGACGAGAGCGATGAAACCGTTCATTTTGAAACGGATCATCAGGAGGAGTAACAAGATTACACCGATAGCAACGATGACTAATGGCATGATTTACCTGGCCTTTACTTTGTTATGGGTAACGTCAGTGTTTAGATGACAAATTCCGATTGTCCCGACCGGGAACAGAGCATTCTCAGCACCAATGCTGGTTGCCTTCAAAACTAATCAGTTTAGCTGGCTGTTATGTGTGTGTTAGGTGCTGATGCGAATGATACGGGTAACATACGGCGCTTGAAAATCACCTGGGCAGGCAAAATTTAAATTATGAGAGGCTGGTCAAATTATGAGGGGGATTGTTGCAGGAAATATGCGGAGAAATGCAAGGTTGTAGGCCGGATAAAGCGATTACGCTGCCATCCGGCATCAATGCCCGATGGCGGCGCGGATGCGTCTTAACGGGCCTACGGAAACTCTACAGGTTGAGGCGTTAGTAGTAAGAGTGCTCGCCGCGCTGGTGTTCGGTTAAATCGCGAACGCCTTTCAGTTCAGGGAATTCAGCCAGCAGCTGCTTCTCGATACCTTCTTTCAGCGTTACATCTACCATTGAACAGCCGTTACATCCGCCGCCAAACTGCAGAATAGCGTAGCCTTCATCGGTGATTTCCATCAGAGAGACGCGGCCACCGTGACCTGCCAGCTGTGGGTTGATCTGCGATTGCAGCATGTACTCCACGCGTTCCATCAGCGGCGCATCATCGGCAACTTTACGCATTTTGGCGTTTGGTGCTTTCAGGGTCAGTTGGGAGCCTAACTGGTCGGTAACGAAATCGATTTCTGCATCTTCCAGATACGGTGCGCTCAGTTCATCAACATATGCGGTCAGCAGGTCAAATTTAATGGCGGTGTCGGTTGCTTCCACGGCGTCCGGCGGACAATAAGAAACGCCGCATTCAGCGTTAGGCGTGCCGGGATTAATCACAAATGCGCGGATTTGTGTCCCTTCTTCCTGATTTGCCAGCAGTTTGGCAAAGTGCGCTTGTGCAGCATCGGAAATATGGATCATAGTAATGGCCTAATAGTTGACTATTTTACTTGGTTATAATACGCCCATCATCGAGGCTCTACAAGGTTCGACACAGGCACCATACCTGGACAGTCGCCGCGCCGTTGCGTAAAAGCAGCTGCGCGATTTCCGCGACGGTACTTCCGGTAGTGACGACATCATCCACAATGACCATATGGAGTCCCTGCACTGGCAATTCAAGGCGAAAGGCGTTTTTCAGGTTACGTTTACGTAATCGGGCGCTGAGATGGTGCTGTGTGGCGGTTGCCCGAACCCGCGTGATGGCCCGGCTGTCCCAGTCGCAGCCTAGCCAGCGTGCCAGGGGACGACACAGTAAGTCGCTCTGATTAAACCCTCTGCGCCAGTGCCGGCGTTGCCAGAGCGGGACGCTGACGAGCCTGTCCGGCAGAGGAAGACCGCTGACGCGCCGGGCCTGTAATACCTCCAGCAACAACAAGCGTGAAAGAGCGGGGGCCATTTCGCCACGTCGGGAAAACTTGAGCTGGTGGATAAGCCCGCTCAACGGCAGAGCATAGTCGCTGACGGTAACCAGTCGCTGCCACGGCGGTGGTTTTTGCAGACAGCGCCCGCAGGGAACGACGGTATGCGCGGCAGGGAGTCCACATTGAGGGCACCGGCTGACGTGCTGATGCGTTGCCCGTGTGCAGACTGAACAGATCCCCCAATGCCCTAACGTCAGGGGCATTCGGCATAGCCAGCACAATCCCGGTACTGTTAGCATAGAAGCATCCTTTCAGGCTAAAAGAGAACAATAACTGATGAATGACATCTGGTGGCAGACCCAGGGTTCGGGAAATTGTCATCTTGTGCTGCTGCACGGATGGGGACTGAATGCGCAAGTGTGGCATTGCATAAGCGAGGAATTGAGTTCGCATTTCACGCTGCATCTTGTCGACTTACCGGGATTTGGTCGCAGCCAGGGGTTCGGCGCAATGTCGCTGGAAGAGATGGCTGAGCGGGTAGTAAAACAGGCACCGGAGAAAGCCATCTGGCTCGGCTGGAGTCTGGGCGGGCTGGTCGCAAGCCAGGTGGCGTTAACCCATCCTGAACGTGTTCAGGCGCTGGTGACCGTGGCGTCTTCCCCTTGCTTTAGCGCGCGCGACGAGTGGCCGGGTATCAAGCCAGAAGTGCTGGCAGGTTTCCAGCAGCAGTTGAGCGAAGATTTCCAGCGTACGGTGGAACGTTTTCTGGCGTTGCAGACGATGGGCACGGACACCGCGCGTCAGGATGCACGGGCACTGAAGAAAACAGTTCTGGCGTTACCCATGCCGAATGTCGAGGTGCTCAATGGCGGACTGGAGATCCTGAAAACGGTCGATCTGCGTGAGCCTCTGTGCGCTGTGGACATGCCTTTTCTGCGGTTGTACGGCTATCTCGATGGACTGGTTCCGCGCAAAGTGGTCCCAATGCTCGATGCCCTGTGGCCGCATAGCGAGTCGTTGATATTTGCTAAAGCGGCGCATGCACCGTTTATCTCGCATCCTGCAGAGTTCTGCGCAGCGCTGGTGGCGTTAAAAAAACGCCTATAAATCTGTTGTGTTGCCCGGTAGAGCCGCGCTTACCGGGCTTGAGATTAATGGCTGCGCGTAGCCAGATCCTCAGCGGTCAGGCCGGTAATTCTGAAGATGGTCAGCGGGTCGATACCATCAGCCTGCAGGGTTGATGCAATACGTAAAGCTTCCTCTCGTTTACCTTGTTGCAAGCCCGTTTGTAACCCTTCTTGTAATCCCTCTTGTAACCCTTTCATATGACCTTCCTGAAGACCATTAAGATGCCCTTCTTGTCGTAATCTTTCGGCGATAGTCATCAACTTTTCCTTATGTTGGGGTAAACGTTCGGCGACCTCATGAAGAAACTCGGTAAAATGTGTGGTGTCCCCGACCTGCATTAGATAATTAAACAAGGCTTTCAACTGGCTGTCATTAGCGTGTCCTTTAATAATCAGGATGGCCAGTTTTTCTACCAGCCCCATCAAATCGCGTTTACGAATATGTTTTTGGATGAGTTCCAACAGCGCCATCCGGCGATGCTGCATGATCTCGTCATCGGGAACAACGGTGATATCGATCAGTGGAAACGCTGCGGTATAAAGTTGTCTGGCAGCCTTTGGGTCGTCAAATTCGTCCAGCCAGCAGAGTGAGTAGGGGTATGGACTAGCCGCGCCATGATAAAAAAGCATGGGTATCACCAGCGGGAGTTTCTTGTGACCTGCAGCCAAATGACGATGCATAACCGCAATGGCATAACGCATCAGCCGAAATGCCATATGGGCATCGGCGGTACTCTGATGCTCAATGATGGTGTAAATATAGCCATCGCCTTCGCGGGTTTTTAATGACCACAGCACATCGGAATAGTACGCGCGCAAATCGTCCTCAATAAAGCTGCCCGATTCCAGTTGTAGCGTGTTCAGATCGCACAGTTTTTGCAAAGAGGCTGGAAGATGGAGCCGAAGAAAGTCGCGTGCGGTAGCAGGGTGGTTTAAGAACGTTTTAAAAATCGCGTCATGCGGCGTAGCAGTCGTGTCAGTATTCATGGCGATCCGTCACCTGAGAAACAAGATGACGAGACTCTACTTCCCTGGTCGCCAGTAATCATCCACGAGTTGATAACGATGCGCGACAGGCTGGAGGATAGATCAGCTTTGCTGAAACAGGGACATCTTTGTGGAATCCATTACGCAAAAAGCCGGATATCAGCATAAACGCTTTATCCGGCCAGGGCGTTTGCAGTCATTTTTAGACCGGAAGCGTAGCGCCATCCGGCATCGAACTAGCGCAAAGCCCACCACTCGCGCAGGCAGGCTTTACCTTCCGGACAACTCTTGCAGCTTCCGGAAAGACACCCGTCGGCATCTTCCTGAATCCGCACCGCTTTGCCCATCTTTTCTAACTGATTCAGCATGGCGTCAATCATGGGCTGCGGGGTGTGCAGCGTGTGGCTAATCTGAGTTGCCTCCATGCGTCCCCGCAAAGCCAATAAATCACGAACCTGAATAAGCGATGCCATTGTCGATAACCTTAGTGGCAGTCGCCAGTGGTGCTGGAACAGCAGGAGCTTGCCGTCCTGTTGGTCGCCAGCAGTGCGAGATCCACGCGACTGCGAGCTCGACGCAGCAGGCCCAGCAACACAATGTTAAACAGGATGACAGCTAAAATGCACACCAGGCTGTAGGTCGGGTGCTCTTTGTAGCTGACCGCCTGATAAAACAGCGTCGACAGAGAGTAGGCGATGTTCAGGCCCCACAGAATCGAGAAGCTCATCCAGCCACGGCTGGATTCACGTGCAATAGCGCCCATTACCGAAATACACGGCACATACAGCAGCACGAAAATCAGGTAGCTGTAAGCGGCGGCAGCGCTGCCAAATTTTTCGCCCATCACGCCCATTGCACCCGTAGCCATTTCACCGTCGCCCTTGCTGGCTTCAATAGGGTTAGCCAGTACGCTCAGGCTGAAGGTGTCTTTCAGGCTTTGCCAGGTCTCATCTACCGCGCCGAGCAGCTCGTCACCGAGGTGGAAATCTGCCGGGTTGAACTCTTCTTCCTGAATGTTTTCTGCGGTATAGAGCGTGTTCAGCGTACCGACAACCACTTCTTTCGCCATCGCGCCGGTGAACAGACCTACGGTTGCCTGCCAGTTATCTTCGTGAATGCCAATCGGCTTGAAGACCGGCGTGATTACGCGGCTGACGGAAGCCAGAGCAGAGTCGTTGATGTTGTCGACGATTTTTCCGCTCAGCGAGAAACTGTTAAACGCGCTGAGGAAAATGCTGACGATGATGATGACTTTACCCGCACGCAGAACGAAGCCTTTCAGGCGTTGCCAGGTCTGAATAATCAGACTCTTAATGTGCGGCACGTGGTACACCGGTAGCTCCATCACGAACGGCGTTGCTTCGCCACGCATGATGGTGTGTTTGAGCATCAGACCGGTCAATACCGCCATAACGATACCCAGTACGTACAGTGAGAAGACCGCCAGCGCACCGTTCTGACCAAAGAACGCAGCGGCAAAGACGGCGAAAATCGCCAGGCGAGCGCCACAAGACATAAACGGCGCCATCATGATGGTCATCAGACGTTCACGCGGGGCGTCCAGCGTACGTGCGCCCATCACCGACGGTACGTTACAGCCAAAGCCGACGATCAGCGGGACAAACGATTTGCCCGGCAGTCCCAGCGCCTGCATCAGACGGTCCATTACAAACGCGGCGCGCGCCATGTAACCGGAGTCTTCAAGGAAGGAGAGGAACAGGTACATCATACCGATTTGCGGTACCAGTGGCAGCACGGTGTTAATCCCGCCGCCAAGACCTTGCGCCAAAAAGATCGTGAGCCAGTCCGGGAAGTGCAGCGTGTAGCCAATCCACTGAATCCCATGGATAAAGAGCGCTACGGAGCCGACGTCAAACAACGGTTGCAGCGCGCCGCCAATGTTGATGGCGAGCAGGAACATCAGGTACATCACGAACAGGAAAATCGGCAGCCCGAGGAAGCGGTTGAGGACGATTTTATCTACTGCGGTGGTGAAGCGGCTCGGCTCTGCCGTCAGGGTGTTGCTGACGGTATCGCAGATAGCGGCAATGCACTGATAGCGCGCATCGGCGATGTGCAGTGCCGGATCGTCCATTGTCTCGCTCAGACGTGCAATGGCGGCATCAAGGTTTTGCGCGGCATCACCCGCGTAGGCCCGGCTGTAGATATCGCCTTCCAGCATCTGCAGGCCCAGCCAGCGGCGCTGTTTTAACGGCATATCTTTGGCCATCGCATCGGCGAGGGAATCCGCTTCCTGCAGCAGCGGCTGGGCATAATGAACCAGCTCGACGGTGTCGTTTTCTTTGTAGCGATCGATCGCCAGCTTCAGCGCTTCAATGCCGCGGGCGCGGGTGGATACCAGCGGAACCACCGGGCAGCCAAGGCGAGCGGAGAGGGCATCGATATCAATACGGATTTGCTGCTTCTCGGCAATATCCAGCATATTCAACGCGACGATGCAGGGGATGCCCAGCTCAAGCAGTTGCAACGTCAGGTAGAGGTTGCGTTCAAGGTTTGAAGCATCGACCACGTTGATCAAGAGATCCGCGTCGCCGCTTAAAATATAGTGACAGGCGATCTGCTCATCGAGAGAGGTCTGGGATGAGATTGTCGTCAGAGAATAGGTGCCGGGTAAATCAACCAGCGTGACCTGGTGGTCCGTCGTTGCGAAATGACCTTCTTTACGCTCAACGGTAACGCCTGCCCAGTTGCCTACACGCTGGCGTGCGCCGGTAAGCTGGTTGAATAAAGTAGTCTTGCCGGAATTAGGATTGCCAATTAAACCAATGGTTAGTTTTTTCATTTTTATAGACTCACTGTATTAACAGGAAACCGCTTCCACTTCTAATAACGCCAGATCTTTCTTACGCAATACCAGACTTACGCGACGCGTTTCGATATGGATAGGATCGCCGAGTGGGGCGACGCGTACCACGTTGAAAGAGGAGCCGGGTAGCATGCCAAGTGACAACAGTTTCTGACGATAAGCCGGGCTGATTTCACGGGCAAAACCGGTAATTTTCCACGCACTGTCAGGAGTGAATTGCATAGGGACCTACTTATATCTCGCTAACTGGATGATTACCTCATGGGGCGGCAAGGCGGCATGAGGCCAGATGATTAGCCAACGTAAGGAAAGAGTAAATAATCAACAGATCAATGATAATGAGAATGGTTTCTATCATCAATAGAATAAATGTGACGGAATGTACAATTGGATAATAATTTGCGCCAATTTTGATATTCCTCAATATTTATTCTGGTTGAGAACGAATGATTCACGGAAATAATTAGTGAGGATCTTAATGTTTAATTAAGGTTTCATCTGTTAATGAAGTGATAAATATATGGCGGTAGAAAGCGGGAAATAGACTAAATATGCCGGATGGCGACGCTCACGCGTGTTATCCGGCTTACAAATTAATTGCAACAAGTTAGCCGGATAAGGAGGTTACACCCCCATCCGGCACAAAAGTCACACTAGCGTTTTTTACCCATTGCCGCCGCCAGCGCATCCATCATGGCGCTGTTACCCGCAGGCTGTGCGTCACGACCACGAGGTTTCGCGGCTTTTGGCGCCGGGCGATTGCTTTGAGTGCGATCGTTATTCCCGCCGCCGCGACGCGCATTGGTTTCACCCGGCTGCTCGTCCAGACGCATGGTCAGTGCGATACGCTTACGTTGCAGGTCAACTTCCAGCACTTTCACTTTCACAATGTCGCCCGCTTTCACCACGGTGTGTGGATCTTCGACGAACTTATTCGACAATGAAGAGATATGCACCAGACCATCCTGATGAACGCCAATATCAACAAACGCGCCGAAGTTCGTGACGTTAGTGACTGCCCCTTCCAGAATCATTCCCGGCAGCAGATCGTTCATGGTTTCTACGCCATCAGCAAACTGCGCGGTTTTAAATTCAGGACGCGGGTCGCGGCCCGGTTTTTCCAGCTCTTTGATGATGTCGGTGACGGTCGGTACCCCGAAGCGTTCGTCGGTAAAATCGGCTGCTTTCAGATTGCGTAGTTCGTTGCTGTTGCCCATCAGGTCACGCAGCGATTGCTCGGTTGCGGCCAGAATGCGTTCCACAATCGGATAAGCTTCCGGGTGAACGGTAGAAGCATCCAGTGGGTTATCGCCATGGTTGATACGCAGGAAGCCCGCGCACTGTTCAAAGGCTTTTGGCCCCAGGCGGCTAACTTTTAGCAGTTGCTGACGGTTCTGAAACTGACCGTTCTCATCGCGCCAGGCGACGATGTTTTGCGCCATCATGCGCGTCAGGCCAGCAACGCGGGTCAGCAGCGGCACGGAGGCGGTATTCAGATCGACGCCGACGGCGTTCACGCAGTCTTCCACTACTGCATCCAGCTTGCGCGCCAGTTGCGTCTGGCTAACATCGTGCTGATACTGGCCCACGCCGATAGATTTCGGATCGATTTTCACCAGCTCCGCCAGCGGATCCTGCAAACGACGGGCGATAGACACCGCGCCACGCAGCGAAACGTCGAGATCCGGGAACTCCAGCGCCGCCAGCTCGGAAGCAGAGTAAACCGATGCCCCAGCTTCGCTGACAATCACTTTCTGCGCGGTCACTTTCGGGAATTGTTTCTGCACGTCGAGGAAGAAACGCTCGGTTTCGCGCGACGCCGTACCGTTACCAATCGCGACCAGCTCAACGTTGTATTTTTCACACAACGCCGCCACGGCAACGGCGGCTTTGGCTGCCTGGCCGGTATGCGGATAAATAGTGTCGGTCGCGACCAGCTTGCCGGTACCGTCAACCACCGCCACTTTTACGCCGGTACGCAGTCCCGGATCGAGACCCATTGTGGCGCGCAGCCCGGCCGGGGCGGCCATCAGCAGGTCATGCAGGTTACGGGCAAAGACGTTGATCGCTTCATCTTCCGCACGTTCACGTACGGTACCCATCAGCTCAGTTTCAAGGTGCATCAGCACTTTGATGCGCCACGTCCAGCTAACAACGCCTTTACGCCAGCTGTCAGCGGGGGCGTTGTTCAGGCGCAGTCCCAGGTGATCCTGGATAATCTGCTCGCCGTGGCTCTCTTTTGGCGGCTCATCGAATTGCGGATCGGCATTTAGTGAAAGCTGCAACACGCCTTCGTTACGACCACGGAACATGGCCAGCGCACGGTGGGATGGAACGGTAGAAATAGGTTCGTGGTGATCGAAGTAATCGCGGAACTTAGCGCCTTCCTCTTCTTTCCCACTAACCACGGCGGCAACCAGATGGGCGTTTTTCCACAAATAATCACGCACTTTTGCCAGCAGCGCAGCGTCTTCGGCGAAGCGCTCCATCAGAATGTAGCGTGCGCCATCGAGGGCGGCTTTGGTATCGGCCACGCCGTTTTCGGCGTTGAGATATTTTGCAGCTTCGGTTTCCGGGTCATGGGACGGTTCGTTCCACAGCAGATCTGCCAGCGGCTCCAGTCCGGCCTCAATGGCTATCTGCCCACGAGTGCGGCGCTTAGGTTTGTACGGCAGATAGAGATCTTCGAGTTCGGTCTTACTTAACGTGCAGTTGATCGCGTTCGCCAAATCGTCGGTCAGTTTGCCTTGCTCGCCGATAGATTTCAGGATTGCCTGACGGCGGTCTTCCAGTTCACGCAGATATCCCAGACGGGTCTCCAGATTACGCAGTTGCGTATCGTCCAGACCGCCGGTGATTTCCTTACGATAACGTGCGATAAACGGCACGGTGTTCCCTTCGTCAAGCAGGCGAACGGCAGCTTCTACCTGTTCAGCACGAGCCTGAATTTCACCTGCGATAATGCGGCAGAAAGAATCATTCATCATGGATAGCTTCGTCTATAGGATAAAAAATCAGGGGATAGTTATACGGATTGACTGGCAAAAATGCCAGTCATCTACCGGGGCTTCGGATTGTTCCGGTCTCACTTAACATATTCAATTTCGTTCACGTACCAGCTGGCTTCACCACCAGGGGTGTTGACTATCGCGAGATCGCCGACCTCTTTTTTCAGCAGCGCCCGCGCCATCGGTGAGTCGATAGAAATGTAATCTTTACGACCGAAGATCTCATCGTAGCCGACAATACGGAATTTACGGATGTCGCCATCGTCATTTTCAATCTCGACCCACGCGCCAAAGAAGACTTTGCCCTCTTGCTGCGGGGAGTAATCGACGATTTTCAAATTCTCCATGCACTTGGTCAAATAACGGACACGGCGGTCGATCTCACGCAGACGCTTTTTATTATACTGGTAGTCGGCATTTTCGCTGCGGTCACCCAGACTTGCGGCCCAGGTAACCTTTTTAGTGACTTCCGGGCGCTCTTCACGCCAGAGGTAATTCAGCTCTTGTTTGAGTTTTTCATACCCTTCGCGGGTTATCAGGGGCGTTTTCATCTTATTGTTTTACCTTCGACTCTGTGATGATGCGCACAATTAGTATTACGCGAGCATATCAACAGAATAAATAATGTATTGCGAGAAACATTGTATACTTAAGCTGCTGTTTAATATGCTTTGTAACAATTTAGCCTGGAATTCATACCAGAATTCGCTGGTGACTCACGTTAGCTTTCTTAAGAATATACACTTAATTGTTGCGAACCTTTGGGAGTAATAACAATGCAAGAGAACTATAAGATTCTGGTGGTCGATGACGACATGCGCTTGCGTGCGCTTCTGGAGCGTTATCTGACCGAGCAGGGCTTCCAGGTTCGAAGCGTCGCTAACGCTGAGCAGATGGATCGTCTGCTGACCCGTGAGTCCTTTCACCTGATGGTGCTGGATTTAATGCTGCCGGGAGAAGATGGCCTGTCTATTTGCCGTCGCCTGCGCAGTCAAAGCAACCCGATGCCGATCATTATGGTCACGGCGAAGGGTGAAGAAGTCGATCGTATCGTTGGACTGGAAATTGGCGCTGACGATTACATTCCGAAACCGTTTAACCCGCGAGAACTGCTGGCGCGTATTCGCGCTGTACTGCGTCGTCAGGCGAACGAACTGCCGGGCGCGCCTTCTCAGGAAGAAGCGGTCATTGCTTTTGGTAAGTTTAAACTGAACCTCGGTACGCGTGAAATGTTCCGTGAAGATGAGCCAATGCCGTTCACCAGCGGGGAATTTGCGGTACTGAAAGCGCTGGTAAGCCACCCGCGCGAGCCGCTGTCCCGCGATAAGCTGATGAACCTGGCCCGTGGTCGTGAATATTCGGCGATGGAGCGTTCTATCGACGTCCAGATTTCTCGTCTGCGTCGTATGGTGGAAGAGGACCCGGCGCATCCGCGCTACATTCAGACCGTGTGGGGTCTCGGCTACGTCTTTGTTCCGGACGGTTCTAAAGCATGAGGCGAATGCGCTTCTCGCCACGAAGTTCGTTTGCCCGCACGTTATTGCTCATCGTCACCTTGCTGTTTGCCAGCCTGGTGACGACTTACCTGGTAGTGCTGAACTTCGCGATACTGCCGAGCCTCCAGCAGTTTAATAAGGTCCTGGCCTACGAAGTTCGTATGCTGATGACCGATAAACTGCAGCTGGAGGACGGTACGCAACTGGTGGTGCCGCCCGCATTCCGCCGGGAAATTTATCGTGAGCTGGGTATTTCCCTCTATTCCAACGAGGCCGCTGAAGAAGCTGGACTGCGTTGGGCGCAACACTATGAATTCTTAAGCCATCAGATGGCGCAGCAACTGGGTGGTCCGACGGAAGTCCGCGTTGAGGTGAACAAAAGCTCGCCGGTCGTATGGCTGAAAACCTGGCTGTCGCCCAATATCTGGGTACGCGTGCCGCTGACGGAGATCCATCAGGGCGATTTCTCACCGCTGTTCCGCTACACGCTGGCGATTATGCTGTTGGCTATCGGTGGCGCGTGGCTGTTTATCCGTATCCAGAACCGACCGCTGGTGGATCTTGAACATGCGGCGCTGCAGGTGGGGAAAGGTATCATTCCGCCGCCGCTGCGTGAGTATGGCGCTTCAGAGGTGCGCTCCGTTACCCGAGCCTTTAACCATATGGCCGCGGGGGTGAAGCAACTGGCCGATGACCGTACGCTGTTAATGGCGGGCGTGAGCCACGATTTACGTACTCCGCTGACGCGTATTCGTCTGGCGACCGAAATGATGGGCGAAGAGGATGGTTATCTCGCGGAGTCCATCAATAAGGACATCGAAGAGTGTAATGCCATTATCGAGCAGTTTATCGATTATCTGCGTACTGGTCAGGAGATGCCGATGGAGATGGCGGATCTGAACTCGGTGTTAGGCGAAGTGGTCGCAGCGGAAAGCGGCTATGAACGTGAAATCGAAACTGCGCTGCTGCCGGGCAGCATTCAGGTGAAAATGCACCCGCTGTCGATCAAGCGTGCGGTTGCCAATATGGTGGTTAACGCCGCCCGTTACGGCAACGGCTGGATTAAGGTCAGCAGCGGTACGGAGACGCATCGCGCCTGGTTCCAGGTAGAAGATGATGGTCCGGGCATCAAACCGGAGCAGCGTAAACACCTGTTCCAGCCATTTGTCCGTGGCGACAGCGCACGTAGTACCAGCGGCACGGGCCTGGGTCTGGCGATTGTGCAGCGTATTATCGATAACCATAACGGTATGCTGGAAATTGGCACCAGTGAACGAGGAGGGTTGTCGATCCGCGCCTGGCTTCCGGTTCCCTTCACTCGCGCGCAGGGCACCACGAAAGACGCATAAGAAAGGGAGGCGAAATGCCTCCCTTTTTGTTGCTGTAGGCCGGATAAGGCGAAACCGCCATCCGGCACTCTTCGTTACAGCTTCGGTCCGGCGCTAACCAGCGCTTCACCCGCAGGGGTATCGGTGTATTTCTCGAAGTTCTCGATAAACAGTTTCGCCAGTGCGTTGGCTTTTTCCTGCCACTGCTCCGGAGAAGCATAGGTATTACGCGGATCGAGAATGCGAGTATCCACGCCCGGCAGCTCGGTTGGGATAGCCAGGTCAAACATCGGCAGACGGAACGTTTCTGCGTCATCCAGCGAACCGTTCAGGATAGCGTCGATAATCGCGCGAGTATCTTTGATAGAGATACGCTTGCCGGTACCGTTCCAGCCGGTGTTAACCAGATATGCCTGCGCACCTGCCGCCTGCATACGTTTCACCAGTACTTCTGCGTACTGCGTTGGGTGCAGTGACAGGAATGCTGCGCCAAAGCAGGCTGAGAAGGTTGGGGTTGGTTCGGTGACGCCACGTTTGGTACCGGCCAGTTTGGCGGTGAAGCCAGACAGGAAGTGGTACTGGGTTTGGTCTGCCGTCAGACGAGAGACCGGCGGCAGCACGCCAAACGCGTCGGCGGTCAGGAAGATCACTTTGGTGGCGTGACCTGCTTTTGACACCGGCTTAACGATGTTATCGATGTGATAAATCGGGTAGGACACGCGGGTGTTTTCGGTTTTGGAACCGTCGTCGAAGTCGATGGAACCATCTGCGCGCACGGTGACGTTTTCCAGCAGCGCGTCACGACGGATTGCGTTGTAGATTTCCGGCTCGGCATCTTTAGACAGTTTGATGGTCTTCGCGTAGCAACCGCCTTCAAAGTTAAACACGCCGTCGTCATCCCAGCCGTGTTCGTCATCGCCAATCAGGCGGCGTTTCGGATCGGTGGACAGCGTTGTTTTACCCGTACCGGACAGGCCAAAGAAGACTGCCACATCACCTTTTTCCCCGACGTTTGCCGAGCAGTGCATGGAGGCAATGCCTTTCAGCGGCAGCAGGTAGTTCATTACGGAGAACATACCTTTCTTCATTTCGCCGCCGTACCAGGTGCCACCAATCAACTGGATACGCTCAGTCAGATTGAAAGCCACGAAGTTTTCGGAGTTCAGACCCTGCTCTTTCCACTGCGGGTTAGTGCATTTAGCGCCGTTCATCACGATGAAATCAGGTTTGAAATCAACCAGCTCTTCGTCGCTTGGGCGGATGAACATGTTTTTAACAAAATGCGCCTGCCAGGCTACTTCGGTAATGAAGCGTACGGAAAGGCGGGTATCGGCGTTAGCGCCGCAGAATGCATCAATGATAAACAGACGCTTACCGGAAAGCTGCTGGGTGACTAATCCTTTCAGATGCTGCCAGGTTTCCGGGGAGAGCGGTTTGTTGTCGTTCTTACCTTTACCTTTGTCGGACCACCAGAGCGTGTCGCGCGTGGTGTCGTCACGGACAATATACTTATCCTTTGGCGAACGTCCGGTAAAGATACCGGTATCAACGGCAACGGCGCCCAGGTTTGTTAACACGCCACGCTCATAACCTTCCAGGTTTGGATCAAGTTCCTCCTGGAAAAGCGTGTCGTAGTCTGGATTGTAAACGATATCCTGAACGTCATTGATACCATAAGCCTTGAGATCTTGCGGGGTTAAACTGTTGTTCACACGCATTTCACTGCTCCTTAGCCAATATGTATTACCTGGAATAGTAAGGTTTTTTAGGGATTGCTAACCGCGACAAGGCTCATAGATTTACGCATCCGGGAAAATCACGGATAACCGAATGCGCTGCGACTCCTGTCACAAAGAGGCGGATATTATGGCAGGAAACCCTTTTTTGTTGTGGAAAATGTTCTTAAAACGTTAATAGAGAGTGTTTTTGGCGGGAAACTTGTGAGTGTAATCGCATTCACGTAAGAAAATAACGTAACTCATTCATAAACAATATCGATTCACTTCCCGTCGCAGTGGTCCGGGATCGGCCTATCAATGCTCAAAATTGTGAAGTTGATGCAATAATTACCTTTTCTCTTCATTCTGGGTGACGACATGGATAGTGTTGAACTTTCACGTACTACTCGCTGGGGCATGATATCTATCGGCCTGTTACAGGGGATATTGTGCTACCTGCTGATGACATATCTGGTGCCGCATAATGACGGCTGGCTGTTCTATGGCATGCCCGCGACAATTGCTCTCTCCTCGGCGCTTTTGCTCACCGTTGTCTCTTTTAAACAACGTGCGCTGTGGTACTGGATGGCGCTGATCTTTGTTGTCGTGCTGGCGATGAGCGTCTGGCTAAAGTGGCAAGTCGAGGGCAGTGATAAGTGGCGGCAAAATGATATTTTTATGTTGTACGGCTGGCGCTTACTGCTGATGGCGATGCTGGCATTGCCATGGATTCAGTACTCGCTCCACGCATCCCGCCAGCAGGCGCGCTATGCGCAGTTTTATACGAGTTTGTGGCTTAATGCGCTGACGTTACTGATTGTCTTTGTCGCCAACGGTCTGTTCTGGATGGTGCTCCTGCTATGGAGCGAGATGTTTAAGCTCGTTGGTATTACCTTCTTCGACACGCTTTTCTTTGATACCGACTGGTTTGGCTACGTGGCCTTTGGCCTGGTTACCGCACTGGCGGTGGTACTGACCCGCACGCAGTCGCGTTTGGTTGCGGCGGTCCAAAAGTTACTGACTTTGATCGCCACCGGTCTGTTACCCCTGGTCGCGCTGCTGGCGCTGATGTTTGTACTGACCTTGCCCTTCACCGGCCTGGAGGCTATCTCGCAGCGGGTATCTGCGGCTGGGTTGATGTCAACGCTGGCGCTGCTCCTGCTGCTGTTGATGGCTATCGTTCGCGAGCCGCAGAAAGAGGCGCTTCCCTATCCAGCCGCGTTACGCTACCTGATCAAATGCGCCCTGGTTGTCGCGCCCATCTATATGCTGATTGCCGGTTGGTCACTGTGGGTGCGAATTCAACAGTACGGTTGGACGCCCGAGCGCTTATATGGCGTGCTGGTGGTCTGCGTGCTGCTGCTCTGGTCGTTTGGCTATCTGGCGAGTATTTTACGCCGTGGGCGCAATCCGCTTGAGCTTCAGGGGAAGGTGATTCTTTGCGCGTCGTTGCTGGCGTTGGGGCTGTTGATTTTGCTGTCGTCGCCGGTTATTGATGCCTGGCGCATCAGCGTCAACAGCCATATGGGGCTGTATCACAGCGGCAAAATTAAGCCGGATCAAGTCAGCCTGTATATGTTGGGTAATAGCGGAAAACCGGGACGTGCGGCGTTGGAGGCATTACAAAAAGATGCGGCGTTTAACCAAGACAGTAAGCGTCGGCGCGACTTAAATTCTCTGCTGCAAGGACGTCGCGATCCCATGCAGAACCTGACTGCCACTCAACTAGCGCCGAAAGTGATGATAGCTCCAGGTAGCAGGCAACCCGATGAGACCTTCTGGGCGTTTGTCAAAGGGCAGAGCTACCGCATTACATCCTGCGTTGAGCAGGATGCTTGCGTCCTGGTCGATCAGGACCTCAATGCGGATGGTAAGCCTGAGCAGGTGCTGTATGCTTTTGGCGATGGTGAGAGTCTGGTCTTTGCCAGGAAAGAGGATAAATGGGAACTCATCGCATCAGGTCAGCTACCTGCAGAATTCAATAAGGATAAACTGCTGCAGGCGGTGGCGAATCATCAACTGGATTCAGCCCCCAGAGTTTGGCGTGATATCACAATTAATGGCACTCGATTGCCGATGAATTATTACAACGAGTGAGCGTGTTCCGGATAGCGTTTTGATGGATGGCGGTGCGAACGCCTATCCGGTCGACGATTGTGGGCCGGATAGGCAGTGGTGATTAATGTACCTGCGGGTCCGCCGGGGAAGCGTTGCTGCGGATCTCAGCAATGTCCATGGCATTAAACAGATAGTGGCTCCCGCAGTAATCGCAGTGCATATCGATCTCGCCTTCTTCCGCCAGAATGCTGTCCACTTCTTCGTCCGGCAGCGTTTTCAGTGCGCCAGCGCAGCGTTCGCGTGAACAGGTGCATTTGAACTCAACGTCCTGCGGATCGTAGAGAGTAACCTCTTCTTCGTGGTACAAGCGCCACAGCACTTCGTTGGCCGGGAGCGTTAACAGCTCTTCAGTTTTGATGGTTTCGGTCAGGGCTGTCAGGTGATCGAAATCATCTGCCTGCGCGTTTTGCGCCGGCATTACCTGCAGAAGCATCCCGCCAGCAGCGGGTTTGCCATCGACGTCGCCAGTACGGATAAACAGACGTGTCGGCAGCTGTTCAGAACGCATGAAGTAATCTTCCAGACAGGCGGCCAGCGTGTCGCCTTCCAGACCAACCACGCCCTGATAGCGCTCGCCTTCTTCTGGGGTAATGGTGATCACCAGGTAGCCGTTGCCTACCAGCGTTTTGAGATCAGCGCCTTCAGGGATATCGCCCTGCATACGGGCCACGCCGCGCATCTGCTGATTGTTGTTGCCGTTAATGACGGCCAGGCTCAGCGGACCATCGCCCTGCAGCTGTACGGTGATATCACCGGCAAACTTCAGCGTGGCGGTGAGCAGGCTGGTGGCGACCAGCAGTTCAGCCAGCACGTTCTTGACCGGCTGCGGGTAAGTATGATTTTCGAGGATCTGTTGCAGGGTTTCCGAAACGGTCACCAGCTCGCCGCGCACGGCAAAGTTTTCAAACAGATAACGATGTAATTGGTCATGTTGCGGCATAATCATCTCTCTTGCAGGTGACAGTCACTCGCTGTCGCCATGTTTAAATCGTAACAGGTCGCGGCGCTCTTTCTTGTCCGGTCGCCTGTCCGGGTGCGGCATGGTTAACGCGTTAAGTTTACGCGCCAGCGCCACTTTTTCGCGTTTTTCTACGCTTTCCGCGGTTTCTTCATACAGCGTAACGGCTTCCGTGGCTGGGCGACGCTGCTCGGTAATAGCCTTGATAATGACCGTTCGCTCGTCATTTCCCTGGCGCAGGGTGAGGGTGGCGTTCAGCTCGACAATCTTGCTCGGTTTGCTGCGCTGGCCGTTGTAATGCACCTTACCGCCTTCAACCATTTCGCGGGCTAGCGCACGCGTTTTGTAAAAGCGTGCAGCCCACAGCCATTTATCCAGCCTGACTTCAGCAGAGGGCTTTTCTTTCATGGCGTCTCCTTCACATCAGTGAGGGGATCAGTCGGCGGTAGTCATTCAGTGACGGATGGCGTGCGTACTGTTTTTCCGCGATGCCTGAGTCGGGATTGGTCACGCCGAGGCAGTAACGAATACCGTACAGAGCAGCGGCGTCGAGAATGGGTTCGCTGTCGTCAATAAACAGCGTCTTCTCTGCACTCATTCCCGTTTCTTCAGCCACAGCGTGCCATAACCGCTGATCCTCTTTGGGATAACCAAATGTGTGGGTGGAAAGTAATAAATCAAGGTGTGAGGCCAGACCGGTATGCTCCAGCTTCACCGCCAGGTTATGGGGATGCGCGTTGGTGAGCAAAATACGGCGCTTGCCGCTGGCTTTTAAGGCATCAAGAAACGGTACAGTATCTTCACGCAAAACGGCGCGCGGTCCCTGTTCCGTTGTCATGGCGCAAATATCAAGATCCAGGCATTCGCTCCAGTAATCCAGGCAGTACCAGTTTAGCGTATGCTGCACGGCATGATACTGCTGACGAATATAGTCCTGGGCTTCCTGGGGAGAGATACCCTGTTTCGCGCCATAGGTTTCCGGCACCAGTTTTTGCCAGAAATAGTTATCGAATGCCAGGTCGAGCAGCGTGCCGTCCATATCTAACAACACGGTATCGACATCGTGCCAGGCAATATTGATCTGCATGGAAACTCCCCAGAAGAAAACATGATGCGCGACAGGGTAGCATATCCTGTCGCGCGAGCGTGTTATCGAATCAGGCTTTCTGGGTTGTCAATCAGCGTTGGATTCAGGCAACTTTCGTAGTAGCTCTGAATTTCCGTGATGCGGGAGCGGTGACGCTGGTAGCGTCTGAAAGCCTGTATGCTGTTGTAGACAGCACATCCGAGCATGGAGAACATCAGCAGCGTTGTGCCAAGGTAGCGCCATAATCCTGAACGATCCGGGATACGGTGCAGGCCAATGTGCTGGGTGCCATTGGCGTCGGTCGAAATATTGGTGACGATCCCCTCCGCGCGAAACGGCGTCTGCATCAGCATCTGCGCCAGACGCTGGAAGGCGTTCCACTGTTCCTGTGGGGGATAGTCATATAGCGAGGTTGTCGGCCACGGCTGATCGACCAGATCGCTGCCTTCGTCGCTGATAATCAGGAAACCGCCAGGGGCTGGGCTATTCAGCGTCTGGGCCGCTCGCGCAGTCTCGCGTGAAATAAACGGCGCCGTAGAGGTATTCACCAGATTATCCAACGACTCCGCGCTTACCGGACGCAGCAGCACGTTCACGCCATCCAGTTTGCCTGCGTTTGCCCGTTTCACCAGTGCCGTCCAGTCTTTACTGTTACCAAGGTTAACCAGTGCATTTTTTAAACGTACACATTCATCTTTGGCCGCGCACAGATCAGCCGTTTTCAGGACGATCTCGCCAAAATCGTCCAGTAACACCATTCCGGACTTTTGGATTGCCGAGCGTAACGATGCGCTGACGCGAGAGTCATCATCCGCTTTGGGGTGCAGTTGGCGGTTCACCGCCTGCGTGAGCGCGGTGGCTTTATTCACCAGATCGGACTCAGGCAGCGGTAATGCGCGCGCGTCATTCCAGATAATTTGCGTGCAATCGAAAGGCATAAACGGCGCGGAAGGCTGCGCATTCCAGCTCCCTTGGGTATGAATGTTACACATACCCGTACCGCTCAGATGCAGCGTGTCACCCACGCGAACGCCCGCGTTTTCAAGCTGTTTAACGCTGGTGGCTTCGATAGTTTGTGCGCCCTTCATCCAGGAAAGCGTAAGCTTTATCGGCATATCCAGCGGGATCCAAAACAGCAGCATCAGCAGCACCAGCAACGAGCCGCCCGCGATGACGGCGTTGCGCAGCCAGTGCTGTAACGGGAAGTTTTTGACTTCGTCATGCAGCGATAAAAAACGTCCCTGGCGAACAACGTGGCGATCGAGATAAATATCAATATCCGTTTGCTGGCCAAGATCTTGTGCGATGTAAGGTTGCCAGTGCGGTGGATAAATCAGATCAATAATACCTAGCGAGATATTATTAATTTGCTCCTGGTCGTTTTCGCCAAACAGCCCCCAGCGACGCGGCGTACCGCGCAGACAATGAATTTCCCGCAGGGCGGTTTTAGACGGTGGGGCAAACAGCCCCCACAGACCCGCAGCCAGTAGCAGCACCGCGCCACCAACTGTCCACGGAACAAACGCATCCGGGATTATCAAACAGAAAAAGAACAGCAGGAACGATGCGGCAATCAGTAACGCCTCGCGCAATCCCGATGGGCGGCTAAGCGCATATTCTTCATGGGTTTCCTGGCGAATATTCAGCAGTTCAATCTGCTCGCTTTCTTCACCGCGAATAGACGCCTGGGTAGAGGCGGTGTGCTGTAACGCATAGCCACGCGCTTCCTGCATATATTCCTGCAGCGTATGGCCGTTCAGGGAGATAACCAGCGGTATCGTATTGGTGTGGATTAGCTCAACGCTGTTTTCGTCATTGATGTATTGTTCCCAGAAAGGGGGAAGATGTACCTCAACGGAATCAAGATAGTAACGCCATTTGTTAGGATCGTCGGTAGTAATGCCGTAACGTGTAATCGCGTGCGTAAGTACGATGACGCTATTACTTTGGGCATTCAGCGTTAATGACACCGGCGCGGAGCTGGCGCCCGTTGGACCAGGTACCTGCTGAATTTGACTAAGGCTTTCGAGATAGTTTTCGACTGCACTGCGCTCTTCAGGCGTGAGTTTACGCTTCGAGGCGTCTGAGAAGACGTTGCTCAAGGGTAAATTTTTCCGTCTGGATTTCGTTCTGAGTAGCCATCCTGCAAGCAATGAGCAGGCCAGCAAAGCAGCTAAAAAAATCAGAATGGTGCTCATGCTTTCCCCATCTTACTTAGTCTGTCAGGCGTGGTCAGTCGCACCCTGTTCAATATTCGTGATTCTGTGGTTGGCTATCGGCAAGTGTGGAGTCGAACTTGAGCATCTTTAAGTACAGCCCAGTAAATGCGAATCATAGCAAAATCACTAAAAATGGAATATCAGCAAATTCCTGGAGTTATTTCAACCTATTGACTTTTAATTTGAAATAGGGATTAACTTTTAGTACGTTACATAAATGTAAATAAACGGCAATTCACATTGCCGAAACCGTGCGGTATATCGCACAATAACCCCAGATTTCACAGCAAAGATCCTCACAATGAGCAAATCATTACAGAAACCCACGATTTTGAAAGTGGAAACCGTCGCCCAATCCCGGCTGTTTAAAGTCGAAAGCGTGGACCTTGAGTTCAGCAATGGCGTACGCCGCGTTTATGAACGTATGCGCCCGTCCACGCGTGAAGCGGTAATGATTGTGCCGATTGTGGACGACCACCTGATCCTCATCCGCGAATACGCGGTCGGGACCGAATCTTACGAACTGGGTTTTTCCAAGGGGTTAATCGATCCTGGCGAAAGCGTGTACGAAGCGGCGAATCGGGAGCTGAAAGAAGAGGTGGGGTTTGGCGCAAAAGATCTGACGTTTTTAAAGAAACTCAGCATGGCGCCGTCCTATTTCTCCAGCAAGATGAACATCGTGGTGGCGGAGGACTTATATCCTGAATCGCTGGAAGGTGATGAGCCTGAACCATTACCGCAGGTGCGCTGGCCGCTGGCGCATTTGATGGACCTGCTGGAAGATCCTGATTTTCACGAAGCGCGTAATGTGAGTGCGCTGTTCCTCGTACGCGAATGGCTGAAAGGACAGGGGCGGCTTTAATTTCTCTTCACGAATAATAAAAAAGGCGCCGAAGCGCCTTTTTTTGAACGGTCAGGGATCAGAACAGTTCGTGCGTCTCACCATTATCGATAATGGTCGTCCCCACCTCATGCACCGCCTGTTGCGTCGGCTGAGTGCCTTCAATGAAGTATTCTGCGCGGCTGTTGCCACCGCTTGCCAGTTGACCGGTGCTGCGATCGATATTGACCGTCACGATACCCGGCGGCGGCGTCAGAGGCTGCTCAGGCACGCCTTCCAGCACGGACTTCATATAGGCATCCCATGCAGGCTGTGCGCTCTTTGCGCCGCCTTCGTAGCCGGAGATCTGGTCTTTGATCGCCCCTGAAGCCGTCGTGTGTCCGAGATTGCGGCGATGGTCATCAAACCCGATCCATACCGACGTCACCACGCCTGGCCCGTAGCCGGAGAACCATGCATCTTTAGAGCTGTTGGTGGTCCCGGTTTTCCCGCCGATATCATGGCGCTGTAAATCGCGACCTGCACGCCAACCGGTTCCCATCCAGCCCGGCTCACCAAAGATATTGGTGTTCAGGGCGCTTTTAATCAGGAAGGCCAGCGGCGTGTTGATCACGTGTGGAGCGTACTCCTGCGTTCCGCTTTGCGCGACCAGCGCCTGGTTTGCCTGCTCAAGCTGAGGCATAGGCACGGCGGCATTCTGCTGTTCCTGCGAGACGGCGACATCTTCGACGTTACTGTTTTCCAGCACGTTAGATTTCTGGGTATCACCATAAATCACCGGAATATCGCATTCCGGACAGGCAATTTTCGGCTTCGCCTCGAAGATAACGCCGCCCATATCGCTTTCGATTTTACTGATGAAATACGGATCGACCAGGAAGCCGCCGTTAGACATCACTGCATAACCGCGCGCCACCTGCAACGGCGTGAATGAGGCAGAACCCAGCGCCAGCGACTCGGTGTGCACAATGTTCTGTGCCGGGAAGCCGAAACGTTGCAGATACTCTGCCGCGTAATCCACGCCCATCGCGCGCATGGCGCGTACCATCACCACGTTTTTCGACTGACCCAGCCCCTGACGTAAGCGGATAGGACCGGCGTATTGCGGCGGTGAGTTCTTCGGCTGCCAGTCGGAACCCGCGCCGGCATCCCAGCGGGAGATCGGCACGTCGTTGAGCATGCTCGCCAGCGTCAGACCTTTATCCATCGCGGCGGTATACAGGAATGGTTTGATGTTGGAACCCACCTGGCGTAACGCCTGGGTTGCACGGTTAAACTTGCTCTGGTTGAAGTCAAAACCACCGACCAGCGCCAGCACCGCGCCGTTTTGCGGATTGATGGAGACCAGTGCGGAGTTGACGTCCGGTACTTGCGCCAGCCACCAGGCATCGCCAACCTGGCGTACCCAGATTTGCTGCCCGGTTTGCACCACATCAGTCACTTTGCGCGGCGTCGGGCCTTGCTGGGTATCCGAGCGGTAAGGACGCGCCCAGCGCATGCCATCCATCCGTAATGACACTGACGTACCATCCGCCAGCGCGGCAATGGCTTCCTGCGGATTGGCGCTGGTAACAACCGCCGGTAGCAGGGGACCATAAGTCGGTAGCGCTTTCAGCGTATCGGTGATTTTCTTGCTGTCCCAACTGCTTTCGCCCACTTTCCACAGCACGTTCGACGGGCCGCGGTAACCGTGGCGCATGTCGTAATCCATTACGTTGTTACGTACTGCCTGCTGAGCAGCCTGCTGTACTTTGCGCGTAATGGTGGTGGTGATGCGATACCCGTCCTCATAGGCTTTCTCACCATAACGGTTATACATCTCCTGGCGCACCATCTCAGAGAGATACGGCGCGGAGAAGGCGATTTCCGGCGCGTGGTAGTTGGCGTCAATGGCTTCGCCGCGCGCCTGATCGTACTGGGCCTGCGTGATGTAGTTTTCGCTCAACATACGCGACAGTACGACGTTACGTCGCGCGGTTGCCCTTTCCATCGAATAGAGGGGGTTGAAGGTTGACGGCGCTTTTGGCAGACCGGCAATCACCGCAATTTCACTTAAGCTGAGCTGATCAACTGTCTTACCGAAATAGACCTGCGCGGCAGCACCTACGCCATAAGCGCGATACCCCAGGTAAATCTTGTTCAGATACAGTTCGAGGATCTCATCTTTACTCAGCAGTTGTTCAATGCGGATCGCCAGGAACACTTCTTTGATCTTACGCATCAGCGTACGTTCCGGGCTCAGGAAGAAGTTTCTCGCCAACTGTTGGGTGATGGTGCTGGCCCCTTGTGATGCATGGCCGGAGAACAGCGCGACGCTGGCAGCACGGAAGATCCCCACCGGGTCTACCCCGTGGTGCTCATAAAAACGACTGTCTTCGGTAGCGATAAAGGCTTTAACCATTACCGGCGGCATCTGATCCAGGGTGACCGGGATTCGACGTTTCTCGCCATATTGCGCGATCAGCTCGCCATCAGCGCTGTAAACCTGCATCGGGATCTGTAAACGCACATCTTTGAGCGTCGCGACGTCAGGTAATTGCGGCTCAATATAGCGATAGAGGCCATAAATCGAGCCTGCTCCCAGCAGGATGCAACATACTGCAAGGATTAATAAATACTTTACGAACTTCACTGGAGATTTCCCATTTAGTGGCATTTGGGCAGTTTATAAACAAACGCGCGGTAGTATAAAGGCAAGCCAGACGCATTGATATACCCGTTAAAGCAACGGGTGATAAGGAGATCATCAGCAATGGCTTTCAATATCTGGAAAATTGGTCTGCATATTCAGCAACATGAAGCGCTGGCTGTCGCCGTAGTTCACGACGCATCCGGTTGGTTTCTCCAGCGCTGGTGGCGTATACCGCTGACGCCTCAGGTTATCGTCGATGGCCACATTCGCGAGCCTGAACAGCTTGTCGCAGCGCTACTGCCGTGGAGCCGGGAACTTCCTCGCCGACACCATATTCATCTCTCTTTTCCTGCCAACAGGACGTTACAAAAAAAGTACCCTCGTCCGGAAATGATGCTGCGCGAGCCGGAGCAAGCCGCATGGTTATCCGGCTCGATGGCGCGTGAACTGGATATGGCGCCGGATGCGCTGCATTTTGATTATAGCGAAGACACGTTAAGCCCGGCGTTTAACGTCACTGCCGCGCAAAGCAAAGAGATTTCAGCGCTTCTGACGCTTATCCAAACGTTGAAGGTGCAGGTTACGGCGATTACGCCGGATGCCAGCGCGTTACAGCGATTTATACCTTACCTGCCAGAACGTCATCAGTGTCTGGTATGGCATGATGATACCCAGTGGCTATGGGCGACCCGTTCGGCATGGGGGCGTAAATCAACGGGCGATATTGGCTGTATCGACGAGCTTGCCGCGACATTATCGCTTTCCACGACAGCCATTGCGCTATGCGATCCCAGCGGCTTCGATCCTTTAAGCGTGGTGTCTGTACGCCAGCCGCCAATTCCAACGCAAAGCCATCGCTTCACCATTGCACTGGGACTCGCTATGGGAGGCACATGTTGATGATAGCGACCATCAATCTTCTGCCCTGGCGCCAGACGCGACGTCGCGCCTGCCTACGCTTCTGGAGTGTTTTATTTGGCGCTTCGCTACTGCTTAGTAGCGGCGTGTTGTTGCGCTATTACAGCGTTTTGAGCGTAGAAAACCAGGTCGAATTGTTGTTAGCGGATGCCGAAAAGACGCGGGCCGAGGCTTTAATGGCGCTAAAGTCGCGTGTGCAGCAGCGCCAGCAACGATGGCAACAGGTTCAAGCGCGGAACAAACAGCGTGAGCAGACCCGAAGCTGGCAACTGGTTTTACAAAGGCTGGCGGAATTACTGCCAGAGCAGGCGTGGTTAACAAAAATAACCTGGCAGCAGGAGACACTGGAACTGACGGCAAACACGCTGAGCTTTGCCGCGCTGAAGGCGCTGGAAGCGCAATTACGCCAGCTGCCGCTGTTTAAATTGGGTAGCCCTGGCGAAACGCAGCAGGATGCGCAGGGACGCTGGCAATTCCACTATCGACTGATGCGGAGCGGTGCGCATGAAAACGCTTTGTGATAGCTGGTTAGCGCAGTCGCCGCGCTTTCGGCTCATCTGCGGCTGTGGCTGGATGCTGGGACTGCTCATCGTCGTCATGTTATGCCTCAGCTCCACCGCGCAGAAACGGGTTATGCAACAAGAGGCGCTAAATCAGCAACGAGCGGCCATTCAGGCACAATGGCGAAATTTATATCTGCTGGCGGCATCGCCAGAAGAGCCTGAAGAGACGCTGATTCCGTTCTCCCCACTGCTGTTTCAGACTCCTCTTGCACATCTTATCCACTGGCAACCCTCCGCACAGGGCGGAGAAATGACGCTGAAGCCAGGCTGGGATGCCATCCCGCCGATGTTTGTCCAATTAGCGGAGCAAGGGATGAACGTCAGCCGGTTTTCTCTTTACGCAGAAGGTGCGGAGCTGCTGTTAACACTACAACTGGAGCGCCTGAATGATGGTTGAACGCTGGCTGTTGGCGTGCGTAAGCGTACTGATACTCACCGGTATGCGTAATCCCTTCCTGCCGCCGGAGGACCGTTGCCAAATTGCTGAGCTGTCAGCATGGCGCTATCAGGGAATATTGAGCCAGCGCGCGCGACCCATTGGCATTGTTCAGGATAGCCAGAAAAAATGGCAGCGGGTTGAGCGAAATGATGTCCTGAAAAACGGTTGGACGGTTACGCAGATAACGGCCCAGAGCGTAACCCTCGACACAGGGAAAAACTGCGAGCCGTCGCAGTGGCAGTGGCAACGACAAGGAGCGATAAATGAAGCGATGGATGGCATGGATAGTACTCGTACTGGTGGTCGGGATTCAGAGCGTACTGGCGGCGAAATCACAAAACGTGACGCTGGTGGTCGATGATGTGCCGGTTGTGCAGGTATTGCAGGCGCTGGCCGAACAGGAAAAGAAAAACCTGGTAGTTTCACCGGATGTCAGCGGTGTGCTGTCACTGCATTTGACGGATGTGCCCTGGAAGCAGGCATTGCAAACGGTGGTGAAAAGCGCCGGGCTGGTATTACGCCAGGAAGGCAACATTCTGCATGTGCATTCTGTTCAATGGCAGAGTGAAAATGCGGCTCGTCAGGACAATGAGCAGGCACGGCTTCAGGCCAGCCTGCCGTTGGAACATCGCAGTATCATTTTGCAATATGCTGATGCCTCCGAGCTGGCAAAAGCCGGAGAAAAGCTGCTCAGCGCCAAAGGAAGCATGACGGTGGATAAACGCACCAACCGCTTACTGCTGCGTGATAATAGCGTTGCGCTTAACGCACTGGAAACGTGGGTGGCGCAAATGGATCTGCCGGTTGCACAAGTCGAACTGGCGGCGCATATCGTGACGATTAACGAAAAAAGCTTGCGTGAGCTGGGGGTAAAGTGGTCGCTGGCTGACGCACAGCAATCGGGGGCTGTGGGGAACGTCACAACGCTTGCCAGCGATCTTTCTGTATCCGCAGCCACATCCCGTGTGGGATTTAACATTGGCCGTATTAACGGTCGTTTACTCGAGCTGGAGCTGTCTGCGCTGGAGCAAAAACAGCAGTTGGACATCATCGCCAGTCCACGCTTACTGGCTTCTCACCTGCAACCTGCCAGTATTAAGCAGGGTAGTGAGATCCCTTATCAGGTCTCCAGCGGTGAAAGCGGCGCGACATCCGTCGAGTTCAAGGAAGCTGTATTGGGGATGGAAGTCACGCCCACCGTATTGCAGAAAGGACGAATCAGACTGAAACTGCATATCAGCCAGAATGTTCCCGGGCAGGTGCTACAGCAGGCGGATGGCGAAGTTCTGGCTATTGATAAGCAGGAGATTGAAACGCAGGTCGAGGTAAAAAGCGGCGAGACGATTGCGCTGGGCGGGATTTTTTCACATAAGAATAAATCCGCAGCCGACAGCGTGCCGCTGTTAGGCGACATCCCCTGGCTTGGCTCTCTCTTTCGCCATGATGGTAAAGAAGACGAACGGCGTGAATTAGTGGTTTTTATTACGCCCAGACTGGTTTCAACGCAATAACTTATGCATGAAAAGCCGTTGTTTTTGCACTGAACACGTTTCAGAGATTTGACGTGCGGGTGTATTTAGCATACAAGGAGTACCGATTTGAGTGTCGGTACTTTTCTTTACTTATGCGGCAGTAAATACGCTTTGCCTTTCTGGTGGTGTGTCATAGGCTTATTTGGTGTCATTTGGCTGCGCGATACGTCGCCAGGTCTGATGTTTGCAGGGTAGCATGCCTGCCACGACCAGAAATGCGTAAGGTTTGGTGATTTATTCAGTTGCCAAACCCGCTTGAGTATTGAGATAATTTTCAGTCTGACTCTCGCAATATCTTATGAGGTTTCAGTTCATGTCCTGCTGCGCTGAGTGTCTGCGAAGCGGGTTTACCATTAACGAATAGTCTTAGTAGTACCGAAAAAATGGCAGAGAAACGCAATATCTTTCTGGTTGGGCCTATGGGTGCCGGAAAAAGCACTATTGGGCGCCAGTTAGCTCAACAACTCAATATGGAATTTTACGATTCTGATCAAGAGATTGAGAAACGAACCGGAGCTGATGTGGGCTGGGTCTTCGATGTAGAAGGTGAAGACGGCTTCCGTGATCGCGAAGAAAAAGTCATCAACGAGTTGACGGAAAAACAGGGTATTGTGCTGGCAACTGGCGGTGGCTCTGTTAAATCACGTGAAACACGTAACCGTCTTTCCGCGCGTGGCGTCGTGGTCTATCTTGAAACGACAATTGAAAAACAACTTGCGCGAACTCAACGTGACAAGAAACGCCCGCTGCTGCAGGTAGAATCGCCGCCTCGTGAAGTTCTGGAAGCGTTGGCTGACGAACGCAATCCTCTGTACGAAGAGATTGCTGACGTGACCATTCGCACCGACGATCAGAGCGCAAAAGTCGTAGCAAACCAGATTATTCATATGTTGGAAAGCAACTAATTCTGGCTGAATACACACTCGTCTGCGGGTACAAGTAACTAAGGTGGATGTCGCGTAATGGAGAGGATCACAGTCACTCTCGGGGAACGTAGTTACCCTATCACCATCGCGGCTGGTTTGTTTAATGAGCCAGCTTCATTCTTACCGCTGAAATCGGGCGATCAGGTTATGTTGGTGACCAACGAAACCCTGGCTCCCCTTTATCTCGATAAGGTTCGCGGCGTACTTGAACAGGCGGGTGTTAACGTTGATAGCGTTATCCTTCCCGATGGCGAGCAGTATAAAAGCCTGACGGTTCTGGATACGGTTTTCACTGCGTTACTGCAAAAACCGCACGGTCGTGATACCACGTTAGTCGCACTTGGCGGCGGCGTGATAGGCGATCTGACCGGTTTTGCGGCAGCCAGCTATCAGCGTGGTGTTCGTTTTATTCAAGTCCCGACAACCCTGTTGTCGCAGGTCGACTCCTCCGTTGGCGGCAAAACCGCCGTAAACCATCCCCTCGGTAAAAACATGATTGGCGCGTTTTACCAACCGGCGTCCGTGGTGGTGGATCTCGATTGTCTGAAAACGCTTCCTGCGCGTGAGCTGGCATCGGGGCTGGCGGAAGTGATCAAATACGGCATCATCCTTGACGGTGAATTTTTCAGTTGGCTGGAAGAAAATCTGGATGAGTTATTGCGTCTGGATGGTCCGGCGATGGCGTACTGTATTCGTCGTTGTTGTGAGCTGAAAGCAGAAGTTGTCGCAGCGGACGAGCGTGAAATGGGCTTACGTGCTTTACTGAATCTGGGACACACGTTTGGCCATGCGATCGAAGCTGAAATGGGTTATGGCAATTGGTTACATGGTGAAGCCGTTGCAGCAGGTATGGTAATGGCTGCTCGTACGTCAGAACGTCTTGGACAGTTTACCTCTGCTGATACGCAGCGCATCATTACGCTGCTGCAGCGAGCGGGCTTGCCGGCCAATGGACCGCGTGAAATGTCCAGCGAGGCTTATCTGCCGCACATGCTGCGAGATAAAAAAGTGTTAGCGGGAGAGATTCGTTTAGTGCTTCCGCGGGCTATAGGGAAGAGTGAAGTGCGCGGCGGAGTGTCGCACGAGGTGGTTCTTAACGCTATTGCTGATTGCCAGCCGGCGTAACAACAAGAAAGGTCTGGCTTGCGTTGCGAAACGTAGGTCTTTTAGCTTCAGGTTATGTGCAAAGTCGTAAGCATTAACCTTTGAGTGGGGTGTTAAATGGATGAATTCAAACCAGAAGACGAGCTGAAACCCGATCCCAGCGATCGTCGTACTGGTCGTTCTCGTCAATCGTCTGAACGCGATAATGAGCCGCAAATCAATTTTGATGATGTTGATCTAGATGCTGACGATCGCCGTCCTGCGCGCGCACGTAAAGAGCGTGAAGAAGAACGGGACATTGAAGAAGAGTATGAGTCTGATGACGATGACGTGGATGAAGAGCGTGTAGAACGCCGTCCGCGCAAGCGTAAGAAACCCGCCAGCAAGCCTGCCTCTCGTCAGTATATGATGATGGGTGTCGGTGTCCTGGTGCTGTTGCTGCTGATCATCGGTATCGGTTCTGCGCTGAAAGCCCCCTCATCATCTCCCAGTGAGCAGGCTGGATCTGGTGAGAAGAGCATCGATCTTTCTGGCAACAACGCGACGGATCAGGCGAGCACGACTACGCCTGCAACAGGCGCTGAGCAGACCGCTGGCAATACCCAGCAGGATGTTTCCCTACCGCCGATTTCCTCTACCCCAACTCAAGGTCAGACACCTGCGGCAACTGAAGGCCAGCAGCGTGTTGAAGTGCAGGGCGATCTGAACAACGCTCTGACGCAACCGCAAGGCCAGGAGCAGGTTAACAATGTAGTGGTTAACTCTACGCTGCCGACCGAACCGGCGACCGTTGCGCCAGTTCGTAATGGTAATGCTGTGCGCCAGACTGCGAAAACGGAAACGGCTGAACGCCCTGCTGCGACACACCAGGAACGTAAACAGGCCGTTATTGAGCCGAAGAGCAAACCGCAAACTACGGTGAAAGCGACGCAGACAGAGCCGAAACCTGTTGCTCAGGCAAAACCAACTGCAACTGCGCCGACGACCACAACCAAAGCACCTGTGGTTACCGCTACGCCGAAGGCGACCGTTGAGCCGAAAGCAACCGCGACTACAACGCCTGCGCCAACTGCGACGGCAACAACGTCAACACCTGTTGCTGGTGGAGCGAAAAGTGCAGGAAATGTCGGAGCGTTAAAATCTGCGCCGTCCAGCCATTACACGCTGCAGCTCAGCAGTTCTTCTAACTACGACAACCTTAACGGTTGGGCGAAGAAAGAAAACCTGAAAAACTACGTGGTGTATCAGACGACGCGTAACGGTCAACCGTGGTATGTTCTGGTAACAGGCGTGTATGCGTCTAAAGAAGATGCGAAACGTGCAGTGTCTACGCTACCCGCCGATATTCAGGCGAAAAATCCGTGGGCAAAACCGCTGCACCAGGTTCAGGCCGATTTGAAGTAAGATAGGATATGTTCTGCAATGGTTTGCTGTTTCGCCCAATTGCGGGACAAAGACTAAAGCGCAGGATGCTGTCGGAGCTTTCTCCACAGCCGGAGAAGGTGTAATTAGTTAGTCAGCATGAAAAAAAATCGCGCTTTTTTGAAATGGGCAGGGGGAAAATACCCCCTGCTTGATGATATCAAACGGCATTTACCTCAGGGTGAATGCCTGATTGAACCTTTCGTGGGTGCCGGGTCGGTGTTTCTCAACACCGACTTTTCTCGTTATATTCTTGCCGATATCAACAGCGACCTCATCAGTCTCTATAACATCGTGAAGACACGTACCGATGAGTATGTGCAGGCTTCGCGTGAGCTGTTTATGCCTGAAACTAATCAGGCTGAGGTGTACTATCGGTTCAGAGAAGAATTTAATGCCAGTCAGGATCCGTTCCGCCGTGCAGTGCTGTTCTTGTATCTGAACCGCTTTGGTTACAACGGATTGTGCCGTTATAACCTGCGCGGCGAGTTTAATGTACCGTTTGGTCGTTATAAAAAACCTTACTTCCCGGAAGCCGAGTTGTACCATTTTGCTGAAAAAGCGCAGAATGCGGAGTTCCATTGTCTCTCCTATGAAGAGTGCATGGACCGTGCGGATAGCAACTCTGTGGTCTATTGTGACCCGCCTTATGCACCGCTTTCGGCGACGGCAAATTTCACCGCGTATCATACCAACAGCTTTAGCCCAAAAGAGCAGGCGCATCTGGCCGAGATGGCAGAAAAACTGGTCAGTAAGCAGATCCCGGTGTTAATTTCGAACCATGACACGCCCGATACCCGCGAATGGTACCGATCGGCGAAACATTTTCAGGTCAAAGTGCGGCGCAGCATTAGCAGCAATGGCGGCACGCGTAAAAAGGTGAACGAACTGCTGGCACTGTATAAACCAGGAGTTGTAACGCCTGCGAAGAAATAATTCTCAAGGAGAAGCGGATGAAACAGTATTTGATCGCCCCCTCAATTCTGTCGGCTGATTTTGCCCGCCTGGGTGAGGACACCGCGAGAGCGCTGACTGCCGGTGCCGATGTCGTACACTTCGATGTCATGGACAATCACTACGTACCGAACCTGACCATCGGCCCGATGGTACTGAAATCGCTGCGTAAATATGGCATTACTGCCCCGATTGACGTTCATCTGATGGTGAAACCGGTCGATCGTATTGTCCCGGACTTCGCCGCCGCCGGCGCGAGCATCATTACTTTTCACCCGGAAGCCTCCGAGCATGTCGATCGCACTTTACAGCTGATCAAAGAGCATGGCTGTAAAGCGGGCCTGGTGTTTAACCCGGCAACACCGCTGAGCTATCTGGACTACGTCATGGATAAGCTCGATGTGATCCTGCTGATGTCCGTTAACCCAGGCTTTGGCGGGCAGTCCTTTATCCCACAAACGCTGGATAAGCTGCGCGAAGTGCGTCGTCGTATTGATGAATCTGGCTACGATATCCGCCTCGAAGTGGACGGCGGCGTCAAGGTGAACAACATTGGTGAAATCGCGGCGGCGGGTGCAGATATGTTTGTCGCAGGCTCTGCTATTTTCGACCAACCAGACTACAAAAAAGTCATTGATGAAATGCGCAATGAACTGGCGAAGGTAAGTCATGGATAAGTTTCAGGATATTCGGGGCGTTGCATTTGACCTCGACGGTACGCTGGTCGACAGCGCGCCGGGATTAACCGCAGCGGTGGATATGGCGCTGTATGCGCTGGAACTGCCGATTGCCGGTGAAGAACGCGTTATCACCTGGATTGGCAACGGTGCAGATGTACTGATGGAGCGCGCACTGGCGTGGTCGCGTCAGGAGCGCGCCACACTACGTAAGACAATGGGTAAACCGCCCGTTGATGATGATATCCCTGCCGAAGAACAGGTGCGTATTTTGCGTAAGCTGTTCGACAGATACTACGGCGATGTCGCAGAAGAGGGGACATTCCTGTTCCCTGATGTTGCCGACACGCTGGGCGCGATGCATGCGAAAGGATTGCCGCTGGGTCTGGTGACCAACAAACCGACCCCGTTTGTCGCGCCATTGCTTGAGGCGTTAGATATCGCCAAATACTTTAGCGTGGTCATCGGTGGTGACGACGTGCAGAATAAAAAACCGCATCCGGATCCGCTACTGCTGGTAGCAAGCAAGCTTGGCATTAAGCCTGAGCAATTGCTCTTCGTAGGGGATTCACGTAATGATATTCAGGCGGCAAAAGCTGCTGGCTGTCCGTCCGTTGGTCTGACTTATGGCTACAACTACGGCGGGTCGATCGCGCTGAGCCAACCCGACGTTATTTACGACCGTATTAATGAACTACTGCCCGTTCTCGGGCTTCCGCATAGCGAAAATCAGGAATCAAAAAATGACTAAGCCCATCGTTTTTAGTGGCGCACAGCCCTCAGGTGAATTGACCATTGGCAACTATATGGGTGCGCTGCGTCAGTGGGTGAGCATGCAGGATGACTACCATTGCATCTACTGCATCGTTGACCAACATGCCATCACCGTTCGTCAGGATGCTCAGCAGCTGCGTAAAGCAACGCTCGATACGCTGGCGCTGTATCTGGCATGCGGTATCGATCCTGAAAAAAGCACCATTTTCGTCCAGTCTCATGTACCGGAACACGCACAATTAGGTTGGGCGCTGAACTGCTACACCTATTTCGGCGAGCTGAGCCGTATGACCCAGTTCAAAGATAAATCCGCACGCTATGCGGAGAACATCAACGCCGGTCTGTTTGATTATCCGGTGCTGATGGCGGCAGACATCCTGCTGTATCAGACCAACCAGGTACCGGTTGGCGAAGATCAGAAACAGCATCTGGAACTAAGCCGCGATATCGCCCAGCGCTTCAACGCCCTGTATGGCGACATCTTCAAAGTGCCTGAGCCGTTCATTCCTAAATCCGGTGCGCGCGTGATGTCGCTGCTGGAGCCGACGAAGAAAATGTCCAAGTCGGATGACAACCGCAACAATGTGATCGGCCTGCTGGAAGATCCGAAATCCGTGGTTAAGAAAATCAAACGTGCGATGACCGACTCCGAAGAGCCGCCTGTTGTACGCTACGACGTGCAGAATAAAGCGGGTGTTTCCAACCTGCTGGATATCCTCTCTGCCGTCACCGGCCAGAGCATTCCGGAGCTGGAACAGCACTTTGAAGGCAAGATGTATGGTCATCTGAAAGGTGAAGTCGCAGAGGCCGTTTCCGGCATGCTGACCGAGCTTCAGGAGCGTTATCACCGTTTCCGTAACGATGAAGCTTTCCTGCAGCAGGTGATGAAAGATGGCGCGGAAAAAGCCAGCGCACGCGCGTCTGTTACGCTGAAAGCGGTTTACGAAGCGATTGGTTTTGTCGCCAAGCCGTAATGCGCTCTGCGTTGCTGAAGAAACCGGGTTCTACCCGGTTTTTTTTCGCCTGTTCGCTGGTGAATCTCAAAAAATATGAAGCGCCTCGCCGTTTGCATATTTCCTTATATCAATCACTTTAATGAAGATATAAATATTCAATTTACTGAAGATATAAAATGCGTCGGATATTTAAAAGAGGAGGGGACTGACAACCCTGGCCCGCTACCTGCTCGGCGAGAAGTGCGGTAACGTGTGAATGAGCATTTAACCTATAAATATAAAAACCGGGGATTTCCCGGTTTTTTTGTATCTGCGCAATCGCTTCTGTTACAGATCTGCAGCCGGGCCACAGCCACCAATAATTTTAGAAATAGAAATTGCCGGATGCAGGAAGTAATCGTAGGTGCAGTTATCTTTTTTGTTATCGACATGACCAGTACACGCGGTCAGCGTAGCCAGAACACCAGCAACGATAGTGATTTTTGCAAATTTCAGCATGTTAAAATCCTTGTAAGATATCTATTTTTAAATGGATGAAATCCATTTCTCGGCGGTTAAGATATCAACTAAAATAAATTTAAAGTAGTCCGGATTAGGACATAACAAGTTTTATATAAAATATTATTTCAATGAATTTAAATGTTTTAAAGATATATTTAATTAATGATTAACGGTTGGGCTACTGAGGCGAGTATATAGCGTGTATCGTTTTTTGATTTATTTCTATCGGAAGATAAATAAATGCCCTGAATATGAACTGTCCAACTTTATAGGGGCAGTCCAATATCAGGGCATTTTTGAGCATTCAATTAATGGTTCGAGAACCAGTTCAGCTTATCGCGTAGTCCAACCACGCGGCCGACGATAATCAGCGCCGGGCTTTCAACCTGCTGCGCCAGTTCGCCGAGTTGCGAAAGCACCCCGTTAACAACGCGTTGCTTCACGGAGGTACCGTTTTCTACCAGCGCGACAGACATATCGGGTTGCATGCCAAATTCGATCAGTTTTTCCTGGATAGTAGCCGCCTGATTGAGGCCCATGTAGAACACCAGCGTCTGTTTCTCTGCCGCCAGGTTTTCCCAGTCCAGCTCGCCGCCGGTTTTCAGGTGCCCGGTGACCAGACGTACACTCTGGGCGTAATCTCGATGGGTCAGTGGAATGCCGGAATAGGCGGAACAACCGGATGCTGCGGTAATACCTGGCACAACGGAGAATGGAATACCGGCATGACACAGGGTTTCCAGCTCTTCGCCACCACGGCCAAAGATGAACGGGTCGCCACCTTTCAGGCGTACGACGCGTTTGCCCTGTTGCGCTTCACGCAGCAGGATCTGGTTAATTTCTTCCTGCGGTACGCAGTGGTAGCCCGCGCGTTTACCGACGAACACCCGGTCGGCATCGCGGCGTACTAGGTTCATGATGTCGTCGGATACCAGACGGTCATAAACCACGACATCCGCTTGCTGGATCTGCTGTAGACCTTTCAGCGTCAGCAGCCCGGCATCGCCAGGACCGGCGCCAACCAGCACTACTTCGCCTCGATGGTCCAACGGTTCGCTGAGCAACTGCTCGGTGGTTTCCTCGACGGCTTTCTGGTCACTGTTCGCCAGCGACTGCGCCAGGCGGTCATTCACGAACAATTTTTCCCAGAAGCGGCGACGTTCACCCATGCTGGCAAACTGTTCTTTCACTCGGGCGCGTAACTTGCCTGCATATTGCGCGACCTGGCCCAGATGCTGAGGCAGCACAGATTCAAGTCTTTCACGTAGCAGACGGGCAAGCACCGGCGATGTACCGCCGGAGGAGACCGCCACCATCAGCGGCGAGCGGTCGATAATGGAGGGCATGATAAAACTGGCTGCTTTTGGCGCATCGACCACGTTGCAGAAAATACGACGTGATTCTGCGGCGGTGCTGACGCTTTGGTTGACGGCATCGTCATCGGTGGCGGCAATAGCCAGCCAGCAGGTGTCGAGCAGGGACTCGTCGAACGGTCCCTCAACCAGCGTCAGCATGCCTTCATCTGCCCATACGGTGAACTGCGGAATAAACGCCAGCGCATTAACCGTTATACGGGCGCCCGCTTCCAGCAGTAACCGCGCTTTGCGTTCTGCGACATCACCACCGCCGACGATCAAGCAGTCGCGGTCACGTAGTTGACAAAATATAGGCAAATGATCCACGACATTACCCCTTAATTATTGGCAGTAGCCTCTGGCTGGTTGATTTTTGCCGGAGCAGGACGCTCCGATTTTGGCGTAGCATACCAATAACCCAATCCCATGAATACGACACCGGACAAAGTATTACCGAGTGTCACCCACAACAGGTTATGACCAATTCCTGACAGGGTATAGGCTTCGCTGTGGTGGCCGAACCAGGAGAGGGCAAACAGCGTCATGTTGGCAACCGAGTGCTCGTAACCGGAAGCGATAAACGCCAGTAGACACCACCAGATAGCGAGGAATTTTGCTGCGCCCTCGGTACGAATTGCCATCCAGATTGCCAGACAAACCAACCAGTTACACAGCGCGCCTTTAAAGAACAGGACCGTTGCTGGCGCGGTCGTTTTCGCCAACGCCACCGAATGGACGATGCTGGTATCGACCGGCAGCAGGCTACCGCCGCCCCAACTGTAAAGCAGAGCGACAAACACGGATCCGACCAGGTTACCCAGCCAGGTTTTTGGCAGGATTGCCCACATCTGACCGTGACTGATGGTGCCCGCTTTAACGCCAAGCGTCAGGAACATCGTGTGTCCGGTGAACAGTTCAGAACCGGCGATAATAACCAGCGTTAAGGCAATACCAAAGGTTGCACCCATTACCAGAGGACGTACGGACGGGTCGAGCAGATTACCGAGGGTGAAAATAAGAATGATGCCGAGACCCACATAGGCTCCTGCCATTGCCGAACTGATCCAGAATCCGAGCGGGTTATTAGCCGAGAGGCGTGCGATGCGCGCAGCGTTAGCCGCACACTTATTAATAGTGTCTGTGAACATGTGTTGATTATCCTTGAAGTACAAACAATAAAAAGAAATCGTAACCGTAGGCCGGATAGCGCTACGCTTAACAGGCCTACAAATAAAAGACCTACAAATACGTCAAAAAAGGGGAGGCGTTGCGCCTCCCAAAAAGTTATTAACCGCGCAGTTGCACCGTGCCGTCTTTCACTCGCGCTTCGTAATGTTTCACGGAGAACTGTTCGTCTTCCATGCACAGACCATCGCTTAAGCGAAAGCGCTGTTTTTTCAGCGGGCTGGCGACCCACAATTCGCCCTGATGTTCAGCAATCAGCCCACGAGAAAGCACGCTGGATTCAAAGAACGGGTCGATGTTGCTGATCGCAAACACCTGGTCGCTGTGATACGGGCGGAAAATCGCAACTTGCTCGCTACCTAACAGGGCGCAGACGCCTGTTGCAGGCAGAATGTCATCGATTTTGCAGATGTTTTTCCACTGGCTCATGCGTTTTCCTCCACCAGAGTCACCGGGATACGCTCATAGGGCGTGGCCGGACGATGTTGTTCACGTTCAGGCACAACCTGGACATTCGGATCGCGTTGATCGCTGTTGATAAAGTGTTTGAAGCGAACCTGTGCGGATGGGGTGTTAACTGTCTCTGTCCACTCGCAGACCACCGCTTCACGCAGACGGGCCATCTCTTCTTCCAGGTGCTGGTTCAGCCCCAGTTTGTCGTCGATGATGACCGATTTCAGATATTCGATACCGCCTTCCAGGTTGTCTAACCATGGTGCGGTTCGGGTCAGTTTGTCGGCGGTACGGATGTAGAACATCATGAAACGATCAAGGTATTTGAGCAGCGTTTCGCGGTCGATATCCGCTGCCAGCAGGTCTGCATGACGAGGTTTCATCCCGCCGTTACCGCAAACGTACAAGTTCCAGCCTTTCTCAGTGGCGATGATACCCACGTCTTTGCCCTGAGCTTCCGCACATTCACGGGTACAGCCGGAGACGCCGAATTTCATTTTGTGCGGGGTACGAATGCCCTTGTAGCGGTTTTCCAGCTCCACGCCGAATCCGACGCTATCGCCGACGCCATAACGGCACCAGGTGCTGCCTACGCAGGTTTTCGCCATACGCAGCGCTTTGGCGTATGCGTGACCGGTTTCAAAGCCCGCTTCAATCAGCTGACGCCAGATTTCCGGCAGGTCATCTTTTTGCGCGCCGAACAAGCCGATACGCTGAGAACCGGTGATTTTGGTATACAGGTTAAATTCACGCGCGATACGGCCCACGGCCACCAGGCCTTCAGGAGTTATTTCTCCGCCCGCAGAGCGCGGGATCACGGAGTAGGTACCGTCTTTCTGGATGTTCGCCAGGAAGTTGTCGTTAGTGTCCTGCAGCGGCGTGTGCTGTGGTTTGAGGATGTACTCATTCCAGCAGGAGGCCAGCAGGGAACCTACGGTTGGTTTACACACTTCACAGCCGTAGCCTTTCCCGTGTTTTGCCAGCAGCTCTTCGAAGGTTTTAATTCCTTCTACACGGATCAGATGGAAAAGTTCCTGACGCGAGTACGGGAAGTGTTCACACAGGTTGTTGTTAACTTCGATCCCCTGTTTCGCCAGTTCAGCGTTCAGGACCTGCGTTACCAACGGGATACACCCGCCGCAGCCGGTACCAGCTTTGGTTTCAGCTTTCAGCGCCGCAACGGTGTGGCAGCCTTTGTTGATAGCGGCGATCAGCATGCCTTTGGTGACGTCGAAGCAGGAGCAAATCTGCGCGCTGTCCGGCAGTTTATCGACACCGATAGACGGCTTACCGCTGCCCGCGTGAGCTGGCAGAATCAGTGAGTCTGGGTTTTCCGGCAGTTCGATGGCGTTCAGCACCAACTGCAGCAGGTTGCCGTAATCGCTGGTGTCACCGACTAAAACCGCCCCGAGCAGGGTTTTGTTATCTTCGCTAACGATGAGGCGTTTGTAGACTTCTTTGCTTTCGTCGAGATAGACGTAGCTACGGGCGCCCGGCGTGCGCGCATGCGCGTCGCCAATCCCGCCGACGTCAACACCAAGCAGCTTCAGCTTGGCGCTCAGATCCGCGCCTTCAAAGGCGTTTTCGGTTTCGAGAATATGGTCAACGGCAACCTGCGCCATTTTGTAGCCTGGAGCGACCAGACCATACACGCGGTTGTTCCAGCTGGCGCATTCGCCGATGGCATAGATGTCCGGATCAGAAGTCTGGCAGGTATCGTTAATCACAATACCACCGCGCGGCGCAACGTCGAGGCCGCATTGGGTGGCCAGTTTGTCGCGTGGGCGAATACCGGTAGAAAAGACGATGAAATCGACTTCCAGTTCGCTACCGTCGGCAAAACGCATGGTTTTGCGCGCTTCGGTGCCTTCCTGGACGATCTCTTTAGTGTTTTTGCTGGTGTGGACACGCACGCCCATGCTTTCAATTTTGCGACGTAACTGCTCGCCACCCATGTGATCCAGCTGTTCGGCCATCAGCATCGGGGCAAATTCAATCACGTGGGTTTCAACGCCGAGGCTTTTCAGCGCACCGGCGGCTTCCAGGCCCAGCAGGCCACCGCCGACGACGGCACCACGTTTGCTACGGCGCGCGCAAGACTCAATGGCGTTGAGGTCTTCGATGGTGCGGTAAACGAAGCAGTCTTGGGTTTCCGAACCTTTAATCGGCGGGATCCACGGATAAGAGCCTGTCGCCATGATCAGCTTATCGTAATAGACCGTACGACCCGCGCTGGAGTGGATCACCTTCTCCTGGCGGTTGATGGTGATTGCGCGCTCGCCCACTAACACCTTAACGCCATGCTTCTCGTAGAATCCTTCACGCACCAGAGAAAGTTCTTCGGCGGTGTGGTGGGAGAAGTAGGACGACAGGTGGACACGGTCGTACGCTTTGCGGGGTTCTTCACAGAAGACGGTAATATCAAAATTGGCAGCGTCGGATTTATCAAGAAGATCCTCAATAAAGCGATGGCCGACCATACCATTACCGATAATAGCGAGTCTGACTTTGCTCATTTTTGCCTCGATTTCTTTTCTATTACTGCCTACCTTAACGATTCAGCAACCCCGCTTATTGATGCAAATCAAATTCGCCTTTATATACTCCTTAAGAGGTATATAGCTGATTTAACTGCATTTTTATAAGTTACGGAATTAACAGGCTTTTCGTGTTTGTATAAATAGCGTACAAATTAAGGGGTTTTTGTAAGAATTGGCCTACAGCACCAGAGAAAGAAGAGGGCGCGGGAATAGGCCGGAGGGCATCTGCGCCTTATCCGGCCTACGAACAGCTTGTCTTGTAGGCCGGATAAGATACGTTAGCATCGCCATCCGGCACTCAGATTAATGCGTTGCGGGTGCGTTATGCTGGCGATGACGCGTGACGAACCCAAGAATAAAGCACATCACGAATACGACCGCATACAAGCCGTTAGCCGTCTGCAATGCCGCCAGCGGACCGCTGTGCGCCACGATAGGGCCAGTGACCACGAAGGTGAGCATAGTACCGATGGTGCCACAGGTCAGAACGAAGTTAACCAGTTTAGGTGATGCGACCTTCGTCTGCTGGGAGCCGAGGGTAATGATGGTGGTATAAATCGCGCTGGAGAAGAAGCCCAACGTCAGAATGAACCACGGCATATGCTCCGGCGTACCGGTGATAAACAGATACATCAGGACGGTAGCCACACCAGCCAGTACGGTCAGGATGCGCTGCAAATCGAAGAAACGCAGGATAAAGCTAAATGCCCACATGCCAACCATGTAAGACATCCAGAAGTCGCTGACCAGTTTACCTGCGTCGTTCAGGCTCATGCCCAGACTTTTGGCGTATTCCGGCACCCAGGAGATAAAGCCCAACTGACCGAGGATGTAGCACAGCGCGGCGATCGCCAGGAACAGCACGCCAATGCCCCATTTTTCTTTTACCACAGGCGCGTCCGATTGCTGCGCGTGTTTACCCAGCGCCGGGAATTCGCAGCCGAAGGTCAGCAGGAAAATGGCGACGTATACCAGGCCGATGCAGGCATAAACCCAATACCATTCGATGCTGCGCGCTAACAGGAATGCTGCCACCATCGGGAAAATCATGCCGGCCATGCTGAAGAAGGAGTCAGTAAACAGCAGGCGGGAACCGCGCTGGCGACCTTCGTACATCTGAGTCACCAGGAACGTACCAATCGACATGGTGATACCGCTCACCAGACCCAGTACAAACATGGCGGCTGAGAACAAGGCCAGGCTATGGCTGAGCATCAGTCCGGCGACCGCCAGAACCATCAGGATAAAGCCAAAGCGCAACTGGGTTTTCAGTGGCACAATTTCCATCAGCCAGGCATTCAGAAAAATAGAGATCAGAATGCCGGCATTCAGAAAGGTGAAGGTGTTACTCATACTGGAAACGGGCAAATGGAAGTAATCTGCGATGTTTCCCATCACCATCCCGGTGACAATTACCAACGCGCCTGTCAGGGCGTAGGAGAGAAAGCTAATCCATGTGAGCTTGATGCGATTGCTGTTAGTCATGACTGGCCTGTATAGAAGTGTTAGGCGCATTGACTGCGCCGTGAGCGGGCAGATTTTAGGCGCTTTAGTGATGCATTTAAATGTTTATTGGTAATTACTTGCTACGTTACATTTTTTTATGTGATCTAGATCGCATTGAATCTTGAGGCTATAAGGTTACATTTGTTTCAAGTACGTAAAATTAAGTAAAGGGATGGCCTTGTTCTTGAAGGCTCTTTAGAATCAATTCACTTGCTTCATTTCTGCTCTTGTTAAGGAATTCTCATGCTCAAATCGACTCTGGCGGCTGTTGCAGCTGTTCTCGCTCTTTCTGCTCTCTCTCCCGCAGCACTGGCAGCAAAAGGTGACCCGCATGTCCTGCTGACAACCTCTGCCGGTAACATTGAGCTGGAGCTGAACAGTCAGAAAGCCCCGGTTTCAGTGCAAAACTTTGTCGATTATGTCAACAGCGGTTTCTATAACAACACCACGTTCCACCGCGTGATCCCTGGCTTCATGGTGCAGGGCGGCGGTTTTACCGAGCAGATGCAGCAGAAGAAACCTAACCCGCCAATCAAGAATGAAGCTGATAACGGACTGCGTAATACCCGCGGCACGATTGCCATGGCGCGTACAGCAGATAAAGACAGCGCGACCAGCCAGTTCTTTATCAATATTGCAGACAATGCGTTCCTCGATCACGGCCAGCGCGACTTTGGGTACGCGGTCTTCGGTAAAGTTGTGAAAGGTATGGATGTCGCGGATAAGATCTCTCAGGTGCAGACCCATGATGTTGGTCCTTACCAGAATGTCCCGTCAAAACCGATTGTTATCCTGTCTGCCAAAGTCCTGCCGTAAACGTCTTTTGCGCGGGCAGTTCCTGTCCGCGTTCTTTCCCTTCTCTGCGTAACCTGAAATTGCCGCTTATACTTGTGGCAAGTGTCGGCTCATTCAGGGAGGTCACGTGAAAAAACTCACCGATAAACAAAAGTCCAGACTCTGGGAACAACGGCGAAATGCCAATTTCCAGGCCAGTCGGCGGCTGGAAGGCGTGGATATTCCACGGGTGACTTTGAGCACGGAAGACGCCCTGGCGCGTCTTGAAGAGTTGAGGGGGCACTATGAGCGATAAATTCGGTGATGGACGCGATCCCTATTTGTATCCGGGCCTGAATGTCATGCGTAACCGTCTGGGGATTCATCAGGCACAGCGCCTGGCGCAGGCGGCGTATGAACTGACGGCGCTGCGTGCGGCCACTATCGAATTAGGCCCGCTTAAACGGGGCTTGCCGCATCTGTGCGCCATTCATCGCCAACTGTATCGGGATATTTTTGACTGGGCGGGACATCTGCGAGAAGTGGATATTTACCAGGGCGATACCCGCTTTTGTCATTTCGCTTATATCGAGAAAGAGGGCAATGCGCTGATGCAGGACCTGGAAGACGAGTCCTGGTTGGTGGGGTTACCGGAAGATAAGTTTGTGGATCGTCTTGCGCACTATTATTGCGAAATCAACGTGCTGCATCCGTTTCGTATTGGCAGCGGTCTGGCACAGCGAATTTTTTTCGAACAGTTAGCGATTCATGCCGGGTATATATTGAGCTGGGATGACATTCCGGTTGAGGAGTGGAACCTGGCTAATCAGAGTGGGGCGATGGGTGACCTGTCTGCGCTTCGGGCGATATTTCGTAAAGTGGTAAGCGAAGCCCCGGAAACTGAGTAGAATAGCGCGGTTCTTATGTACCGGAGCCGCCATGATCCTGCTTATCGATAACTATGATTCTTTTACCTGGAACCTGTACCAATACTTCTGCGAACTGGGCGCTGATGTCCTTGTCAGGCGCAACGACGAACTGACGCTGGCGCAAATCGACGCGCTAAGCCCGCAAAAAATCGTAATATCCCCAGGCCCCTGCACGCCGGATGACGCTGGGATCTCATTGGATGTTATTCGTCATTTCGCGGGCAAGACGCCCCTGCTGGGTGTTTGTCTGGGACATCAGGCTATGGCGCAGGCCTTTGGCGCGACAGTGGTTCGGGCAGCTAAAGTGATGCACGGTAAAACCTCGCCAATTACGCATAACGGGCAGGGTGTTTTTCAGGGGCTCGCCAACCCATTAACGGTGACGCGCTACCACTCTCTGGTGGTTGCCCCCGCGACGCTTCCTGACTGCTTTGAGGTGACGGCCTGGAGTGAAACGCAGGAGATTATGGGCATTCGTCACCGCGAGTGGGATATGGAAGGTGTGCAGTTTCACCCGGAAAGTATTCTCAGCGAACAGGGGCATCAACTGCTGGCTAATTTCCTCAACAGGTGATTTGTGGTTGCTATTCAGTGATTTTTTATTCATATTTTGTGATTATAATTTCACTAACATTTCTGCTTAACAGGGTGGCAATGACATGGCAACTGAACAAACTGCAATTACGCGCGCGACATTCGATGAAGTGATTCTGCCGATTTATGCACCGGCTGAGTTTATCCCGGTAAAAGGAAAAGGGAGTCGAGTCTGGGATCAACAGGGCAAAGAGTATGTTGATTTCGCGGGCGGCATTGCAGTTACTGCACTAGGACATTGCCATCCGGCCCTGGTGGAGGCGTTAAAAACCCAGGGTGAAACCCTGTGGCATACCAGCAACGTTTTCACCAACGAACCGGCGTTGCGCCTGGGCCGTAAAATCATTGATGCGACCTTCGCCGAGCGCGTGCTGTTCATGAACTCGGGTACCGAAGCTAACGAAACCGCCTTTAAGCTGGCGCGCCACTATGCCTGCGTGCGCCATAGCCCGTTCAAAACCAAAATCATTGCCTTCCATAATGCGTTTCACGGCCGTTCGCTGTTTACCGTGTCCGTCGGCGGGCAGCCGAAATACTCTGACGGCTTTGGACCAAAACCAGCGGATATCATCCATGTACCGTTTAACGATCTGCATGCGGTCAAAGCGGTGATGGACGATCACACCTGTGCGGTGGTAGTTGAGCCTATTCAGGGGGAAGGTGGCGTCACTGCGGCAACGCCGGAATTCCTGCAAGGTTTGCGTGAACTTTGCGACCAACACCAGGCGCTATTGGTATTGGATGAAGTGCAGAGCGGGATGGGCCGTACCGGCGATCTGTTTGCCTATATGCACTATGGCGTGACGCCGGATATCCTCACCAGCGCGAAGGCTCTCGGCGGCGGCTTCCCGGTGAGCGCGGTGCTGACCACCCAAGAGATTGCCTCCGCATTTCATGTGGGTTCGCACGGTTCCACTTACGGTGGTAATCCGTTGGCCTGCGCAGTTGCGGGGGCCGCGTTTGATATCATCAACACGCCGGAAGTGTTGGAAGGTATTCAGGCCAAACGTCAGACGTTTGTCCAGCATTTGCACAAGATTGATCAACAGTTCGACATTTTCAGCGAGATTCGCGGGATGGGGCTGCTGATTGGCGCCGAGCTGAAGCCGCAGTTTAAAGGCCGGGCGCGCGATTTCCTGTATGCCGCCGCGCACGAAGGGGTGATGGTACTCAACGCCGGACCGGACGTGATGCGTTTCGCGCCGTCGCTGGTAGTTGAGCAGGCGGATATCGATGAAGGGATGCAGCGTTTCGCACAAGCGGTAGCGAAAGTCGTTGCCTGATTACCTGTTGCCGGATAAGCACAGCGCATCCGGCAGTCGATCTTAACCTTTCATGTCCCGCAGACGGCGGCTCAGCCAGATTCCGTGGTGCGGTCGCTGACGCCATGCTACCGACGAAATGGTGTGCATGGTGTTCAGATGCCCCAGTATCCGTTGCAGATGCTGCTCAAGGGTGCTTAACGGACCGTGGGACAGCATCTCTGGCGCTTCGAGAATATTCACATCGCCTGAGCTTCCCGGTCCGTCATATTCCAGCCGCTGCTGACAGCGCTGGAGCGCAATTTCACAGGATTCCAGATACCGCTGCGCTAAATCCGGCGTCAGCATTGTGTGTTCCCTTGCCAGTGTGGTCATCGCGTTGATGTGCTCGACGATGAACTGGCTGTGCGTGACCCACAGTTTCATGTCCGCCAGGTAGTGCGAGTTGAATCCTGGCTCCTGCATCGCCTGGTTCAGTGAGTTGAACAACGTGTTATGCGCCTGATTGACCCGCATGCGTTGATACGCCAGCGGCGTGGCCTGCGGATCGTTGCTGAGGATCAGGCGAATGGCCTCCTGATCGGCTTCTAACGCATCATGGGCGTTCTTACGCAGCAGGCCGCTCTGCCACTGCGGCCACAGCCAGAGTGTACCGCCAAAGGCGATTAAGCAGCCAATAACCGTATCGACAAACCGCGGCACGATAAACTGTTCTCCGTTCAGCGTCAGCAGTTGCAGGGTGTATACCGCCGTGACCGTAAAGCCGACGGTAGCCCAGCCGTAGTTTTTGCGCATGATCAGATAGCTACCCAGGGTAATCAGCAGCATGCCTGCCAGCGTGTAACCTTCCTGAATATGAAAGTGCAGGGTGACCCCGGCAATGACCAGTCCAACGAGCGTTCCTGCTGAACGGTGTAAAATACGTACCCGGGTTGCTCCGTAGCCATTTTGCGTGACGAACAGGATCGTCATCAAAATCCAGTAAGGCTTTGGCAGGTGTAAAGCGCTGCCCATCAGGCTGGCGATACTTAGCATGACACTGATGCGTCCGGCATTACGCAGCGCCGGCGATTTCAACGACAGATAGTTTTTCAGGGCCGGGATCAGCGGCAACCGACGCTGCTTGTCCGCCATTAAATCTCGGGCGTACAGCGGTCGCTGGGTGCGTAGCACGCGGGCAATACGGCTGAAGTGCCAGTAGCAAAATTGTCCCACCGGATTGTCCGGATGCTGGTTGGCGATTTTCTCCAGCGTGCCAATCTGCTTGTCCATCGAGAAACGGGTCGGCAAGCGGTGATACAGAATATCATCAGCCAGTACCCGAAGGCGTTCGGCGACGGTGCGCGCATTCCAGCGAATCACCTGTTCGGCGTGGCTACGTTCGACCAGCTTTTGCACCTCTTCCGGCTGGTGGAGGCTGACGGAAATATGCTCCTGCAAGTCCAGTGCCTCCTGAAAGGCACGCAGCAGGCGCTTGTAATCGTTGTTGCGATGCGCCGACAGCATATGCATTTGCTGGTAGCACTGGGTAATCAGATCCACCGCTTTCTGCTGGCGAACCAGCAGGGGAGGCAGCGCTTTTTCCGGATCGGCATGCTGGGTCAGCAGGCTGTACTTAGCCTCACAGTAATCGGCTAATTCACGGTACAACAAGCTGAGCGATTCACGGAGCGGCTGCTCGCGCCACATCCAGAACCAGAACCAGTTGAACAGGCCGTACCATAACGTGCCCAGCGCATAGATCAGCAACGGTTCCCAGACGGGCATGTTCCCGACCAGGCTTAGCGTGAAAATCGCGGCGATAAGTGAGGCCGGTAACAGTCTGGCATGCAGAGGGCTTAGCTCGGCGGTTACGCCAAGAATCAGCGTCAGTCCGGTGAGGATAAGCGGCAGCGGTATGGCCTGTGCCAGCAGCAACTGCATGATCAGACTGCAACCGGCAAACAAAGACGCGCCAATAGCTAAACGTTTGAAAAAGCGCTTATGCGGGGTATCAAGACCGGCAATGTTGCAGCAGGCAGGGACCAGGGAGAAGAGGAGTCCCAGATGAAGCTGACCGATGATCAGACCAACAGCCACAGGTAAACATAGCACCAGCGTCTGCCGTAGTGCGTAGTTGATCTCTGGGTGGTATATCAGTCTTCGCCACATCGGTGTAAACAAAAGTGGCGCATCACTGAGTAACGCGCCACTTCGATGGGGTTAACGGGTGCCGTAGACGACGATGGTCTTACCGTGTGCGGAGATCAGGTTTTGATCTTCCAGCATCTTCAGAATACGACCAACGGTCTCACGGGAGCAGCCAACGATCTGGCCGATTTCCTGACGGGTGATTTTAATCTGCATGCCGTCCGGGTGGGTCATCGCATCAGGCTGTTTCGCCAGATTCAGCAGAGTCTGCGCGATACGACCCGTTACGTCGAGGAAGGCTAGGTTGCCGACTTTTTCAGACGTGACCTGCAGGCGACGAGCCATCTGTGAAGACAGGCGCATCAGAATATCCGGGTTGACCTGGATTAATTGGCGAAATTTTTTGTATGAAATTTCAGCGACTTCACATGCGGTTTTGGCACGTACCCAGGCGCTACGTTCCTGACCTTCTTCGAAGAGGCCTAATTCACCAATAAAATCGCCCTGATTCAGATAAGAAAGGATCATTTCTTTCCCTTCTTCATCTTTGATCAGCACTGCCACTGAGCCTTTAACGATGTAATACAACGTTTCCGCTTTTTCACCCTGGTGAATCAGCGTGCTCTTCGATGGGTACTTATGAATATGGCAATGAGACAAGAACCATTCGAGAGTCGGGTCTGTTTGCGGTTTGCCAAGCACCATGCGCGGTTATCCTCTGTTATAAGCTGTCTCCAGAGCCAGAAAACGACGCTGCCTCTGGGTTTGCAAAAATATGCTTCCCGCTACCTGGGAAAGGGGCTGTCAAAAATTAACTGCAGCCTGTAATGTGATGTCCTCTGCATACATGCAGTACGTCAATGTATTACTGTAGCATCCTGACTGTTTTAGCATAGCTTTCGCCGTGTGTCTCCTGGTGTCTCGCTTCAGCATGACGCAGGTCGCCTTCCGTTGCGAGAATTGTTATGTACGCGTAATCTGTCAGGAAAATTGAAACATTGGAGTTACGAAATATGCAAGCGCGTGTAAAGTGGGTTGAGGGGTTAACCTTCCTCGGTGAGTCCGCCTCTGGTCACCAAATTTTGATGGACGGTAACTCCGGTGATAAAGCGCCGAGCCCGATGGAAATGGTATTAATGGCTGCGGGCGGTTGCAGCGCAATTGATGTGGTTTCGATCCTGCAAAAAGGTCGTCAGGATGTGACCAACTGCGAAGTGAAACTGACCTCAGAGCGTCGTGATGAAGCGCCGCGCCTGTTTACCCACATTAACCTGCATTTCATCGTAACGGGTAACGATCTGAAAGATGCGTCCGTTTCGCGCGCAGTCGATCTCTCTGCGGAAAAATATTGCTCTGTGGCGCTGATGCTGGAAAAGGCGGTGAACATTACCCACTCCTATGAAGTGGTTGCTGCTTCGTGATGTGATGCCTGATGGCGTTTCACTTATCAGGCCTACAGGATATAAACGCGTAGGCCGGATAAGGCATCAGCCGCCATCCGGCAAAATAACACCTTACTCTATCTTTTTGCCTTCCATCAGTCGCTGGACCAGCGGCAGCATAATCAATTCCATTGCCAGACCCATTTTCCCGCCCGGAACAACCAACGTATTGATATGGGAAATGAATGATCCCTGCAGCATGGCCAGTAGCCACGGGAAGTCGATCCCTTCCAGGTTCCGAAAATGAATCACGACAAAGCTTTCATCCAGTGATGGAATACTTTTGGCGGCAAAGGGGTTGGAGGTATCAACGGTCGGTACGCGCTGGAAGTTAATATGCGTACGGGAAAACTGCGGCGTAATGTAATTGATGTAATCGTCCATTGAGCGCACCACCGAGTCCATCACCGCTTCGCGCGAGTGTCCCCGCTCGCTGGTATCGCGGGTCAGCTTCTGAATCCATTCCAGGTTCACGATCGGCACTACGCCAACCAGCAGATCGACATGCCGGGCCACGTTTTGCTGTGGGGTTACGACGCCGCCGTGCAGTCCTTCATAGAACAGGACATCCGTCGGTTCAGGCAGCGGCTGCCAGGGCGTAAATGTACCCGGAACCTGATTCCACGGTACGGCCTCATCGTAAGTGTGCAGATATTTTCGCGACTGACCTTTGCCCGTCTGGCCGTATTCGATGAAGGTTTGCTCCAGCAGACCGAAGTCATTAGCTTCGGGGCCGAAATAGCTGATATGCCGCCCGGCATCGCGCGCTTTGCGAATCGCCATGTCCATTTCCGGACGGGTATAACGATGAAAACTGTCACCTTCCACCTCGGCAGCGCGCAGATTTAACTGCGCGAAAATTTTACGAAACGCGAGGCTGGTGGTGGTGGTCCCCGCGCCGCTGGACCCTGTTACCGCAATCACCGGATGTTTGGCAGACATAACAACTCCATGAATAGGTTGAATTTTTATTATAGTCGGCCGTCGGCTACGGATTACTCGTGAATCTGCTTCCTCGGCATAATGTTGACCGTTTCATGCAGTTCGGACCATACCAGCACGGCTTCACCAGATTGTAGTTGGCGTTTGACGTCGGCGACTTTTTGTTCGAGCGAGCGTTCATGTTCACCATAATCGGTGCCTTCGCGCAAGACAAAGCTTTCAATCAGATTGTCCAGCGCGTCCGGGGAGATGTCTTGCCAGGGGATGATCATGATGATGCCTCCAGATACGTTGTCAGCCAGTCCGGGATTCTGGATTCCAGCCACATCTCAGGACGGCGCACCGTGCCGCCAATGAATCCGACGTGGCCGCCGTGTTCCGTCAGTTGATACTCTACCTGTGAGGGCAGATTTTCCGGTTTAGGGATCACGTGATGATCCATAAACGGATCGTCTTTGGCATGGATAATCAGCGTGGGTTTGGCGATCTGGTTGAGCAACGGCATAGCGCTACACTGACGGTAATAGTCTATAGCATCGGCGAAACCATGGATTTTGGCGGTGATCAGATCGTCAAAATCGCGAATGCGACGCAGAGATTTCAACTGGCCCAGACTCACCGGCAGCGATCCTGGATACGCCTCTAGCTTACGCGAGGCATTGGCTTTCAACAGGTTTAGCAGGTAGCGCTGATAGACCCGGGAGAATCCCTTGTCCATATGGTAACTACAGGCTTCCAGCACGAAAGGCGCGGAAACGATAACCGCGGCATCAATTGGAATCTCAGTACCTTCTTTTGCCAGCAGGCAGGCCAGCATGTTTCCACCGAGCGAATAGCCTACCGCCGCGGTCGGCACGCGACCGAACTCACGTGCCAGCCAGTGTAAAAACCAGGTGCCATCTTCTGTCTCACCGGAGTGATAAATACGGTTCAGACGATTGGGTTCGCCGCTGCAGCCGCGAAAATGCATCACCACGCCCAGCCAGCCGCGCTTTTGCGCTGCTTCAATCAGGCCATGTGCGTACGGGCTGTTCAGACTGCCTTCCAGACCGTGAAAAACCACCAGGCGCGGTTTATGTTTCGCCTGTTGCGGATCTTCACTCCATGCCAGATCGACAAAATCACCGTCGGGCAATTCCAGACGCTGCCAGTGGGCGTCGAACTTCACCTTGCGGCGAATTAAACGCGGCAGCATCGTCTGCAGATGGCGGTTACTAATACCGCGCATCGGACGGAATTCTCGAGAATCGTCGGTAGGTGGAGTTATTTCTGTGGACGTGATTTCAACCATAACACCAGAGCAATTAATAATCGGAAAGAATAACTATACCGCGCACAGCGCGTGCGGGTTAGCCAATATGTGATTTTGTCGCGAGTCAGTCAGCAGGCAATCATCGGCTATAGTGCCGGATGGCGGCTTCGCCTTATCCGGCACTCATGATTACTCGGCCAGCATCTGCTCAAGCTGTTCCTGAGCCTCCAGCCAGGCCATCTCGCACTCTTCCAGTCCGGATTTCGCACTGGCCTGCTGCTGCAAGCATGCTGTGAGTTCGGCTTTGCGGCTTTGGTCGTACAGTTCGCTATCGCCGAGTTTTTCTTCCGCCTGTGCCAGCTGTGCGTGCAGTTTCTCCATCTCTTTTTCCAGACGGGTAATCTCTTTACGTAGCGGTTGCGTCAGGGTGCGTAGTTCAGCTTCGCGACGCTTCTGGTCTTTACGTGCCTGGGCGCTGTTAACGCTCTCTTTTGCCGGTTCGTCGCTCTGGTTTTCCTGTTTTTGCACATCGCTCAGCCACTGCTGATAATCCTCAAGATCGCCATCAAACGGCTCGACTTTCTTGTCGTGCACCAGATAGAGGTCATCGGTAGTAGAGCGAATCAGGTGACGGTCGTGCGAGACCACAACCAGTGCGCCTTCGAAATCGATCAGCGCTTCGGTCAGCGCCTGACGCATATCCAAATCCAGGTGGTTGGTCGGTTCATCAAGCAGCAGCAGGTTCGGGCGCTGCCAGACGATCAATGCCAGCACCAGACGCGCTTTTTCACCTCCGGAGAAGCGGCGAGTCTCTTCGCTGACTTTATCGCCCTGGAAGCCGAATCCGCCGAGGTAGTCTCGCAGTTTCTGCTCCAGCTCCTGCGGCGCCATGCGCGCCAGGTGCTGAATCGGTGATTCATCGGCGCGCAAAAACTCCAGCTGGTGCTGTGCGAAGTAACCCAGCTTGATGCCTTTTGCCAGGCCAATCTCGCCGTTGATGGGGGCCAGTTCGCCGGCCAGCAACTTAATCAGCGTAGATTTACCCGCGCCGTTGCGTCCGAGCAGGCCGATGCGAGACCCCGGTACCAGATTCAGTTTGATCGAATCGAGAATGACGCGGTCGCCGTAGCCGGCGCTGACCTTTTCCATCTTTAACAGCGGGTTCGGCAGGCTTTCCGGCTCGCGGAAGCTGAAGTGGAACGGGTTGTCCACGTGCGCAGGGGCAATCAGCTCCATGCGTTCCAGCATTTTGATACGGCTCTGCGCCTGCTTTGCTTTGGTGGCTTTAGCGCGGAAACGATCGATATAGCTTTGCAGATGCGCCACGCGCTCCTGCTGGCTTTCGTACATTGCCTGTTGCTGTGCGAGGCGGGTCGCTCGCTGGATTTCAAACGCACTGTAGTTACCGGTGTACTCGAACATCGTTTGCTGTTCGATATGAATAATTTTATCCACCACCGGATCGAGGAAGTCGCGGTCGTGGGAGATCAAAATCAGCGTGCCCTGATAGCTTTTCAGCCATCTTTCCAGCCAGATCACCGCGTCGAGATCGAGGTGGTTGGTCGGTTCATCGAGCAGCAGCAGGTCTGAACGGCAAATCAGCGCCTGAGCCAGGTTGAGACGCATACGCCAGCCACCGGAGAAATCGCTGACGGGACGTTCAAGCTGTTCGTTGGAGAAGCCGAGGCCATGCAGCAGGCTGGCGGCGCGTGAGCGCACAGTCCAGGCGTCGATGGCATCCAGCTTGCCATGGACGGTGGCAATGGCGTGTCCATCGTTACGTTCGTTGGCATCGTTCAACTGTGCTTCCAGTTGACGATACTCGCGGTCGCCGTCAATCACATACTCCAACGCCGGCTGTGGCAACGCAGGCGTTTCCTGATTAACCCACGCGAGCTGCCAGTTTCCCGGATAGGTAAATCCTCCGGCGTCGGCGCTGAGTTCATTTTTCAGCAATGCCAGCAGGGTAGATTTACCGCAGCCATTTTTACCTACCAGGCCAACTTTCTGCCCTGGATTAATGGTGGCCGTGGCATTTTCCAGCAAGACGCGCACGCCGCGACGAATTTGTAACGATGAGAAAACAATCATAAGGCGCCGTATGTTCAGACTATGTTAATTTATCATTATGATAATGTAATGTGTGGGCTATTTGCCGCACCGAGGCGCAATGGTAGCCCAAAACGTCGAAAATAGACAAAAGACAAAACCGGGAGGGGGATGATGTTCCAGCCAGCGAAAGTCTTGCTGCTGTATGCCCATCCGGAATCTCAGGACTCGGTCGCGAACCGGGTACTGCTTAAACCGGCCATGCAGCTCAGCAATGTTACCGTGCACGACCTGTACGCGCACTATCCTGACTTTTTTATCGACATTCCGCATGAGCAGGCGCTGCTGCGCGAGCATGATGTGATTGTTTTTCAGCATCCGCTCTACACCTATAGCTGCCCGGCGTTGTTAAAGGAGTGGCTTGACCGTGTACTGAGCCGAGGATTTGCCAGCGGCCCCGGGGGGAATCAACTGGCGGGAAAGTACTGGCGGAGCGTTATCACTACCGGCGAGCCGGAAAGCGCCTACCGCTATGACGCGCTAAACCGTTATCCAATGAGCGATGTACTGCGCCCTTTTGAGCTAACGGCCGGTATGTGCCGCATGCACTGGATGAGCCCTATCATTGTCTACTGGGCCAGACGGCAAACGAAACAGGAGCTGGACAGCCATGCGAAAGCGTATGGTGACTGGCTGACGAATCCGATCCCTGTGGGAGGCCGCTGATGGAAGGTTCTGATTTATTGACAGCCGGCGTGTTGTTCCTCTTCGCGGCGGTGGCTGCTGTTCCTCTGGCCTCAAAACTGGGTATCGGTCCGGTGCTGGGTTACTTGCTGGCGGGGATTGCTATTGGCCCATGGGGATTAGGGTTCATCAGCGATGTGGATGAAATCTTACACTTTTCCGAACTGGGCGTAGTTTTTCTGATGTTCATCATTGGGCTGGAACTTAATCCAGCCAAACTTTGGCAATTGCGGCGTTCAATTTTTGGCGTCGGCGCCGCGCAGGTGATGCTAAGTGCGGTCGTGCTGGCAGGGCTACTGATGCTTACAGCGTTCTCCTGGCAGGCGGCAGTGGTTGGCGGCATTGGTCTGGCGATGTCATCGACCGCTATGGCGCTACAGTTGATGCGCGAAAAAGGCATGAATCGCAGTGAATCCGGACAACTGGGCTTTTCGGTGCTGCTATTTCAGGATCTGGCGGTGATCCCCGCATTGGCGCTGGTTCCGCTGCTGGCGGGGTCTGCTGACGAACATTTTGACTGGATCAAAGTGGGGATGAAGGTGCTGGCCTTTGCCGGCATGCTGATAGGTGGGCGTTATTTGCTGCGTCCGGTTTTCCGCTTTATTGCGGATTCTGGCGTGCGGGAAGTGTTCACCGCCGCCACGCTGCTGTTAGTGCTGGGTTCTGCTTTATTTATGGATGCGCTGGGTCTGTCGATGGCGCTGGGGACCTTTATCGCGGGCGTTCTGCTGGCGGAAAGCGAATACCGACATGAGCTGGAAACGGCAATCGATCCGTTTAAAGGCCTGTTGCTTGGCCTGTTTTTTATCTCCGTAGGTATGTCGCTTAATCTTGGCGTGCTCTATACCCATATTTTGTGGGTGGCGGCGAGCGTGATAGTGCTGGTGGTAGTAAAAATGCTGGTGCTATATGTACTGGCGCGTCTTAACGGCATGAGAAGCTCAGAACGGATGCAGTTTGCCGGGGTTTTAAGTCAGGGCGGTGAATTCGCTTTCGTGCTGTTTTCAACGGCCTCTTCTCAACGGCTGTTTCAGGGTGACCAAATGGCGCTGTTGTTAGTGACCGTCACGCTGTCGATGATGACCACGCCGCTGGTGATGAAGTTGATTGATAAATGGCTCTCCCGCCAGTTTAACGGCACGGATGAAGAAGATGAAAAACCCTGGGTGGAAGATGATAAACCGCAGGTGATTGTGGTGGGTTTTGGGCGCTTTGGTCAGGTTATTGGTCGTCTGTTGATGGCCAATAAAATGCGTATTACCGTCCTGGAAAGAGATATTAGCGCAGTGAATCTAATGCGCAAATATGGCTATAAGGTCTATTACGGTGATGCCACGCAGGTGGATCTGTTGCGTTCCGCGGGTGCAGAAGCCGCACAGTCTATTGTTATTACCTGTAATGAACCTGAAGACACTATGAAGCTGGTGGAGCAGTGCCAACAGTATTTTCCGCATTTGCATATTCTTGCGCGAGCGCGCGGACGTGTAGAGGCGCATGAGTTATTACAGGCTGGTGTGACGCAGTTTTCCCGCGAAACGTTTTCCAGTGCGCTGGAGTTAGGGCGAAAAACGCTGGTTACGCTAGGGATGCATCCGCACCAGGCTCAGCGCGCTCAGCTGCATTTTCGGCGGCTGGATATGCGCATGTTGCGGGAACTGATCCCCATGCACACGGATACGGTACAAATCTCCCGAGCCAGGGAAGCCCGGCGCGAGCTTGAGGAGATTTTCCAACGAGAGATGCAGCAAGAGCGACGTCAGCTGGATGGCTGGGATGAATTTGAGTAGAGGTAACCATGGCAATTCGTAAACGTTTTATCGCAGGCGCAAAATGTCCGTCCTGCCAGGCGCAGGATACGCTGGCGATGTGGCGCGAAAATAATATCGATATTGTTGAGTGTGTTAAGTGCGGTCATCAGATGCGGGAAGCGGATAAAGAGGCGCGCGAGCACGTTCGCAAAGAAGAGCAAGTGATCGGGATTTTTCATCCGGACTAGCGATATGGCGCAGCTTTTTTTAAGCTAGAGGGTACACGGGTGCAGAATTCCGCTACAATCTGCGCCACTATTCTTTCCATGCTCAGGAGATATCATGAAAGTAGCAAAGGACCTGGTGGTCAGCCTGGCCTATCAGGTACGTACAGAAGACGGTGTGTTGGTTGATGAGTCTCCGGTGAGTGCACCGCTGGACTACCTGCATGGTCACGGTTCCCTGATTTCTGGCCTGGAAACAGCGCTGGACGGTCATGAAGTTGGCGACAAATTCGATGTTGCTGTTGGCGCAAACGACGCATACGGTCAGTACGACGAAAACCTGGTGCAGCGCGTTCCTAAAGACGTCTTCATGGGCGTTGACGAACTGCAGGTTGGCATGCGTTTCCTGGCTGAAACTGACCAGGGGCCAGTACCGGTAGAAATTACCGAAGTGGAAGACGACCACGTGGTGGTTGACGGTAACCACATGCTGGCTGGCCAGAATCTGAAATTCAACGTAGAAGTTGTCGCTATCCGCGAAGCGACCGAAGAAGAGCTGGCTCACGGCCACGTTCACGGTGCGCACGGTCACGACCACGATCATGACCACGGTCATGACGGTTGCTGCGGTGGTCACGGTCACGACCATGGTCACGAGCACGGTGGCGAAGGCTGCTGCGGCGGTGGCGGTAAAGGTAACGGCGGCGGTTGCGGTTGCCACTAATCGTTATACGGCATAAAAAAAAGCGGGAATATCCCGCTTTTTTTTATGCCTCAATAATGTGGCGGCGGGGTCTCTTCAGACTGCGACGCGATGTGGGACGGCTGCGTTGCCTTGAGCTTCTCCGTCAATAAACGCAGATGGTCGCGGAGTTTTGCCATTTCCAGTTCATGCGCGGTCACCGTCACGTTGAGCTCTTCAATGGTTATCTCCTGAAATGCCAGGCGACTTTCCAGTTCAGCCAGGCGAGTTTCCATTGTTGTATCCTGCATGATTCACCTCTTTCTTTTTTCTCCGGCAGATCGCGGACTGCGGCGAATTCTACTTAACTTTGCCTGTTTGCACAGCACTCAATCTTCGGTCACGAAACTAATTTAAACAAAAAGAGTCTGAAAAGTGGTGATAATAGGGCGTGCCCGTATGTTGATTTGTTCTGCAACGCTTTATAGTACATTTTTATGTTAGCTAACCTTGGGGTGAGATGCCCCGGCCCTGGAGATATGGATGAAATCACTGTTTAAAGTAACGCTGCTGGCGACCACAATGGCTGTTGCTCTGCATGCCCCGATCACCTTCGCTGCTGACGCTGCGAAACCAGCCGCTACTGCTGACAGCAAAGCAGCATTCAAGAATGACGACCAAAAAGCCGCTTACGCGCTGGGCGCGTCCCTGGGGCGTTATATGGAAAACTCTCTGAAAGAGCAGGAAAAACTGGGCATCAAACTGGATAAAGATCAGCTGATCGCTGGCGTTCAGGATGCGTTTGCAGACAAGAGCAAACTGTCTGACCAGGAAATCGAACAAACTCTGCAGGCGTTTGAAGCACGCGTGAAGAGCTCCGCTCAGGCGAAAATGGAAAAAGACGCGGCTGACAATGAAGCCAAAGGTAAAGTTTACCGCGAGAAATTTGCTAAAGAGAAGGGCGTTAAAACCTCTTCTACTGGCCTGGTCTATAAAGTAGAGAAAGAAGGTACCGGCGCTGCACCGAAAGATAGCGATACCGTGGTAGTCAACTACAAAGGTACGCTGATTGATGGTAAAGAGTTTGATAACTCTTATACTCGCGGTGAGCCGCTCTCTTTCCGTCTTGACGGTGTTATCCCGGGCTGGACCGAAGGCCTGAAAAACATCAAGAAAGGCGGCAAAATCCAGCTGGTTATCCCGCCGGATCTGGCTTACGGCAAAACCGGCGTACCGGGCATTCCGGCTAACTCTACGCTGGTCTTTGATGTTGAACTGTTAGACATCAAACCGGCACCGAAGGCCGATGCGCAGCCAGATGCTGCACCGGCAGCTAAAGCTGCGGACAGCAGCAAAAAGTAAGTAACCAGATACCGCCGCCCACAGGGCGGCGGTTTTTTATTATCGACAGGATATAATTAATACTGGAAAGCGCCTTGTGCGCTGTATTACTTTAGATGCCCCTATAATAGTGATGAGCCTGCCCTGACAACATAACGACAGGCTCCTGAAAAGGAGTGCTTTTTTTCATGTCCAGGTCGCTTTTAACCAACGAAACCAGTGAGCTAGATTTACTGGATCAACGTCCTTTCGATCAAACCGATTTCGATATCCTCAAATCCTACGAAGCGGTTGTGGACGGGTTGGCGATGCTCATTGGTTCCCATTGTGAAATCGTATTGCACTCTTTGCAGGATTTGAAATGCTCGGCCATCCGCATTGCTAACGGTGAACACACGGGCCGCAAAATTGGCTCGCCGATTACTGACCTTGCGTTGCGTATGCTGCATGATATGACGGGTGCGGATAGCAGCGTGTCGAAGTGTTACTTCACACGTGCGAAAAGCGGTGTCTTGATGAAGTCGGTGACGATTGCCATTCGCAACCGTGAGCATCGCGTGATTGGTCTGCTGTGCATCAACATGAACCTTGATGTTCCATTCTCGCAGATAATGAATACCTTTATCCCACCGGAAACCCCGGAAGTGGGTTCTGCCGTTAACTTCGCTTCTTCGGTGGAAGACCTGGTTACCCAAACGTTGGAGTTCACGATTGAAGAAGTGAATGCCGATCGTAATGTTTCCAACAATGCCAAGAATCGCCAGATTGTCTTGAATCTGTATGAGAAAGGTATCTTCGATATTAAAGATGCCATTAACCAGGTCGCCGATCGGCTGAACATCTCCAAGCACACGGTTTACCTCTATATTCGTCAGTTCAAAAGCGGCGATTTCCAGGGGCAAGACAAGTAATGCGTTTTGCCATTATGGTGACGGGGCCAGCTTATGGCACGCAGCAGGCGAGCAGCGCGTTGCAATTTGCTCACGCGTTACTCAAAGAAGGGCATGAGCTATGCAGCGTCTTTTTCTATCGTGAAGGTGTGTATAACGCCAACTTCCTGACTTCACCTGCCAGTGATGAATATGATCTGGTGCGGGCCTGGCAACAGCTGAACCAGCAGCATGGCGTGACGCTGAATATCTGCGTAGCTGCGGCGCTGCGCCGCGGCGTCGTTGATGAAACAGAAGCGAAGCGACTGGGACTGGCAGGGGCTAATTTACAATCAGGTTTTAACCTCAGCGGGCTGGGTTCGCTGGCTGAGGCATCCCTGACCTGCGATCGCGTGGTGCAGTTTTAATGAAACGTGTTGCTTTTGTCTTTTCTACCGTGCCGCATGGCAGTTCGTCTGGCCGCGAAGGGTTAGATGCCTTACTGGCGACATCGGCGTTAACGGAAGACCTCGGCGTATTTTTTATCGGCGATGGCGTTTTTCAAATCCTCCAGGGACAACAGCCGGATGTCGTGCTGGCTCGCGACTATATCGCAACCTTCAAGCTGTTAGGGTTGTACGATATCGATCAATGTTGGCTTTGTGCCGCCTCGTTACGCGAGCGGGGCCTCCAGCAGGGGGTTAATTGTGTGGTCGATGCGACAGCGTTAGAACCGGAAGATTTACGCCGTGAGCTAGGCAACTATGACGTCATTTTAAGGTTTTGAGATACTCATGCTGCACACATTACATCGTTCCGCGTGGCTTACCGATTTCTCCTCTCTTCTTCGCCTGATTGATAAAGACGATGAACTTTTATTGCTTCAGGATGGCGTGACCGCGGCAATAGAAGGAAGCCGTTTCCTTGAAAGTCTGCAAAATGCCTCCATTAAGGTCTATGTACTGGAAGAAGACATTAAAGCTCGCGGCTTAGGTGGTCAAATTTCAGACAGTGTCGTCAGGGTTAGCTATACTGACTTCGTCAGACTTACGGTGAAGCATCCCAGCCAGATGTCCTGGTAATTGTGGGATCGTTGTATATTTCTTGACACCTTTTCGACACCGACCTAAAATTCTGCGTCCTCATATTGTATGAGGTCGTTTTATTACGTGTTTACGAAGCGAAAGCTACAACCAGGAGCTATTTAATGGCAACAGTTAACCAGCTGGTACGCAAACCACGCGCACGCAAAGTTGCAAAGAGCAACGTGCCTGCACTGGAAGCATGCCCGCAGAAACGTGGCGTATGTACTCGTGTATATACTACCACTCCTAAAAAACCAAACTCCGCACTGCGTAAAGTATGCCGTGTGCGTTTGACTAACGGTTTTGAAGTGACTTCCTACATCGGTGGTGAAGGTCACAACCTGCAGGAGCACTCCGTGATCCTGATCCGTGGCGGTCGTGTAAAAGACCTCCCGGGTGTTCGTTACCACACCGTTCGCGGTGCGCTTGACTGCTCCGGCGTTAAAGACCGTAAGCAATCACGCTCCAAGTATGGCGTGAAACGTCCTAAGGCTTAATGGTTCTCCGTTAAGTAAGGCCAAACGTTTTATATTAATGTCAAACTAAACTCGTAGAGTTTTGGACAATCCTGAATTAACAACGGAGTATTCCCATGCCACGTCGTCGCGTCATTGGTCAGCGTAAAATTCTGCCGGATCCTAAGTTCGGATCAGAGCTGCTGGCTAAATTTGTAAATATCCTGATGGTAGATGGTAAAAAATCTACTGCAGAAACCATCGTATACAGCGCGCTGGAGACCCTGGCTCAGCGTTCTGGTAAAGATGGCCTGGAAGCTTTTGAAGTAGCCCTTGAAAACGTGCGTCCGACTGTCGAAGTTAAGTCTCGCCGCGTTGGTGGTTCTACTTATCAGGTTCCAGTTGAAGTCCGTCCGGTTCGCCGTAATGCCCTGGCAATGCGTTGGATCGTTGAAGCTGCTCGTAAACGCGGTGATAAATCCATGGCTCTGCGCCTGGCGAACGAACTTTCTGATGCTGCAGAAAACAAAGGTACTGCAGTTAAGAAACGTGAAGACGTTCACCGTATGGCAGAAGCCAACAAGGCGTTCGCACACTACCGTTGGTAATCCCTTCGGAGTTTTAGTCACCAGGCGGGCGCTTCTAGTAAGCAGCCCGCTTTGGGCTACTTAAATTGAACGCCTAAAAGATAAACGAGGAATCAAATGGCTCGTACAACACCCATCGCGCGCTACCGTAATATCGGTATCAGTGCGCACATCGACGCCGGTAAAACCACTACTACCGAACGTATTCTGTTCTACACCGGTGTAAACCATAAAATCGGTGAAGTTCATGACGGCGCAGCCACCATGGACTGGATGGAACAGGAGCAGGAGCGTGGTATTACTATCACCTCCGCAGCGACTACTGCATTCTGGTCTGGTATGGCTAAGCAGTATGAACCGCATCGCGTAAACATCATCGACACCCCGGGGCACGTTGACTTCACTATCGAAGTAGAACGTTCCATGCGTGTGCTTGATGGTGCAGTAATGGTTTACTGCGCAGTTGGTGGTGTTCAGCCTCAGTCTGAAACCGTATGGCGTCAGGCAAACAAATATAAAGTTCCACGCATTGCGTTCGTTAACAAAATGGACCGTATGGGTGCGAACTTCCTGAAAGTTGTTGGTCAGATCAAAACCCGTCTGGGCGCGAACCCTGTTCCGCTGCAGTTGGCGATTGGCGCTGAAGAAGCGTTCACCGGTGTTGTTGACCTGGTGAAAATGAAAGCCATCAACTGGAACGAAGAAGATGCAGGCGTAACCTTCACTTATGAAGATATTCCGGCTGACATGCAGGAACTGGCTGAAGAATGGCACCAGAACCTGATCGAGTCCGCTGCGGAAGCTTCAGAAGAGCTGATGGAGAAATACCTGGGTGGTGAAGAACTGACTGAAGAAGAGATCAAAAAAGCTCTGCGTCAGCGCGTTCTGAACAACGAAATCATCCTGGTAACCTGTGGTTCTGCGTTCAAGAACAAAGGTGTTCAGGCGATGCTGGATGCGGTAATTGATTACCTGCCATCCCCAGTCGACGTACCTGCGATCAACGGTATTCTGGACGACGGTAAAGATACTCCGGCTGAGCGTCATGCTAGCGATGAAGAGCCGTTTGCTGCTCTGGCATTCAAAATCGCTACCGACCCGTTCGTGGGTAACCTGACCTTCTTCCGCGTGTACTCTGGTGTGGTTAACTCCGGTGACACCATCCTGAACTCAGTGAAAACTGCACGCGAGCGTTTTGGCCGTATCGTACAGATGCACGCTAACAAACGTGAAGAGATCAAAGAAGTTCGCGCGGGCGATATCGCTGCTGCTATCGGTCTGAAAGACGTGACCACTGGTGACACTCTGTGTGACCCGGATCACCCGATCATTCTGGAGCGTATGGAATTCCCTGAGCCGGTAATCTCCATCGCGGTAGAACCGAAAACCAAAGCTGACCAGGAAAAAATGGGTCTGGCTCTGGGCCGTCTGGCTAAAGAAGACCCGTCATTCCGCGTTTGGACTGACGAAGAATCTAACCAGACCATTATCGCCGGTATGGGTGAGCTGCACCTCGACATCATCGTTGACCGTATGAAGCGTGAATTCAACGTTGAAGCGAACGTCGGTAAACCTCAGGTTGCTTACCGTGAAGCGATTCGCGCGAAAGTTACCGATATCGAAGGTAAACACGCTAAGCAGTCTGGTGGTCGCGGTCAGTACGGTCATGTTGTTATCGACATGTACCCGCTGGAGCCGGGTTCAAACCCGAAAGGCTACGAGTTCATCAACGACATCAAAGGTGGTGTAATTCCTGGCGAATACATCCCGGCCGTTGATAAAGGCATCCAGGAACAGCTGAAATCTGGCCCGCTGGCTGGTTACCCGGTTGTTGATCTGGGCGTGCGTCTGCACTTCGGTTCTTACCATGACGTTGACTCCTCTGAGCTGGCGTTTAAACTGGCCGCTTCTATCGCCTTCAAAGATGGCTTTAAGAAAGCGAAACCAGTTCTGCTTGAGCCTATCATGAAGGTTGAAGTAGAGACTCCGGAAGAGAACACCGGTGACGTAATCGGTGACTTGAGCCGCCGTCGTGGTATGCTTCGTGGTCAGGAATCCAACGTCACTGGCGTTGTTATCCATGCTGAAGTTCCGCTGTCTGAAATGTTCGGATATGCAACCCAGCTGCGTTCTCTGACCAAAGGCCGTGCTTCTTACTCCATGGAGTTCCTGAAGTACGACGATGCGCCGAACAACGTTGCTCAGGCCGTTATTGAAGCCCGTGGTAAATAAGCCACAGGATTAAAACCTAAGTCCCGTGCTCTCTCCCCAGGGGAGAGCACTATAGTAAGGAATATAGCCGTGTCTAAAGAAAAATTTGAACGTACAAAACCGCACGTTAACGTCGGCACCATCGGCCACGTTGACCACGGTAAAACTACCCTGACCGCTGCAATCACCACCGTACTGGCTAAAACCTACGGCGGTGCTGCTCGTGCATTCGACCAGATCGATAACGCGCCGGAAGAAAAAGCTCGTGGTATCACCATCAACACTTCTCACGTTGAATATGACACCCCGACTCGCCACTACGCACACGTAGACTGCCCGGGCCACGCCGACTATGTTAAAAACATGATCACCGGTGCTGCGCAGATGGACGGCGCGATCCTGGTTGTTGCTGCGACTGACGGCCCGATGCCGCAGACTCGTGAGCACATCCTGCTGGGTCGTCAGGTAGGCGTTCCGTACATCATCGTGTTCCTGAACAAATGCGACATGGTTGATGACGAAGAGCTGCTGGAACTGGTAGAAATGGAAGTTCGTGAACTTCTGTCTCAGTACGATTTCCCGGGCGACGACACTCCGATCGTTCGTGGTTCTGCTCTGAAAGCGCTGGAAGGCGAAGCAGAGTGGGAAGCGAAAATCATCGAACTGGCTGGCTTCCTGGATTCTTACATCCCGGAACCAGAGCGTGCGATTGACAAGCCGTTCCTGCTGCCTATCGAAGACGTATTCTCCATCTCCGGTCGTGGTACCGTTGTTACCGGTCGTGTAGAGCGCGGTATCATCAAAGTTGGTGAAGAAGTTGAAATCGTTGGTATCAAAGAGACTGCTAAGTCTACCTGTACTGGCGTTGAAATGTTCCGCAAACTGCTGGACGAAGGCCGTGCTGGTGAGAACGTTGGTGTTCTGCTGCGTGGTATCAAACGTGAAGAAATCGAACGTGGTCAGGTACTGGCTAAGCCGGGCTCTATCAAGCCGCACACCAAGTTCGAATCTGAAGTGTACATTCTGTCCAAAGATGAAGGCGGCCGTCATACTCCGTTCTTCAAAGGCTACCGTCCGCAGTTCTACTTCCGTACTACTGACGTGACTGGTACCATCGAACTGCCGGAAGGCGTTGAGATGGTAATGCCGGGCGACAACATCAAAATGGTTGTTACCCTGATCCACCCAATCGCGATGGACGACGGTCTGCGTTTCGCAATCCGTGAAGGCGG
>NZ_JAOWDG010000023.1:0-40000 GCF_030334745.1 Citrobacter sp. Cb080 | reverse complement strand
TGCATCAGGCTTGCGCCCATTGTGCAATATTCCCCACTGCTGCCTCCCGTAGGAGTCTGGACCGTGTCTCAGTTCCAGTGTGGCTGGTCATCCTCTCAGACCAGCTAGGGATCGTCGCCTAGGTGAGCCGTTACCCCACCTACTAGCTAATCCCATCTGGGCACATCCGATGGCAAGAGGCCCGAAGGTCCCCCTCTTTGGTCTTGCGACGTTATGCGGTATTAGCTACCGTTTCCAGTAGTTATCCCCCTCCATCGGGCAGTTTCCCAGACATTACTCACCCGTCCGCCACTCGTCACCCAAGGAGCAAGCTCCTCTGTGCTACCGTTCGACTTGCATGTGTTAGGCCTGCCGCCAGCGTTCAATCTGAGCCATGATCAAACTCTTCAATTTAAGTTTGATGCTCGTGAATTAAACTTCGTAATGAATTACGTGTTCACTCAGAGACTTGGTATTCATTTTTCGTCTTGCGACGTTAAGAATCCGTATCTTCGAGTGCCCACACAGATTGTCTGATAAATTGTTAAAGAGCAGTTGCGACGCGCTTTAGCGCTCTGTCGCGAGGTGGCGTATATTACGCTTTCCTCTTTCAGAGTCAACCCTCATTTTCAGGTTTTTCTCTTCAACCGAACCGGCTGTTTGCGTGAAGTGATTCACATCCGCCGTGTCGATGGAGGCGCATTATAGGGATCCCATTTTTTAGCACAAGTATTTTTTGGATCTTTTTTGCTGAGTGCTTGTTTTTCACCCCTTTCGCTATATTCCTGCACAATTTGGCTGATTTTTGATAGCTAAATCACTTGCACAGTCTCGATAATCCAACCAAAGTCTTCATTACTGCTCTATTTTCATTGAGGTAAACATGTCTGATGTATTACGTCCTTATAAGGATCTTTCCCCACAGATCGGAAAACGCGTGATGATCGACACCAGTAGCGTCGTCATTGGTGATACTCGTTTGGCTGATGACGTCGGGATTTGGCCGTTGGTTGCGATTCGTGGCGACGTCAACTATGTACAAATCGGCGCCCGTACAAACATTCAGGACGGCAGCGTTCTCCATGTCACACATAAATCCACATCTAATCCGCAAGGTAATCCATTGATCGTGGGTGAGGATGTGACGGTCGGTCATAAAGTCATGCTACACGGCTGCATCGTTGGCAACCGCGTATTGGTCGGTATGGGATCAATTTTACTGGACGGCGTAGTGGTAGAAGACGACGTTATGATTGGGGCAGGAAGCCTGGTGCCGCAAAACAAACGCCTGGAGAGTGGATATTTGTACCTGGGTAGTCCGGTTAAACAGATCCGGCCATTAAGTGACGAAGAGAAAGCAGGCTTAAAATACTCTGCTAACAACTACGTTAAATGGAAAGATGAGTATTTAAATCAGAGTAACCAAACCCAACCCTGAGAGTCTTCCTGCTGGTCCTGGATCAATGCTTCGGCCTCTTCTTCCAGGTCCCAGCGATGCTGTTGAAAGATTTCCAGCCATTGTTCAGGCGTGCAGCCGCCAAAGCGGGACGCCAACGTCTCTCCTGATATAGCGCATGTTAACTGCATACCATGGACCAACGCTGGGAAAACAACGGCGCTAATATCCGTCCGCCATTCTTCTCGATCGGGAAACTGGATCGCCTGATTCATGCCGACATTTCCTGTTGCATGCTTTTGATGACGGGCTCAATCTGTGGCAATACACCATGCCAGAGTAAAACGGCGTGCGCTGCTTGTCCCACCAGCATCCCCAGACCATCGGCATACTGTTTCGCCCCATGTTCAGCACACCAGGAAAGGAACGGTGTATTCCCTTGCTGATAAAACATGTCATAGCAATAGACAGAGGAGTGAATAAGCGATGTCGGAATGGCTGGTACCTCACCGCTAATTCCGCTAGATGTCGCATTAATAATTAAATCAAAACTGTAATTATCAAGCTCGTCCATTCCCACCGCCTGCACGCTGCCGGTATGGGAGAAGATTTGTGCCAGTTCTTCTGCGCGCGAAGCAGTACGGTTAACGATGGTTACCGCACAATCCAGAGAAAGAAGAGGTAATAAACCCCCCCGGGATGCGCCACCGGCACCAATCAACAGAACTCGCGATCCGGGGCGAATGAAAGATAAACGTTCAAGATCGCTTAATAAGCCGATACCATCCGTGTTATCTCCCAGTAAACGCCCATCCTCAAGTCGTTTAAGAGTATTGACCGCTCCAGCAAGCGATGCCCGCTCCGTTAATTCATCGGCACGCGCAAACGCCTCTTCCTTAAAAGGCACAGTGACATTTGCCCCCTTCCCGCCTTCAGCAAAAAAGGCATTCAGCGTATTCACAAAATCATTGATAGGTGCCAGTACACGTCCATAGGAATGATCAATTTTCAACTGCTCTGCAAATTGCTGATGAATAAAGGGCGATTTACTGTGCGCTATCGGATTACCAAAAACGGCATAGGCTTCTTTCATATTACCCCTGTCGAAACTGTTCACCGGTCAGAGCATCACGGATCTCCGAAGGATTCAAACGCCCTCCGGTCTCCCCTTCAACTACGGGAAATTCTGTACCAAACTGCGCGCGGACTTCCTCTACCGTTCTGCAAGGCGGTAAGCCACTCAAATTAGCACTGGTGGAGACTAACGGTTTGCCATAAGCTTGGCACAATGCAACCACCAGCGGATGATCGGTGACTCGCACGGCCAGCGAGTCAAAACGACCGGTCAACCAACGAGGCGTAGTCGCAGGCGCAGGGAAAACGAAGGTGACAGGACCAGGCCAGCGGGCGAACACAGCCTCACGTTGAGCATCAGTAAGGCTGCTATCGTCAATATAGGGCTTAAGCTGGTCAAAATTAGCCGCAATCAAAATTAAGCCTTTATCGACTGGGCGTTGTTTTAGCGCCAACAGACGGGTAACAGCCGTTTCGCTGTCGGGATCGCAGCCGACACCAAATACAGCTTCTGTTGGATAGGCGATGACTTTTTCTTGTTTCAGAACCGCTATCGCAGCAGCAATAGGGCCTGTGGGCAGGTTATTATTCACTTTTTTATTCCGCCGAGAACGGCTTTCCACATTGTTTACTGGCACAGAAATGCTTCACACCCTGCGCGGTTTTCTTTTCGATGAGTAGCGGATAATGGCACTCAGGACACTCTCCGGCTAACGGTTTGAAGTTAATGACAAACTGGCACTCCGGATAGCGATCGCAGGAGTAAAACGTTTTGCCATAACGGGAACGCCGCTGGACCAGGTGGCCAGTCTGGCATTGAGAACAGACTATTGCTGTTTCATCTGGCTTGTCGATAAGTTCGGTGTGTTCACATGTTGGATAATCGCTGCATCCAATAAACATCCCGAATCTTCCCTGTCTCAGCACCAGCTCGGCGCCACATGCAGGACAAAGCTTACCCTCCAGAACTTTGACAATATGTCCGTCCGCGGAAGATTTCAGCGGACGGATGTAATCGCATTCTGGATAGTGTGAACAACCGAGAAACGGACCGTGTTTCCCGGAACGAATAACCAGTTCAGCCCCACATTGTGGGCAGGGCTCGTTTTTACGCACCGTAAACAGTGCTGATTTAGCCATAACAACTCATACTGAATGAAGATTGATTAATGCAGCATACCTTCATTCACTTCAAAGAGTAATTCTTCCATTTGCTGATAGGCATTTTCACAACCTGGAATATTGAAAAGCACCATCAGGATCACCCACTTCAGATCTTCCAGATCGAACTCTGCCGTATCCAGCGCGAGTACGCGCTCAATGACCATTTCTCGTGTTTCGAGGTTTAGCACCTGAATCTGTTCCAGGAATAGCAGGAACCCTCTACAGCTTGCATCCAGTCGATCACACTCTTCTGCGGTATAAATACGTATAGAAAGAGGATCGGATGCCAGCTGCATAGGTTCGGCAAGACCATCCTGATAATCAGCAAGCTTTTCCAGCCAAAGTAACGCGTTGTAGATGTCTTCACGATCAAAACCAGCGTCGGTAAGATCCCGTTCCAGTTTGTCCTGATCCACACGCAGCTCAGCTTCGTTATGGATATATGTCTCAAACAAATACATTAGTACGTCGAACATGGCATGCCCTCCTCAATCGGACATAGCCGCCGGGTACAGCTGCGATCCATCCTGCTAACTCCAGTTCGAGCAGTTGAGCCACTACCTCTGGCACAGGTTGGCCGGCACGTTCAGCGACGACGTCAACAGGTGTTACCTCATCTCCTACGTTAGCCAGGAGCTCCGGAAATGGCAATGCCACCTCTTCGTGATCTGGCGAATAAATTGATTTTTCAGGTTCATCTGGCAACCATTGCAGCCCATATTGCAAATTTTCCAGAATTTCTTCTGGGGCCGTCACAAGCGTGGCTCCCTGCTGAATAAGCCAATGTGGACCTTCACTTCCCGGACTCCCAATCGGTCCAGGCAACGCAAAAACCTCCCGCCCTTGTTCCAGTGCGCAACGCGCAGTGACCAGTGACCCGCTACGCTGAGCAGCTTCTACAACCAGGACTCCTTTACTTAGACCACTAATAATGCGATTTCGTCGGGGAAAATTGCGCGGCAAAGGAAGCGTATCTAATGGGAACTCAGACACCAGTGCGCCTCCAGCCTCAATCAGTCGTTTAGCCAGACGGACATGCTGTCGTGGATGAATGGTCTCAAGCCCATTTCCCAGCACCGCAATACTCGTGCCCTCTCGGTTTATCGCAGCATTGTGCGCCACACCATCAATCCCCCGGGCCAGGCCGCTGGTGATCGTCACGCCGCATGCTGCAAGCTTTTCACAAAACAGCCGCCCCCAGCGTTCGCCATACCAGGAGTGCTGTCGGCTACCGACGACGGCAACCTGAAACGAGCTAAGGCATATGGGATTTCCTGCAACAAAAAGCACCCCAGGATAATCCTCAATTGCACGGAGCTGTGCCGGATAATGCTCGCTGTCGGCAACCACAAAATGATGGTTGGGCTGTTCAAGCCAGCGCAGCGTTTTTTCCAGCGTCTGATCTGGAAAGGTTAAAAAGCGCCGGGCCTGGCGGGGAGAGAGTCCAGCATGATGAAGTACCACGTTGTTAATACACGGCTGAGTATTGAGCCAGTGGGCAACGCGCACCATCTCATCACCATACAGTTCATTCACTTGTGCTAAACGTAGCCAAATCTCGATTTTGGTCATCCCTGTTCCCCTGCCACAAGCAGTCCTGGCAATCTTTGCGATTGGTCACTGATGCTGTCAATCAGAGGGGGTTTTGTCTAGAATAGAGGTAATAATCTTTTCAACTCCTGAACACAACTCTGGATAACTATGTCAGTTTTGCAAGTGTTACATATTCCGGACGAGCGCCTTCGCAAAGTCGCAAAACCGGTCGAAGAAGTGAATGCAGAAATTCAGCGTATCGTTGATGATATGTTCGAAACGATGTACGCCGAAGAAGGTATCGGTCTGGCAGCAACTCAGGTCGATATTCATCAGCGCATCATTGTTATTGATGTCTCTGAAAATCGCGACGAGCAGTTGGTACTCATTAACCCAGAGCTGCTGGAAAAAGACGGCGAAACAGGTATTGAAGAAGGCTGCCTGTCTATTCCCGAACAGCGTGCGTTAGTACCGCGCGCAGAGAAAGTAAAAATTCGTGCGCTCGATCGCAACGGCAAATCTTTTGAACTGGAATCCGATGGCCTGCTGGCTATCTGCATTCAACATGAAATGGATCACCTGGTCGGTAAACTGTTTATCGATTATCTGTCTCCGTTGAAGCAACAACGCATTCGTCAGAAAGTTGAAAAACTCGACCGCCTGAACGCCCGAGCTTAAGGACAAGAATCAACGTGTCAGACTCACTACGTATTATTTTTGCGGGTACACCTGACTTTGCAGCGCGTCATCTCGACGCGCTGTTGTCTTCTGGACATAACGTCGTTGGCGTGTTTACCCAACCGGACCGTCCGGCGGGACGCGGTAAAAAGCTGATGCCCAGCCCGGTAAAAGTGCTGGCGGAAGAAAAAGGGATACCGGTTTTCCAACCCGTCTCTCTTCGTCCTCAGGAAAACCAGCAGCTGGTTGCTGATTTACGCGCAGACGTGATGGTAGTGGTAGCATATGGCCTGATACTGCCAAAAGCCGTACTGGAAATGCCGCGTCTGGGTTGTATCAACGTTCACGGTTCCCTGCTTCCACGCTGGCGTGGCGCAGCCCCAATCCAGCGCTCACTGTGGGCAGGCGACGCCGAAACTGGTGTGACCATCATGCAGATGGATGTTGGCCTCGACACCGGTGATATGCTGCTTAAGCTGTCCTGCCCGATAACTGCAGAAGATACCAGCGGTTCGTTATACGATAAGCTGGCAGATTTAGGGCCTCAGGGGCTGATTGAAACGCTAAAACAGCTGGCGGCTGGCACCATAAAACCCGTTGTACAAGATGAATCACTGGTTACGCATGCAGAAAAACTCAGCAAAGAAGAGGCCCGTATCGACTGGTCGCTTTCAGCCGCTCAGTTGGAACGCTGCATCCGCGCCTTTAACCCGTGGCCAATGAGCTGGCTTGAAATCGACGGCCAGCCAGTGAAAGTCTGGCAAGCTACGGTTATTACAGCGAACACACAGACCGCACCAGGCACTATTCTTGAGGCGACAAAACAGGGTATCCAGGTCGCAACGGGCGACGGCATCCTGAATCTCGTCTCTTTGCAACCTGCCGGTAAAAAAGCCATGAGCGCGCAGGATCTGCTTAATTCGCGCCGGGAATGGTTTGTACCTGGTAACCGTCTGGTATGACGGTTCATCTCTTTAAGCCCGGTATCTCCGGGCGTTTTTATTTTTGCGCTTATGAAAAAACATCTTAATTTACGCAGTATGGTGGCCCAGGCCGTCGAACAGGTTGTCGAAAAGGGACAATCATTAAGCAACGTGCTGCCCGCCATGCAGCAAAAAGTTGCCGATAAAGACAAAGCACTGTTGCAGGAGCTTTGCTTCGGCGTGTTGCGTACACTCTCCCAACTGGAGTGGATGATCCAGCAGTTGATGGAACGTCCAATGACGGGCAAACAGCGCACTGTTCACTATCTGATCATGGTGGGCTTCTACCAACTGCTGCATACTCGTATTCCACCGCATGCTGCTTTGGCAGAGACCGTAGAAGGCGCAGTCGTTATTAAGCGTCCGCAGCTTAAAGGGCTGATCAACGGCGTGCTGCGCCAGTTTCAGCGCCGTCAAGAAGAGCTACTGGCTGAATTCTCTCAAAGCGATTTACGTTTCTTACACCCCTCCTGGCTGGTGAAACGTATTAAGACCGCTTATCCGCAGCAGTGGGAAGCCATTCTTGAAGCCAATAACCAGCGACCGCCGATGTGGTTACGTGTCAATCGTAACCATCATACGCGCGATGCCTGGCTGGACCTGCTGACCGAAGCGGGATTAACCGGTTTCCCGCATCCAGATTACCCGGATGCAGTGCGTCTGGAAACGCCAGCTCCTGTGCACGCCCTCCCTGGTTTTGATGAAGGCTGGGTAACCGTCCAGGATGCTTCCGCTCAAGGATGCATAAACTATCTGTTGCCGGAGGACGGTGAACAGATCCTCGACCTATGCTGTGCGCCGGGGGGCAAAACCACTCACATTCTGGAAGTTGCTCCGCACGCTAACGTAATGGCTGTCGATGTTGATGAAAAACGCTTATCGCGCGTTTTCGACAATCTAAAACGTCTGGGTATGAAGGCAACCGTAAAACAGGGTGATGGCCGCTATCCACAGCAGTGGTGCGGTGAACAACAGTTTGACCGTATTTTGCTGGACGCTCCGTGTTCTGCCACCGGAGTGATCCGTCGCCATCCGGATATCAAATGGCTGCGTCGCGACCGGGATATTGCTGAACTTGCCCAGTTGCAGGCTGAAATCCTGAATGCAACCTGGCCACATCTTAAACCTGGCGGCACGCTGGTTTATGCAACCTGCTCTATCCTGCCAGAAGAAAACCAACAGCAAATTGCCGCCTTCCTTGCGCGCACGCCAGATGCGGTATTAAGCGTCACTGGTACGCCGGAAAAACCTGGACATCAGAATTTACCGAGTGCGGAAGATGGTGATGGCTTCTTTTACGCTAAGCTAATCAAAAAGTGATGAGATAACGGGTCGCGACTGATGAAAATTATCATTCTGGGCGCAGGGCAAGTTGGCGGTACGCTGGCTGAAAACCTGGTCGGAGAGAACAACGATATCACGGTAGTCGATACCAATGGTGAGCGCCTGCGTAGCCTGCAGGACAAGTTTGATCTCCGTGTCGTGCAAGGGCATGGTTCGCATCCCCGCGTTCTACGTGAAGCCGGTGCTGACGATGCCGATATGCTGGTTGCCGTAACCAGCTCAGATGAAACAAATATGGTTGCCTGCCAGGTAGCTTATTCACTGTTTAACACGCCTAATCGTATCGCTCGTATTCGTTCACCGGATTACGTTCGTGATGCGGACAAGCTATTTCAATCTGATGCGGTGCCTATCGATCACCTGATTGCGCCTGAGCAACTGGTTATCGATAGCATTTATCGCCTGATTGAATATCCGGGCGCATTGCAGGTAGTGAATTTTGCCGAAGGAAAAGTCAGCCTGGCCGTGGTGAAAGCCTATTACGGTGGGCCGCTGATTGGTAATGCGCTGTCGACAATGCGTGAGCATATGCCGCACATCGATACCCGCGTTGCGGCGATTTTCCGTCATGACCGACCGATCCGTCCGCAAGGTTCTACCATTGTTGAAGCGGGTGATGAAGTTTTCTTCATCGCGGCCTCGCAGCATATTCGCGCCGTAATGAGCGAATTACAGCGTCTGGAAAAGCCTTACAAACGCATTATGTTAGTGGGCGGTGGGAATATTGGCGCGGGGCTGGCACGGCGACTAGAAAAAGATTACAGCGTCAAACTGATTGAACGTAATCAACAGCGCGCATCCGAGCTTGCAGAGAAACTGCAAAATACGATCGTCTTTTTTGGTGATGCCTCGGATCAAGAGCTGCTGGCGGAAGAACATATCGATCAGGTTGATCTGTTCATTGCGGTAACCAACGATGATGAAGCGAATATCATGTCGGCGATGCTTGCCAAACGGATGGGCGCCAAGAAAGTGATGGTGTTGATCCAACGCAGAGCATACGTCGATCTGGTGCAAGGCAGCGTGATCGATATTGCGATTTCACCGCAGCAGGCAACCATCTCTGCGCTGCTCAGTCATGTGCGTAAAGCGGATATTGTTGGTGTATCTTCACTGCGCCGTGGCGTCGCGGAAGCCATTGAAGCCGTTGCACACGGTGATGAAACGACGTCACGGGTTGTGGGTCGCTCAATTGATGAAATTAAACTTCCACCAGGAACCATTATTGGCGCCGTTGTGCGTGGTAACGATGTGATGATTGCCAATGATAACCTGCGTATTGAACAGGGCGATCACGTAATTATGTTCCTGACAGATAAAAAGTTTATTACCGACGTCGAGCGACTATTCCAGCCAAGTCCGTTCTTCCTGTAATAATTTGGGCGCTGAAACTGCGCCTAAATTATTTCCCTCTATTTTTCATGGTTTAATAAATTTCTATTTAGGCAATACATAAATGGAAATTGCCTAAACATTTGTTAAACTTATAAACGTCAGCTGCATAGGGAGAATAAGATGAGCATTATTAAAGAATTTCGCGAATTCGCGATGCGCGGGAATGTTGTCGATTTGGCAGTGGGTGTCATTATTGGTGCGGCATTTGGGAAGATAGTTTCATCACTGGTTGCCGATATCATCATGCCGCCGCTGGGGTTGTTAATTGGTGGAATTGATTTTAAACAGTTTGCTTTAACACTACGTGATGCACAGGGAGATATCCCTGCAGTCGTTATGCATTACGGTGTATTTATTCAGAATATCTTTGATTTCGTTATTGTTGCGTTTGCTATCTTTATGGCAATCAAGCTGATCAACAAACTGAACCGTAAAAAAGCGGAAGAGCCAGCAGCACCGCCGGCGCCATCGAAAGAAGAAGTATTGCTGAGTGAAATTCGTGACCTGCTGAAAGAACAGAATAACCGCTCTTAAGCACTCACTGAAACAAGAAGGCCAGTGGTAAAAAAGTGAATGACTTTCTTGCCACTGGCCTCCCAGTTACCCCGATTACCATGTTTACCTTTACGTAGATAACTTCCTTTCCCTTTCTTATTTTTCTCAACGCGCTGCCTGAACAGTGGGTCATGTAGAAGCGCCTCAATGGCGTTATCTTTTATCTGCCCTTTAGTGTGCTGATAACGACTCATGATACCTCCGGTTGTCGTAATTTACGCCGCGAGTGTAGATCTGACCGTGCAATAAATCAACAGCCTGATGGTGATCCACTGGCGCCTTGCTCAAGTGCTTCAAGGATAGAGCAGTACACGCTGCTGTGTGCCTTACCACAACACGCGTCATTCAATCGCTGCAGCGACCGTTGCATCGCCTGAAGCTCAGCTATTCTCGCTTCCACTTCCTGCAATCTTTCCTGGACGATCCCTTTTGATTCCTGGCAGGTATGGTGTTCGGGATCGATGCGGATCGAAAGCAGTTCGCGGATCGATTCCAGAGTGAAACCAAGCTGACGGGCATAGCGAATAAACTTTAGACGCTGAAGATCGCTTTCCGTATAGAGACGAAACCCGCCTTCTGTACGTATTTCATGTTCCATCATCTGCTGCTTTTCATAGTAGCGGATAGTATCAGGCGTCACGTCAGCCAGTTTCGCTAATTCACCAATACGGTACATGCTATCTCCGCTATTCGTCGTTGATCTTCTGCAGCAGCTTATCTGCGTATTCACCGTGTAAAAACTCGGTGCTGAGTCCAGCCTGCCGAAGTTTCAGTTCCAGTAGTGACAGTCTTCGACTCACTTCCTGATAATGGGGATCATCTTTGCGGATCCCTGCAAGTATTTCAAGCAGTTGTATTGCCTCTCTGCGCTGCTCAAGCTCAGGAGGAAGACATCCCGCATTTTTTAATAAACGGAATCCGGCTCGAAGTTCCGGCGGAATGTGGGAATCATCGTCAAGAACCAACGGTTCTCCTGTACCAGGCAAACCATCAAACTCACCTTTAGACTGCGCATCAGTAATATGGCGCTCTGCCCACTGGTCCAGTAACCACATACAACACTCCAGTGATGAACAAAAAGAGTACAGATATTGTAGGTAAGTGGGGATATGACGGATATAAAAAAACCCGCCGAGGCGGGTTTTTTTACGTTACTACAGATTACTCTGCAGCAGCTTCTGTTTTCTCTGAACGATCAACCAGCTCGATGTATGCCATCGGCGCGTTGTCGCCTGCACGGAAACCACACTTCAGAATGCGAGTGTAACCACCGGCGCGGCTCGCGAAACGCGGGCCCAGTTCGTTAAACAGTTTTGCCACGATCTCGTTATCACGAGTGCGGGCGAATGCCAGACGACGATTAGCTACGCTATCAGTCTTGGCAAGAGTAATCAGCGGCTCAACTACGCGACGCAGCTCTTTCGCTTTCGGCAGAGTCGTCTTGATGATTTCATGACGAACCAGTGAACCTGCCATATTGCGGAACATAGCCTGGCGATGGCTGCTGTTGCGGTTCAGTTGACGACCACTCTTACGATGGCGCATGACCTTATCCTTCTCAGTAAAACCTTAACCTGTGATCCGGTTACTCGTCAGCGATGCTTGCCGGTGGCCAGTTTTCCAGGCGCATGCCCAGAGACAGTCCACGGGAAGCCAGCACGTCTTTAATCTCAGTAAGAGATTTTTTACCAAGGTTAGGCGTCTTAAGAAGCTCAACCTCAGTACGCTGTACCAGATCACCGATATAGTGGATAGCTTCTGCTTTGAGGCAGTTAGCAGAGCGGACAGTCAATTCCAGATCGTCAACAGGGCGCAGCAGGATCGGATCGAATTCTGGTTTCTCTTCTTTAACTTCCGGCTGACGTACATCACGTAAGTCAACGAAAGCTTCAAGTTGTTCAGCCAGAATGGTTGCCGCACGACGAATCGCCTCTTCAGGATCGATTGTGCCGTTGGTTTCCATTTCGATGACCAGCTTGTCCAGGTCGGTACGCTGTTCTACACGCGCTGCTTCAACATTGTAGGCAATACGCTCTACAGGGCTGCAGCATGCGTCGACCAGCAGACGGCCGATTGGGCGCTCATCTTCTTCCGAATGAATTCGGGTAGAAGCCGGCACATAACCACGACCGCGCTGAACTTTGATACGCATGCTAATAGATGCATTCTCATCGGTCAGGTGGCAGATCACGTGCTGTGGCTTGACGATTTCGACATCACCATCATGGGTAATGTCGGCTGCAGTCACAGGGCCAATGCCAGATTTATTCAAGGTAAGAATAACGTCATCTTTACCCTGAACTCTCACCGCCAGCCCTTTCAGGTTGAGCAGGATTTCCAGGATATCTTCCTGAACGCCTTCTTTGGTGCTGTACTCATGTAGTACACCATCAATCTCAACCTCGGTCACCGCGCAACCCGGCATCGATGAGAGCAGAATACGGCGCAGTGCGTTACCCAAAGTATGGCCAAAGCCACGCTCTAAAGGCTCAAGGGTCACCTTGGCGTGCGTCGAACTCACTTGCTCGATATCTACCAGGCGCGGTTTTAGAAACTCTGTCACAGAACCCTGCATTGTGTCCTCTCTTTGGTACTAAGCTTTACTTGGAGTAAAGCTCGACGATCAGGTGTTCGTTAATGTCCGCAGACAGATCAGAACGCTCCGGCTTACGCTTGAACGTACCTTCCATCTTGCCAGCATCAACTTCCAGCCAGGTTGGCTTTTCACGCTGCTCAGCCAGCTCCAGAGCGGCTTTCACGCGAGACTGCTTCTTCGCTTTCTCACGAATGCTAACAACGTCATTCGGACTAACCTGATAAGAAGCGATGTTAACAACACGACCGTTTACCATAATTGCTTTATGGCTGACCAGCTGACGTGCTTCTGCACGAGTGGCACCGAAGCCCATACGGTATACAACGTTGTCCAGACGACCTTCCAGCAGACCCAACAGGTTTTCACCGGTGTTGCCTTTCAGACGTGCTGCTTCTTTGTAGTAGTTACGGAACTGACGCTCCAGCACACCGTAGATACGGCGAACTTTTTGCTTTTCACGCAACTGCACACCATAGTCAGACAGACGCGGTTTACGCGCACCGTGCTGGCCAGGAGCTTGTTCAATTTTACACTTGGTATCGATCGCGCGAACGCCAGACTTAAGGAATAAGTCAGTGCCCTCACGACGGCTCAGCTTGAGCTTAGGACCCAAATATCTTGCCATTTTCTTTCTCCAACAATCCTAGAAACGACAGCGTTATACGCGACGTTTTTTCGGCGGACGACAACCGTTATGAGGGATCGGAGTCACATCAGTAATATTAGTGATGCGGAAACCAGCGGCGTTCAGAGCACGAACAGTAGATTCGCGACCTGGACCCGGTCCTTTGACCATAACTTCCAGATTCTTGATACCGTATTCTTTTACGGCTTCAGCGCAACGCTCTGCTGCAACCTGAGCTGCAAACGGAGTGGATTTGCGAGAACCACGGAAACCGGAACCACCGGCTGTTGCCCAACCCAGTGCGTTACCCTGACGATCAGTAATGGTAACGATGGTGTTGTTAAAAGAAGCATGGATATGAGCCACGCCGTCAGAGACTTGTTTTCTTACACGTTTACGTGCACGAATTGGTGCCTTTGCCATTATTCAATCACCCCGATTATTTCTTGATCGGTTTGCGCGGACCCTTACGGGTACGTGCGTTGGTCTTGGTGCGCTGACCGCGAACCGGGAGACCACGACGATGACGCAAACCGCGATAGCAACCAAGGTCCATAAGGCGCTTGATGCTCATGCTAACTTCACGGCGCAGATCACCTTCAACGACAAATTTGGCAACTTCGTCACGCAGCGTGTCGATTTGTTCTTCAGACAGCTCACTGATCTTAACATCTTCAGCGATACCCGCGGCAGCCAGAATGGCTTTAGAACGGGTCTTGCCGACGCCGTAGATCGAAGTTAATGCGATCACAGCATGTTTCTGATCAGGAATGTTAATGCCTGCTATACGGGCCACTATGCACTCCTACTATTTAATATGTACGCACCATGCTGAAAAGCCCGTTTTCAGGATACTCAAATGGAAACGCACAGACATACAAAAGATTGGCTGGCTAATCTAGCCAGCTCAACCCAACTTTGCAAGAAAAATATGCGAATAAATCAGCCTTGGCGCTGTTTATGCTTCGGCTCGGCACTGCAAATCACACGGATGACACCATCACGCTTAACGATTTTGCAGTTACGGCATAATTTCTTGACGGAAGCACGAACTTTCATTTTTACTCTCCGTAACTTCTCGGGCGACTGTTAACGGCCGTAGCCTTTCAGATTCGCCTTCTTCAATGCAGACTCGTACTGACTTGACATCATCAGAGTTTGCACTTGAGCCATAAAGTCCATAATCACGACAACAACGATAAGCAGTGAGGTCCCACCGAAGTAGAACGGTACTTTCATTGCATCACGCATGAACTCCGGGATCAGGCAGATAAAGGTAATGTAGAGCGCACCAACCAGAGTCAGGCGGGTCATTACTTTATCGATATACTTCGCCGTTTGCTCTCCCGGACGAATTCCTGGTACAAATGCACCGGACTTCTTCAGGTTATCTGCTGTTTCACGCGGGTTGAAAACCAACGCCGTGTAGAAGAAACAGAAGAATATGATTGCAGACGCATAGAGTAACACATAAAGCGGTTGCCCAGGCTGCAAATACAGCGAAATTGTTGTCAGCCAGTTCCAACCAGTCCCGCCCCCGAACCATGACGCGATGGTCGCTGGGAACAGAATAATACTGGAAGCGAAGATTGCCGGGATTACCCCCGCCATATTCACTTTCAGCGGTAAATGTGTGCTCTGTGCAGCATAGACACGACGACCTTGCTGACGTTTCGCGTAGTTTACCACAATGCGGCGTTGACCACGCTCAACAAATACAACAAAGAACGTCACTGCAAATACTAATACTGCAACCAACAGCAACACGAGGAAGTGCAGGTCGCCTTGACGCGCTTGCTCGATAGTATGGGCAATGGCTGGCGGGAGTCCCGCGACAATACCGGCGAAGATAATGATTGAGATACCGTTGCCGATACCACGTTCAGTAATCTGTTCGCCCAACCACATCAGGAACATCGTCCCTGTAACCAGACTTACAACAGCGGTGAAATAGAATGCAAAGCCTGGATTCATTACCAGGCCCTGCATACCAGGCATATTCGGCAGACCGGTAGCAATACCGATCGACTGGAATATTGCCAGCACCAGAGTACCGTAGCGGGTGTACTGGCTGATCTTACGACGACCAGACTCCCCTTCTTTCTTAATTTCTGCCAGCGTTGGATGAACCACCGTCAGCAGCTGGATAATAATCGACGCCGAAATATACGGCATGATCCCCAGAGCAAAGATAGAAGCACGGCTGAGAGCACCACCAGAGAACATGTTAAACATTTCAATGATGGTGCCTCGCTGTTGCTCAAGCAGTTTGGCAAGTACAGCGGCATCAATACCAGGGATCGGAATGAAAGAGCCAATACGGAACACAATCAGCGCGCCGATTACAAACAGCAGTCTGCGTTTCAGCTCGCCTAAGCCACCTTTGGCACTTTGAAAATCTAATCCCGGTTGTTTAGCCATCTGCTACTTATTCCTCGATTTTACCGCCAGCAGCTTCGATAGCAGCACGAGCGCCTTTAGTAACACGCAGGCCACGAACAGTTACCGGAGTAGTGACTTCACCAGCCAGAATCACTTTCGCGAACTCGATCTGGATACCGATAATGTTAGCTGCTTTCAGCGTGTTCAGGTCTACAACACCGCCTTCAACTTTAGCAAGGTCAGACAGACGAACTTCGGCTGTAATCGCTGCTTTACGTGAAGTGAAGCCGAATTTCGGCAGACGACGGTACAGAGGCATCTGACCACCCTCGAAACCGCGACGTACGCCACCGCCAGAACGAGACTTCTGACCTTTGTGACCACGACCACCGGTTTTACCGAGGCCAGAACCGATACCACGACCCAGGCGGCGAGCCGCTTTTTTAGAGCCTTCGGCCGGAGACAGAGTATTTAAACGCATCTCTTACTCCTCAACTTTAACCATGAAGGAAACCGCGTTGACCATACCACGAACAGCAGGAGTATCCTCGCGCTCTACGGTGTGACCAATACGACGCAGACCCAGGCCAAGCAGCGTTGCCTTATGTTTCGGCAGACGACCGATTGCACTGCGGGTTTGAGTAATTTTAATAGTCTTTGCCATGGTTTATTTCCCCAGAATTTCTTCAACGGATTTACCACGCTTGGCAGCGACCATTTCCGGAGATTTCATATTTTCCAGGCCATCGATAGTTGCACGAACCACGTTAATCGGGTTAGTAGAACCATACGCTTTAGCCAGAACGTTACGAACTCCAGCGACTTCCAGAACGGCGCGCATTGCACCACCGGCGATGATACCGGTACCTTCGGAAGCCGGCTGCATGAATACACGAGAACCCGTGTGAGTACCCTTAACCGGGTGCTGCAGGGTGCCGTGGTTCAGCGCGACGTTAATCATATTGCGACGGGCTTTTTCCATCGCTTTCTGGATCGCTGCTGGAACTTCACGCGCTTTACCGTAACCAAAACCAACGCGACCGTTACCATCACCAACTACAGTCAGAGCTGTGAAGGAGAAAATACGACCACCTTTAACGGTTTTAGATACGCGGTTAACCGCGATCAGCTTTTCCTGCAGTTCGCCAGCTTGTTTTTCGATGTGAGCCATCTTACACCTCTACCTTAGAACTGAAGGCCAGCTTCACGGGCAGCATCTGCCAGTGCCTGGACACGACCATGATATTGGAACCCGGAACGGTCAAAAGAAACATCTTTGATGCCTTTTTCCAGAGCGCGTTCAGCAACAGCTTTACCTACAGCTGCAGCAGCGTCTTTGTTACCGGTGTACTTCAATTGTTCAGCGATAGCTTTTTCTACAGTAGAAGCAGCTACCAGAACTTCAGAACCGTTCGGTGCAATTACCTGTGCGTAAATATGACGCGGGGTACGATGTACCACCAGGCGAGTTGCGCCCAGCTCCTGGAGCTTGCGGCGTGCGCGGGTCGCACGACGGATACGAGCAGATTTCTTATCCATAGTGTTACCTTACTTCTTCTTAGCCTCTTTGGTACGCACGACTTCGTCGGCGTAACGAACACCCTTGCCTTTATAAGGCTCAGGACGACGGTAGGCGCGCAGATCTGCTGCAACCTGACCGATCAGCTGTTTATCAGCGCCTTTCAGCACGATTTCAGTCTGAGACGGACATTCTGCAGTAATACCCGCAGGCAGCTGATGGTCAACAGGGTGAGAGAAACCTAAAGCCAGGTTTACTACATTCCCTTTAACCGCTGCACGATAACCTACACCAACCAGCTGTAGCTTCTTAGTGAAGCCTTCGGTAACACCGACAACCATTGCATTCAGCAGGGCACGCGCGGTACCAGCCTGAGCCCATCCATCTGCGTAACCATCACGCGGACCGAAGGTCAGTGCATTATCTGCATGATTTACTGCAACAGCATCGTTGAGAGTACGAGTCAGCTCGCCGTTTTTACCTTTGATCGTAATAACCTGACCGTTGATTTTTACATCAACGCCGGCAGGAATAACGACCGGTGCTTTAGCAACACGAGACATTTTTTCCTCCGATTAGGCTACGTAGCAGATAATTTCGCCACCAAGACCAGCCTGGCGCGCTGCACGATCAGTCATAACACCTTTAGAGGTAGAAACAACTGCGATACCCATGCCAGCCATAACTTTCGGCAGCTCGTCTTTACGCTTATAAATGCGCAGACCTGGGCGACTGACACGCTGAATGCTTTCTACAACAGCTTTACCCTGGAAATACTTAAGAGTAAGTTCCAGTTCCGGCTTGGTGTCGCCTTCAACTTTAAAATCTTCAATAAAACCTTCTTCCTTCAGCACGTTGGCAATTGCCACTTTCAGCTTGGAGGAAGGCATGGTGACCGCAGCTTTATTCGCGGCCTGACCGTTACGGATACGGGTCAGCATATCCGCGATCGGATCTTGCATGCTCATCTGTCTTTACTCCCGTGATTCAATTGGTAATTACCAGCTAGCCTTTTTCAAGCCTGGTACTTCACCGCGCATAGCGGCTTCACGCAGTTTGATACGGCTCAACCCGAACTTGCCCACATAGCCATGCGGACGACCTGTTTGACGGCAGCGGTTACGCTGACGGGACGGGCTGGAATCACGCGGCAGAGACTGCAGCTTGAGAACTGCGTTCCAACGATCTTCGTCGGTCGCGTTCACATCAGAGATAATAGCTTTCAGTTCAGCGCGTTTTGCGAAGTACTTATCAGCTAAAGCTACGCGCTTTACTTCGCGTGCTTTCATTGATTGCTTAGCCATTCAGTAACCCTACCTTACTTGCGGAACGGGAAGTCAAAGGCAGCCAGCAGAGCACGGCCTTCTTCATCAGATTTCGCAGTAGTGGTAATGGTAATATCCAAACCACGCACGCGGTCGACTTTATCGTAGTCGATTTCTGGGAAGATGATCTGCTCACGGACACCCATGCTGTAGTTACCACGACCGTCGAAAGACTTAGCGGACAAGCCACGGAAGTCACGGATACGTGGAACAGCAATAGTGATCAGGCGCTCAAAGAACTCCCACATGCGTTCGCCACGCAGAGTTACTTTACAGCCGATCGGATAGCCCTGACGGATTTTGAAGCCTGCAACTGATTTGCGTGCTTTGGTGATCAGCGGTTTTTGACCGGAGATTGCTGTCAGGTCAGCTGCTGCGTTATCCAGCAGTTTCTTGTCAGCGATCGCTTCACCAACACCCATGTTCAGGGTGATCTTCTCGACCCGAGGGACTTGCATGACAGAATTGTAGTTAAACTCAGTCATGAGTTTAGCGACTACTTCGTCTTTGTAGTAATCATGCAGTTTCGCCATCGTACTACTCCAAATTACTTGATAGTTTCGCTGTTAGATTTAAAGAAACGGACTTTTTTGCCGTCTTCGAATCTAAAGCCTACACGGTCAGCCTTGCCGGTTGCCGCGTTGAAGATAGCAAGGTTAGAGATCTGAATAGCTGCTTCTTTCTCTACAATGCCGCCTGGTTGGTTCAGGGCCGGAACCGGCTTCTGATGTTTCTTAACCAGGTTGATACCTTCAACAATGACCTTGCCGGAAGACAGGACATTCTTAACTTTACCGCGTTTACCTTTATCTTTACCGGTTAACACGATAACTTCGTCATCACGACGGATCTTCGCTGCCATGATTCGCTCCTTAGAGTACTTCTGGTGCCAGAGAGATAATTTTCATGAACTTCTCGTTACGAAGTTCACGAGTTACCGGCCCAAAAATACGCGTACCGATAGGTTGCTCGCTGTTATTGTTTAAAATAACGCATGCATTACCATCGAAGCGAATGACAGAACCGTCCGGGCGACGAACACCCTTCTTGGTGCGCACCACTACCGCCTTCAGCACATCACCTTTTTTGACCTTACCACGCGGAATTGCTTCCTTGATGGTGATCTTGATGATATCGCCGACGCCTGCGTAGCGACGGTGCGAGCCACCCAGAACCTTGATACACATTACGCGACGTGCACCGGAGTTGTCGGCGACGTTCAGCATAGTCTGTTCTTGGATCATTTTAGTGCTCCGCTAATGTCAACTACTACTGAGACCCGAAAATCAGGTCGTTAAAAAAGCCCCATATCGGGGGCGCGGCATTATAACACCGCTTCAACGATATGGGTAGAAAAAATAAACGGCTCATCGCTGAGCCGTTTATTCGTTGAGAATGCCTACTGTATTACAGAACGGCTTTCTCTACAACGCGAACCAGCGTCCAGGACTTAGTCTTGGACAGCGGACGGCATTCGCGGATTTCAACCACGTCACCAGTACCGCATTCGTTGTTCTCGTCATGTACGTGCAGTTTGGTCGTACGCTTAATGAATTTACCGTAGATCGGGTGTTTCACAAAACGTTCGATAGCAACAACGATGGATTTCTCCATTTTATCGCTAACAACGCGACCTTGCAGAGTACGGATTTTATCGGTCATTACGCACCCGCCTTCTCAGTCAGTAAAGTCTTAACGCGTGCGACATCACGACGCACTTGCTTCAACAGGTGAGACTGTTGCAGCTGGCCACTTGCAGCCTGCATACGCAGGTTGAACTGCTCACGCAGCAGATTCAGCAGCTCGGTGTTCAGCTCTTCAACACTCTTCTCACGCAGCTCTTTTGCTTTCATTACATCACCGTCTTAGTTACAAAGGTGGTTTTAATCGGCAGTTTCGCTGCTGCCAGCTTGAATGCTTCACGGGCCAGCTCTTCCGGTACGCCGTCCATTTCATACAGGACTTTACCCGGCTGAATCAAGGCAACCCAATACTCCACGTTACCTTTACCTTTACCCATACGCACTGCCAGCGGCTTTTCAGTGATCGGTTTGTCCGGGAATACACGGATCCAGATCTTACCTTGACGCTTAACTGCACGGGTCATAGCACGACGTGCTGCTTCGATCTGACGGGCAGTCAGACGACCACGGCCAACAGCTTTCAGACCGAAGCTGCCGAAGCTAACATCCGTACCCTGCGCCAGACCGCGGTTACGGCCTTTGTGCATTTTACGGAATTTTGTACGCTTTGGTTGTAACATCAGCGACGCTCCTTATTTACGGCCTTTACGCTGCTGCTTTTTAGGTTGCGCAGCCGGTTTTTCCGGTTGTTCAACAGCAGCCATACCACCCAGGATCTCGCCTTTGAAGATCCACACTTTAACGCCGATTACACCGTAAGTGGTGTGCGCTTCAGAGGTGTTGTAGTCGATGTCAGCACGCAGAGTGTGCAGAGGTACGCGACCTTCGCGGTACCATTCGGTACGTGCGATTTCCGCGCCGCCCAGACGGCCGCTAACTTCAACTTTAATACCTTTAGCGCCCAGACGCATTGCGTTCTGTACAGCACGCTTCATAGCACGACGGAACATAACACGACGTTCCAGCTGAGAAGTGATGCTGTCAGCAACCAATTTTGCATCCAGTTCAGGTTTACGCACTTCGGCGATATTGATCTGAGCAGGAACGCCAGCAATATCCGCTACGACTTTGCGCAGTTTTTCTACGTCTTCACCTTTCTTACCGATAACGATACCCGGGCGAGCGGTGTGAATGGTCACACGGATGCTCTTAGCCGGACGCTCGATAACGATACGAGATACAGACGCTTTAGCCAGTTCCTTAGTCAGGTACTGACGTACTTTAAAATCGCTGTCCAGGTTGTCAGCGAATTCTTTGGTGTTCGCAAACCAGGTTGAGTTCCATGGTTTTACAATACCCAGGCGAATACCATTAGGATGTACTTTCTGACCCATTGCTAGTCTCCAGAGTCTCAGCGATCGGACACAACCACAGTAATGTGGCTGGTGCGCTTCAGGATGCGATCTGCACGACCTTTTGCACGCGGCATAATGCGCTTCATGCTCGGGCCTTCGTCTACGAAAATTTTCGTAACTTTCAGATCGTCAATGTCAGCGCCATCGTTGTGTTCAGCGTTAGCAATGGCAGATTCCAGGACTTTCTTGACCAGTACAGCCGCTTTCTTATTGGTGTAGGTCAGAATATCCAGAGCCTGCGACACTTTCTTACCGCGAATCAGGTCTGCAACAAGGCGAACCTTCTGAGCAGAAGAACGAGCATGGCGATGTTGAGCTAAAGTTTCCATCTCTTCCTCCTACCTTATTTCTTCTTCGCTTTTTTATCAGCAGCATGGCCGCGATAAGTACGAGTCGGTGCGAATTCACCCAGTTTGTGACCGACCATTTCGTCGGAAACAAATACCGGAACGTGCTGACGACCATTATGGACAGCGATGGTCAAACCGATCATGTTAGGAAAGATCGTTGAACGACGGGACCAAGTGCGCAGGGGCTTCTTGTCTCCGCTTTCCACCGCTTTCTCTACCTTCTTCAGCAAGTGCAGGTCAATAAAAGGACCTTTCTTGAGAGAACGTGGCATGGCTTATCCTCTAAAATTATTTGCTACGGCGACGTACGATGAATTTATCAGTACGCTTGTTGCTGCGGGTCTTCTTACCTTTGGTCTGAACGCCCCACGGAGTTACCGGGTGCTTACCAAAGTTACGACCTTCACCACCACCATGTGGGTGGTCGACTGGGTTCATCGCAGTACCGCGAACGGTAGGACGAACACCACGCCAGCGTGCAGCACCTGCTTTACCCAGAACGCGCAGCATATGCTCAGCATTGCCAACTTCGCCCAGAGTTGCACGGCAGTCTGCTTCGACTTTACGCATTTCACCAGAACGCAGACGCAGGGTGACATAAGCACCATCACGAGCAACGATCTGAACGTAAGTACCAGCGGAACGTGCCAGCTGACCGCCTTTACCTGGTTTCATTTCTACGTTATGAACGGTAGAACCAACCGGGATATTGCGCATCGGCAGGGTGTTACCTGCTTTGATTGCAGCATCAACGCCAGATTGAACCTGGTCGCCAGCTTTCAGGCCTTTAGGGGCCAGGATGTAACGGCGTTCACCGTCTTTGTACAGAACCAGCGCGATGTTCGCGGAGCGGTTCGGATCGTACTCAAGACGTTCAACAACTGCCGGGATACCGTCTTTGTTACGTTTGAAGTCAACAATACGATAAGCCTGCTTGTGACCACCACCGATGTGACGAGTGGTGATGCGGCCATTGTTGTTACGACCACCGGATTTGCTGTTTTTTTCAACCAGCGGAGCAAAAGGTTTGCCCTTGTGCAGCTCTGGGTTGACCACTTTAACAACGTGGCGACGACCCGGAGATGTCGGTTTACATTTAACAACTGCCATTGTATTACTCCTCCGACTTACTCAGCGCCGCCGACGAAGTCCAGATTCTGGCCTTCCTTCAGGGTGACGTAAGCTTTTTTCCAGTCGCTACGACGACCGATACGCTGTCCGTGACGTTTAACTTTCCCTTTAACTACCAGGGTGTTAACGACTTCGACTTCGACTTCAAACAGTTTCTGCACAGCAGCTTTGATTTCTGCTTTGGTCGCGTCTTTAGCAACTTTGAGAACGATGGTGTTAGTTTTTTCCATCGCAGTAGACGCTTTTTCAGAAACGTGCGGTGCGCGCAGCACTTTCAGCAGACGTTCTTCACGAATCATGCCAGCATCTCCTCAACTTGCTTAACAGCATCAGCAGTCATTACGACTTTGTCGAAGGCGATCAGGCTAACCGGGTCGATACCAGTTGCATCGCGTACGTCAACCTTATGCAGGTTGCGCGCAGCCAGGAACAGGTTTTCGTCCAGCTCACCGGTGATGATCAGCACATCTTCCAGAGCCATGTCTTTCAGTTTCTGTGCCAGCAGCTTAGTTTTAGGCGCTTCTACAGAGAATGATTCGACAACGATCAGACGATCCTGACGTACCAGTTCGGACAGAATGCTTTTCAGCGCGCCGCGGTACATCTTTTTGTTAACTTTTTGACTGTGGTCCTGTGGACGAGCAGCGAAGGTCACGCCACCTGAACGCCAGATCGGGCTCTTGATAGAACCTGAACGCGCACGGCCGGTACCTTTCTGGCGCCACGGCTTTTTGCCTGAACCAGTTACTTCAGCACGAGTCTTCTGAGCACGAGTACCCTGACGAGCACCAGCTGCATAAGCAACAACAACCTGGTGAACCAGCGCTTCGTTGAAATCACGACCGAAGGTAGTTTCGGAAACAGTCAGCGCGCTCTGCGCGTCTTTCAATACTAATTCCATTGCTATCCCCTTACGCCTTCACAGCTGGTTTAACGATCAGGTCGCAACCGGTCGCACCCGGAACACCACCTTTAACCAGCAGCAGGTTGCGCTCAGCGTCAACACGTACTACGTCCAGGCTCTGAACGGTTACACGTTCGTTGCCCAGCTGACCTGCCATTTTCTTGCCTTTGAACACTTTGCCCGGAGTCTGGTTCTGACCGATAGAACCCGGAACGCGGTGGGACAAGGAGTTACCGTGAGTAGCGTCCTGGGTACGGAAGTTCCAGCGCTTAACGGTACCAGCGAAACCTTTACCTTTAGAGGTACCGGTTACGTCAACTTTTTTAACGTCAGCAAACAGTTCAACGCTAATGTTCTGACCAACGGTGTATTCTTCACCATCTGCCAGACGGAACTCCCACAGGCCGCGGCCAGCTTCTACGCCAGCTTTAGCAAAGTGACCAGCTTCCGGCTTAGTTACGCGGTTAGCTTTTTTAGCACCGGTGGTAACCTGAACAGCGCGATAGCCATCGTTAGCCAGATCTTTAACCTGAGTAACGCGGTTTGCTTCAACTTCGATAACGGTTACTGGGATAGATACGCCATCTTCAGTGAAGATGCGGGTCATACCCACTTTTTTACCGACTAAACCAATCATTGTATCAACCTCTCAATCGCTCGATGACCTGATTAACCCAGGCTGATCTGCACGTCTACACCGGCAGCCAGGTCCAGACGCATCAGAGCATCAACGGTTTTTTCAGTTGGCTCAACGATGTCAACCAGACGCTTGTGAGTACGGATCTCGTACTGATCACGCGCGTCTTTGTTGACGTGCGGGGAGATCAGAACGGTGAAACGCTCTTTGCGGGTCGGCAGCGGGATCGGACCACGAACCTGCGCACCAGTGCGCTTGGCAGTCTCGACGATTTCCGCGGTTGATTGATCGATCAGACGATGATCAAACGCTTTCAAACGGATACGGATTCTTTGGTTCTGCATGAGACCAGAGCTCCAATTATTTTATAGACGAAATAGTTACTCCTCAAACCCATTACGATTGATGGGAGAGTGTAACCGTTCTTACGTAGCCCCCTGATTGGGAGCGTTGTTGACGGTAAACCGCCACAGTTCATATCGAACTACCCGTCAGATTTGACAGGCTGGCGTATTATACGTATAGCCGGTACGGATGCAAGTGATTATGGCTATTTGCCATCGATTTCTCTCAGCGCTTGTTGCACACGTGAGCGCAATACTTCGCCATCCGGCACTTCCTGCCCGGACGCTTCATCATAGGGTATCTCTTCCAGCATACTGTCACCCTCTTCGTTCTGGGTGGGTAAATCGATGCGTATCGGCAGAGGTTTCCGCTTAAAAATGTAATGCACATCCGAGAGTCGATACGCCTGAGAATCGGGCACTCCCTGCGTGGTGGTTGTCGGATGGCGCACCAACCAGACATAATGTCCGTAGTAGCCGCACATTAGCATCAGGCTGACCCACAACAGCCAGCAACAGGAATGCAGCGCCTGCCGCCAGCGGCAACTCAACACTGTTTTCGCATCAATGGGTTGATAGATGTGCATCATCACATACGCTCCTTAGATGACACATGTGTGAGCACAGGTGCCGCCTCATTGATTAATACCGGCGCGTCTCCAAGACTCTGACGTAGCCTTATCAGCGTCTCTTTTCCCGGCTTACCATCCACAGGCAAATTCTCCCGCTGCTGGAATGCTTTGACCTTTTCGATTAACCATGGCGTCCATGAGCCTGATTTATCGCCGGGAACGCCCAGTGCGCGGCTCAGCATCGTATCAAACCAGATGATGGTTTCCGCCGGACTCTTTTCACCGATCTGCATTTTCCTGTCAGGCGTTAAATTGAGCATCAGGGTATAATTTCCCTGCCAGTGCTTCGCCAGCCACTCCTGACTGACGATCCAGGTTTTATTATCAATGATAAGATCCAGCTCGTTTCCTGATACACGCATCACAACACCGTAGACCGGTTGTTTATCGATATTCAAATGCGCGATCCACGGCAACCCGCGCCTGATGAGGTTATCTAAACGTTCCTTGCCGCTTTCGCACACCAACTCAGCGCGATCGGCCTGGTCACACCATGCCTCGTCATGCGCTGTGTCGAATCCCCAGACGCTGAATAATTGCTGCATGGCGTCGCGTAATCCTCCCCGTGCATCGCTAATATCCGGCAGGTTTTCCTTTTTTTGCGTCATCGCCACCGTTAACCCGGCAGGCACAGGAAGTTGAAGGGGAAAAACATCGACCGCCAGCCAACCGAACGTCAAAGCCAGCGCAGCGTAAAGTCCGGGCAATATTCCCTTGCGCAATACGCAAGAGCGGAGAGTAAATGTTTCCAGCAACAATTTTTCCTGTTGAGCGGTTAACACATCCGCTTGCCTGTCCGTTGCCATTTTTCTCGCCGCCCGGGCGATGCGCCTCAGCAACGCCAGGTTTCCCTGCACTGCCCGAACCGCTTTGCGCACAAATTCATGACGCATGCGCACAGGCTCGCCATCCGCCTCACGCAGTTGCTGTTGGTGCATAAAATCAAGATATTCATCGTCCGTCGGCGCAGCGATGATCGCCGACAGCGTAATACGCCGTTTAAGTCGTCGGTTACGCCTGAGCGCTTCGCCCCCCACCAGTAGCAAGCTGGCGCCAGCGTCAAATGAAGCCGCCAGATGACGGAAATTATCGACAAATGCCGGAAGATGTCTGGCGAGTGCGTCAGCATTATCAATGACAATTATTATTGGTTGCGCTGCCGGACTAAGGGCAGGCATCAGCGTTGACCAGAAACGGCTAATTCTCACATCTCGCCAGTCTGGCTGGAGTTTTCCGTGCGTACACGCCGTGTGTGTCAATTGACAGAAACCAGATAAACCGGTGGCGGTAAACACCACTACCCTGCCGGGAAAATCCTTACCTAACTGATAAATAAGCGTCGATTTACCACACCCCGGTTTGCCGCATAATACGCCCACATCGCCAGCGCCCAGCTCATGAATAAAGATATTCTTGATAAGGGTATGTTGCGAAAAAGAGTAAATTGCATACGGTAATTCGCGTTCAGTCATCGATAAGTTCCAGTAATTGATGCGGGTATTTAACTTATTATATGCCAGGTAAATATTATCAATTTTTTATATTTGAATTAAACGACATGTTCCGACGATTAAATTGAAAACCTGAAAGTAAGCCTATATCATACTTCTCCCGAAAAGAACAGGCGTGCTATTAACAATGGATGTTATCGCGAAGCAATTTACCTTTATATTTAAGAGAAAGCGTAACGATGTGCTGTACTGCGTTATGTTTTTTGTCGGTGTCATTGTTATTATTCATTCGTCATATGCCTATAGATTATTTATTGATTCTATCAATACGAAAAACAAAACCAGTCAATCAATAACGTCCGTTGTCCTCAGGCTGCCAATGAATTTACCGAAAAACAGTAGGGAAAACGCGACTGATAATAAAGAAGATGTCTCAATTAAAAATTCGATGCTCGATCTCCAGCTAAATGGCATTATTGCGAGCACGCTAAAAACACGTTCACAGGCTATTATCACCATTAATGAGAAAGCAAAATTTTACAGTACCGGAGATAAGCTTGACGATCTCCCTGACGTAAAAATTACGGATATTGATAATAATAGCGTGACGATTGATAACAATGGAGCCCGGCAACGCATCGTTTTTATTGATGAGCCTGATATATCCTCCAGGGCACCGGCACCATCGCTGCCACATGACAGCGCGCCACATTCCCTCAGTGACATCATTATTACTAACTTTATCTATCAGCAGGAAGCGCTACAGGGCGTCAGATTAAACGCCCGTGGTCCGGTTGAACGTTTTATAGCAACCGGACTCAGGCCTGGCGATATTGCGATCAAAATGAACAACCATCCGCTAACTCAGGAAGCGTCAGCAAAAGCGGCACTACAGGAATTTGTAACCTTAAACTCTGCCCAGTTCACCGTAATACGAAACGGTCAGGAAGCGCTGGTGAATGTATCCGTTACTGAGAATGATTAACCTTAAGGACGACAAAATTGCGCAAAGGAATTAAAAAAACGGCTGCATGGATACTGGCGCTACAGTTTTGCTCCTTTCCATTTCAAACCATGTCAGCGCAATATTCGGCAAACTTCCAGGATGCGGATCTCCGGGAGTTTATTACCTCGGTCAGTAAGCAAATGGGCAAAACCATTCTAATCGATCTGTCCGTCCAGGGAAAAATCTCCGTTCGCAGCTTTGACAGTTTCAACGAGGAGGAATACTACCAGTTTTTTCTCAGCGTTCTCGATATCTACGGCTACTCGGTTATCACCCTGGATAACGGCCTGCTGAAGGTTGTTCGCTCCGCAACGCTTAAGACCGCGCCGGGAAAAGTATTGGCACAGTCGCAACCGGCGGTTGGCGATGAATTTATCACCCGCGTCGTGGCGCTGAAAAATGTCCCGGTACGCGATCTGGCTCCGCTATTACGCCAGATGATGGACAGCGGCGGCATTGGCAACGTCGTACACTATGATCCTTCTAATGCGCTGTTGATCACCGGTAAAGCCAATATAGTCAATCGCATCCTTGAGGTTGTGAAACGGGTCGATGTTATCGGTACTCAGGAACGTGAGCTTATCAAACTGCGCTACGCCTCGGCAGTTGATTTATCTGACGTAATTAACAGCCTGATTCGCGAAGAGTCAAAGGAAAACCCAACGCAGATCCTGCTGCCTAAAATTGTCGCCGACAAGCGCACCAACGCCCTTCTTATCAGCGGGCCGGACAATGTGCGCCAGCGGATGAAATCTTTAATCGCTAAACTGGATATCGAACAGACCACGCAGGGCAATACTCGCGTGTTCTATTTGAAATACGCCAAAGCCACTAAAATCGTTGAAGTGCTGACCGGCGTGTCAACCAAACTGACGGAAGACAAGCAGTCGTCTTCGCAGAGCGTGGCTACCCCTTCCCGGGATGTCTCGATTAACGCCGATGAACAAACCAACTCGGTGGTCATTACCGCAGACCAGAGCACCATGCAGGAGCTGGAAAAAGTCATCGCTCGTCTGGATATTCGCCGCGCACAGGTACTGGTTGAAGCCATCATTGTGGAAGTCCAGGATGGCAACGGCCTGAATCTTGGCGTGCAATGGGCCAACAGCAACGTCGGCGGTCAGCAGTTTACTAAAACGGGGCTGCCGATTTTCGACGCCTCAAGAGGCGCGCGCCAGTTTGATAAAAACGGTTCGATGACCAGTGACAACCCTATTGCCAGCGCGTTAAGCAGTTTTTAACGGCCTGGCGACGGGCTTCTTTGAGGGGGACTGGAGCGTCCTGCTCACCGCGATCTCCTCCGACAACAAAAACGATATCCTCGCCACCCCCAGCATTGTGACGCTGGATAACAAAGAAGCATCGTTTAATGTCGGCCAGGATGTGCCGGTGCTTTCCGGCTCGCAAACGACCTCCGGCGACAACGTCTTTAATACGGTCGAACGTAAAACCGTCGGCACCAAACTGAAGGTCACACCGCAAATCAACGAAGGCGACGCGGTGCTGATGGAGATCGAGCAGGAGGTGTCGAGCGTCGATACCGCCTCCGGTAACGCCAGCGATCTCGGTCCGACGTTCAACACCCGTACTATCCAGAATGCCGTGCTGGTCAAAAGTGGCGAAACCGTGGTGCTGGGTGGCCTGCTGGATGATTCAAGCAAAGAGCAGGTTTCCAAAGTACCGCTGCTGGGCGATATCCCTGTTCTCGGACAGCTATTCCGCTACACCTCAACGGAAAATGCGAAGCGTAATTTAATGGTCTTTATCAGGCCGACCATTATTCGCGACGACGAGGTTTATCGTTCGCTCTCAAAGGATAAGTACACCCGATTTCGTGATTTACAGCAGCAGCGTATTGATAAGCAATCCAGTGGATTGGTCGGCGTGAAGGACGAAGAACGCCCGATGCTTAAAGAGCTGAATTTCGATGTGCCGACCGACGCGCCCAACGACCAGCCATCGCGCAATCCCTTCCGGGAATGATCCAACATGACTGACTTATGGACGCGCATTCCTCCCCAGCATCCTCTGCCGCTTAATTACGCACAGGGGCAAAAATTTGGTATCGCGGTCGCGGTGGATGAATTGTTCTACCGCACCGACACGCCGCTGGAAAACGTGCTTGAGGCCAGCGTTGCCTGTCAGCGCTTCAGCCGCCTGACGCCAGCGCAATTTGACGACCACCTGGAGCAACTTTTCCAGCACGGCGCCGGAGAGTCCCGGCAGATTGCCCAGGATATCGATCAGGAGATCGACCTGACGGCGCTGAGCGAGGAGTTACCCGACAACGCCGATCTGCTCAGTGATGAAAACGACGCACCGGTTATCCGACTGATCAACGCGGTCCTTCATGAAGCCGTGAGGGAAGGCGCGTCGGATGTGCATATCGAAACCTTCGAAAAATCTCTGGTGGTGCGTTTTCGTATCGACGGCGTCCTTAAGCCAGTCCTTCAGCCCGCTAAAAAACTGGCGCCGCTGCTGATTTCGCGTATCAAAGTAATGGCACGACTGGATATTGCCGAAAAACGACTGCCGCAGGATGGGCGTATTTCCCTGCGCCTCGGACGCAAAAATATTGATGTCCGCGTTTCGACGTTACCCTCGCAGTATGGCGAAAGAGCCGTGCTGCGTCTGCTGGATAAAAACAGTCTGCGCCTGACGCTGGAGAATATGGGGCTATCGGCGGTGGATAGCCTGCGGCTGAAGGGTTTAGTACAGCAGCCGCACGGCATCATTCTTGTCACCGGCCCGACGGGGTCGGGAAAAAGCACCACGCTGTATGCGATTCTCGCCGAGCTGAATTCCCCCCAGCGTAATATCCTGACCGTCGAAGATCCCATCGAGTACGAGCTGGAAGGCGTCGGACAAACCCAGGTAAACAGCCGGGTGGATATGTCTTTCGCCAGGGGACTGCGCGCCATCCTGCGCCAGGATCCGGACATCGTCATGGTCGGCGAAATTCGTGACGCCGAAACCGCGCAGATAGCGGTTCAGGCATCGCTCACCGGACATCTGGTGCTTTCCACCCTGCACACTAACAGCGCCTGCGGTGCGATCACCCGATTACGGGACATGGGCGTTGAACCTTTCCTGCTCTCATCATCGCTAAGCGGCGTTATCGCCCAACGCCTGGTGCGTCGCCTCTGTCCGGCCTGCCGCGCGCATGCCCCCATTCCTGACTCTCAGAAATCCCCCCTGCACGCGCTCGATCCCACCGCTCAGACAATCTGGCAGGCTTGCGGATGCGGCGAATGTCGGGGAACTGGCTACCAGGGGCGACTGGCGATTCATGAAATTATGCTGGTGGATAAAACTATGCGCAGCATCATCCATCGCGACGCCGATGAACACGCCCTGGAGCAGTGCCTGCGCCAGCAAAGCCGGAGCCTGCGGGAGAACGGCCTGCTGCGCGTGCTGGCAGGCGAAACCACGCTTGAGGAAGTCATGCGCGTCACCTCTGCCCAAGAGGATACACGATGAAATATCAGTGGCAGGCAATGGATGACAGCGGCACGACTCACCATGGAACGCTGGATGCCGCCAGCAGCAAAGAGGCGCGCGAGGCGCTGCGCGCCCAGGGTCTGCACCCGCTGGTGTTAAATGAGAAAAAGGTCATTTCGCTGTTCCGGACGATAAAAAAAACGCCTCGTTTACGGCTTAGCGGCAGTGAACTGGCGCTGTTCACCCGCCAGCTCGCCACACTGGCCAACGCTTCACTACCGCTTGAAGAGGCGCTGTTCGTTATTGGCCGGCAGAACAAAAATAATAAACTGGGGCTGGTGCTACACGACCTGCGCGAACGGATCCTCGCCGGACATACGCTTTCCGAATCGCTGGCCGCCTGGCCGCGAATCTTCGATACCGTTTACCGCACGCTGGTGAAAGCCGGTGAAAAAAGCGGACAGCTCGGCTGTGTGCTGGAAAAGCTGGCTGACTACAATGAGTTACGCCAGGCAACACGCAGTAAACTCATCCAGTCAATGGTGTACCCTTCCCTGCTGACCAGCGTGGCGATCGCCGTCGTCGCTATCCTGCTCACTACCGTAGTGCCCAAAATTGTGGAGCAGTTTCTGCATATGAAAGAAGCGCTGCCGATGTCCACGCGCGTGTTGCTGGCAATCAGCGATGCCATGCGCCACTACGGACTGTGGGTAATCGCATTGCTGCTGATTGCCTTTTTCCTGTTTCGCCACTGGCTCACCCGCCCCGGCAAACGCCATCTGTTTGACCGCTGGCTTCTTGATTTCAAACCCAGTCGCGCCCTGCTGCGCGCTATCCACTGCGCCCGTTATTTGCGCACCCTGAGCATTCTTAATATCAGCGGCGTTCCGCTGCTGGAAGGGATGACGCTGGCAACCGAAGGCATCGGTAACCGAGAAATCAGTCAGCGGCTGGGTCAGGCCGCGGAGCGCGTGCGCCAGGGCTCAGGCTTTCATCTCGCTCTGGAAAAATGCGATATCTTCCCGCCGATGATGCTCTACATGATTGCCTCCGGGGAAAAAAGCGGCCAACTCAGCGAGCTGATGGCGCGCGCCGCCGACCAGCAGGAAACACTGCTACAAAACCGAATTGCGCTGACGCTGGCGCTGTTTGAACCCGCGCTAATTATTACGATGGCGATGATTGTGCTGTTCATCATCGTCTCGGTTCTGCAACCCATTTTGCAACTCAACTCATTGGTAAGTTAAGGACAAAACGTGAATAGTAATGCACATAAGCAGCGAGGATTTACGCTGCTGGAGATGATGGTGGTGCTGGTTATTTTGGGCATCCTCGCAAGCCTGGTCGTTCCCAGTTTAATGGGCAATAAAGACAAAGCCGATCACCAGAAAGCCGTCAGCGACATCGTGGCGCTGGAGAATGCGCTGGATATGTACAAACTGGATAACTATCGCTATCCGCTGACGGCGCAGGGGCTAAAGGCGCTGGTCGAAAAACCGACCGCCAGCCCAATCCCGGAAAATTACAACGCGAAGGGCTATATCAAGCGTCTGCCACAGGATCCCTGGGGTAATGAGTATCTGTTGGTTAGCCCTGGTGAACACGGCGATTACGATATTCTCTCCGCAGGTCAGGACGGTGAACCCGGCACCGCTGACGACATTACTAACTGGGAACTGGGCAAAGCGAAATAATCGGAATGAGGCAGAAGGGATTCACGCTACTGGAGGTCATTCTGGTGCTGACGATTATCGCGCTTGGCGCCTCGCTGGTGATGATGACCTACGGGCGACAAAATGATACCGCGAAAGCTATTACTGCAGCCGAACAGCTGGCGGCGCTGACTGAATATGCCGCTGACTGGTCAACCATGGAGGACCGCAGTACCGGTATTGAGATCCGCGAACAAGGCTGGCGCATCGTCACACCGATTGGCGATCGCTGGCAGACGCCAACCCAGTTCTATCGCCTGGCGACCGAGGGCAAGTGGGAAAGTGACTGGCAGGTGGCTCTGTTCCCGGCGTCGCTCGCCAGGCAATCCGTCGGCACGCCGCAAATTCTGATTCACCCGGACGGTGAAATTACGCCGTTTACGCTACACATCCGCAGCCGTAAAAATAATACGCTGCTGTTCACGCTCGCCAGTACCGGCGGGCTGCCGCTGGTGCTCACCCGAGGCGAAAGCCGATGAGCCAAAGGCAATCAGGAATGACGCTTCTGGAAGTGCTACTGGCGATATTCATTTTCGCCACCTGCTCTCTCGCGCTACTCAACAGCCTGCACGGTCAGGTTAGCGCCACCGCAAAAATGGAAGAACAGGTGCTTGCCGGTTGGGTAGCGGATAATGTGCTCAAAACCTATCAACTGGCCGGGCAGAGCCCCGCTAAAACAGCGACAGGCAGCAGCATTATGGGTAAACGCCGCTGGGACTGGTTGTTAACAGTCTCACCCGCCGATGCTTCTGGCCTCAGCACCTGGACAGTTGACGTCGCCCTTGAGGACAAGCAGAAGATCCGCCTGCAGCGCTTTATCCCCTCGCCGCAAGGAGGACCGCAAAATGTCTCCCGGCCCTGAGAAACAGCGCGGCTTTACCCTGCTGGAAGTTTTACTGGCTATTGCCCTGTTCGCCATGCTCAGCCTGCTGACGGCGCAGATGCTGACGACGACAATTGACAGTAACGAACAGACCAAAAAGCATCAGCAGCGTTTTTCCGCTATCGTGCGTACCGTCAATTTGCTGGATAAAGATATCCGACAGCGGGTACCGGTAACCGAATTGCAGGGTGAAAAAGAGACGCTGATGCTGACGACAGCCAGCAGTAACAGTTATCCTGGCGCCTGCTGCGCGCCCGATATCCAGCGAGTTCAGTGGTATCTGCAGGATCATACTTTATACCGCACGCTCTGGCGCTACCCGGAAGATGCAACCGCAGCCATCACTCAGCCGATGCTCAATGGTGTGAACGCCTTCACGTTGCGTTATTACAGCAGTAAAGAGAAAGCATGGACGGACACGACGACAACCCCATCTCCTGGCGCGATGGAAGTCACTCTTAAACTTGCTGATTCCGGCACGATAACTCGTCTGACGCTCTTGCCAGAGAACCGCCAGCCAGGAGAACAGCAATGACCCGGCAAAAGGGCGTGGCGCTGCTGGTAGTGCTGATGATCCTGGCAATTATGGCGGCGCTGGCCAGCGAAATGACCGTGCGCTACCAGATCAACCTCAAACGCACCAGCTACACCCGGATGCGGCTACAGCAAAACTGGCTGGCAGAGCTGGCTGAAAGCCAGGCCATGCGTATTCTTGAACAGGACCTGCGGGATAATGAGAAATACCTCACTCACGAGCAGCTCTGGGCGCAGCCGCAGCGTATTCAGCTCGCCAGCGGCGACGCTGTTAGCTGGCAGCTATCTGACGAGCAGGCCTGTTACAACATTAATGCGCTGATTAACGCCCCGACCGATCGAATGAAAGAGCCGCCCGCCAGCGTGAGCGTCTTTCTGGCACTGCTGGAAAACATTGGCGTCACCAATGCCCAGGCAGAGGCGCTGGTTGATGCTATCGCCGACTACATCGATAACGACGATATTCCACGCGCCTCCGGTGCCGAAAATGAGTATTACCAGACAAGTAACGACCCCCACACCATTGGCGGACGACGTATCTGGTCAATCAGTGAGCTCAAACAAATCAAAGGGATGACGCTTTCTCTTTACCAGCAAATCTCCCCGCTACTCTGCGCGCTGCCTGATGATGAGCTAAAAATCAACATCAACACCCTGACGCGCCGGGATGCACCGTTGCTTGCGGCGATGATCAATAATGCTGTCCCGCCACGCGAGATTGAGCGCTTTTTTGATACCCCGCGCAAAGGACGAAAAATCAGCATTGAGACGCTGTTAAAGACATTCGATAAGGATAATCCAGCTCATAAGCTGTCGCAGTCCACATTCAAAAGCATTGCGGTGGCGACCAGTCGTTACTTCCGCCTTGAAACGACTATCGAACAGGGCGATAGCGCCGGGAGCACCATCAGCCAGCTGGAATACGATCCCAAAAGAAAGGCTCTGTTTATTACAGCCCGCAAAAGCGTGGCGCGCGACCATTAAAGGGAACTAAATGACGCCAGACACATTACTGCTACGTCCGCTGCCGGGAAAACTGGAATGGTGCTGCCCCAACGAGGCACAGCCTCCGGTTATTGTTGAACAGGCGGCTTACCTCCAGCCGAACGCGCTGGCCGACCTGCCGGATGCCGGTAACGCCTGCCTGTTCCTGTCACCTGATTATTTCTGCTTTCGTCGCGTCGAATTACCGACGGAAAACTACAAAATCAGTGAACACACGCTGGGCTGGCTGGTGGAGGACGCCGTTGTCGGTGATACAGATAGCCTGCACTGGACGGTTCTCACCAGAGAAGAAAACACGCTCCATCTCGCCGGGATCGCCAGGACCACGCTGAACGATCTATTGACGACTTTCCGCACAGCTGGCGTGACGTTGACGTATATCGTTCCGGATGGTTTCTGGCTGCCGTATGTCACGGATAGCTGGAGTCTGCTACAACAAGATGAGCGATGGTTAATCCGTTACGACGCGTGGAAAACAGGCGTGCTGAGTGAGGCACTGCTCATGCATTTACTCGCCAGCCATACAGAGCAGAAAATCATCAGCGCCAGCCCGCTTCCTGTGCCTCACGCTTATGTCGAATACCTTGACTGGCAGCCACCGCTGGCGTGCGCCTGCAATAGCGATAATATTCAGGACATTAACGTATTACACGGCAGCTTCCGCCCTTTGCCTCCGACACAACCGACCCCGCGTCTGCTGAAATATGCCGCCATAGCAACATTTGCCCTGGCAATAGCGCTCTTCTCAGGGCTGAAAGGGGTGATGCTCTGGCAGCTTCATCAACAGAAACAGGCACTCTCAGCGGAAGGTGCCACCCTGTGGAACCGCTATTTCCCAGGTGATAACCGCAACAGCAATTTTAAATATTTCTTCGAATCGTCCGCGAGGGATCGCTATCCGGATGTGCTGACGTTACTGACTCAGCTTCAGACCCGATTAAGCACATTGCCGGGGCTTACCATCCGCGAGGTCAACTACCGGCTCGAACAACGCCTTTTTACCCTGACGCTCAACGTTCGCGATCCGGAACATCTTCGCCGCTTTATGGTGCAGACAAACGACGAATTTATCCTGACTCAACCGCCAGAAGGGACGACAGATAGCGTCCGGCTGACCCTGAAGGAGCGCAAATGAATATGAATAGCTGGTGGAGCGAAAAAAACGGCAGAGAGCAACGCAGTCTGATATTCCTCGCCGTTTTCTGTCTGCTGGCGGGATTCTGGTACGGCGTGGTTCAGCCCCTGGATAACGCTATTGCACAGCAGAGGCAGGAAAATGATCGTCTCAGGAGTGAGATCCTGTGGGTAAATGAGGCGATTCAGCGTCGCGGATTAGTTGCCAGTAGACCGGGCACAAAGACCGATCCGGCACTGATACAACATAGCGCGCAGCAGGCAGGTCTGAATATCAGCGTTGTGACATCCACTCCCGATCATTTTGCGATCTCGCTTCCCGTTGTCAAAACCGAACCATTATTTGCGTGGCTTAATACCCTACAAAATGAGGGAATACAGGTTTCGCAACTCACGTTTAGCGCCCGCCCAGTCGCCGGGGAGATTGCGGTGGAAGCCCTTGAACTCTATCCGGTGGGGAAATGACGGAACTCATTAACATTGCAGCAATGGCATTTGTCGGGCTGATAGTCGGCAGCTTTATGAATGTAGTGGTTTATCGACTGCCGATCATGATTGAGCATCGGCACAGCGAAACATGGAATATCGCCTGGCCTCCGTCGCACTGTCCGCACTGCCAGCACAGGCTATCGGTGCGTAACACTATTCCACTATTCAGTTGGCTGTGGCAGCGGGGGCGTTGCCAGGCCTGCGCTAAGCCAATTTCATGGCGTTACCCACTGACTGAACTGGCGTGTTCTTGTGTTTTTGCGCTTATCGCCGCGTTTGTCCCTTCAATGTCTGATGCGATTGCCATCATGACGCTGTTCTGGTTTATTTTCGCACTGGCGCAAATTGATCTCCGGACGTACCTGCTGCCGGATGTGCTGACGCAGCCGCTGCTCTGGCTCGGTCTGATGTATCACAGCGTTTACGACAGAGAGATGTTACCCGACGCGCTGTACGGCGCTGTCGCTGGCTATCTGACGCTATGGCTGGTCTGGTGGGGATGCAAAATACTCGCGGGCAAAGAGGGCATCGGCCTGGGTGACGCTAAGCTACTGGCGGCGATGGGTGCCTGGTGTGGATGGCCAGCGCTACCGCCCATTTTACTCGCTGCATCATTGCTGGGCATTGTCTGGTGGCTGATCCTACGCCTTACCCGAAGGACGTCGATACCGCTTATCGCGTTCGGTCCGTGGCTTGGACTGGCAGGCTGGTTGATTTTCAGCGCGCAAAGCTCAGGTGTTATCGGGTACTGAAAGGAGCGGCAGGCCTGCCGCTCTGCAAAGTTTGCGTCTACGCTTCGCGAATCTGTGCCTGAAGATAGTTCTGGAGTCCCATCTTCTGGAGCAGATCCAGTTCCGTTTCCAGCCAGTCAATGTGACCTTCTTCATCAGCAAGGATTTCGATCATCATATCCCGGCTAACGTAGTCATGGACGCTGTCGGCATAGGCAATAGCTTCACGTAAATCTTTAGCTCCATCGAGTTCGAGTCGAAGATCGGATTGCAGCATCTCTTCAACATCTTCGCCTATACCCAACTTACCAAGATCCTGTAAGTTTGGGAGCCCTTCTAAGAATAAAATACGCTCGATATATTTATCAGCGTGTTTCATCTCATCGATAGATTCATGGTACTCAACATCATTGAGGCGAGTCAGTCCCCAGTTTTTGAACATACGAGCATGGAGAAAATACTGGTTGATTGCGACAAGCTCATTTCCCAATAGTTTATTGAGATAATTTATGATTTTAACATCACCTTTCATTTTATAGTCCCTCCGCTTCCACTCTTAGAGCGTAGATGGGGCTACAGGGATGTCAAAAAAAAAGAGTGTGACTTAGGCGATCTCTTTAAATTCTGGCATTTGCGTTAATTCATCCTGCATGACTTCGCGGGCAGCACGAATGCACTTACCACATTGATTTCCAACAGGAATAAATTTACGCAATTGCTGAAAGGACTGAGGATGAAACTGGCGAACAGCCTGACGTATTTTTTTATCACTTATCGCATTACACAAACAAACGTACATGATCGCTCCCGTTCAATTTCTGCGCAAAGTGTAAATGAGAATAGTTATGATTACAATAGCACAACGCTATTTACGCAGCGGGAGAATGAATGAAAAATGCGAATAAATATGACAACTGCTAAATCGCGGACAGCAAAAAGGGCGCCGAAGCGCCCTTTTTAAGCTCAAAGCTAATTAATCAATAATTAGCTCATTACTTTAGCAACAACGCCCGCACCAACAGTACGGCCGCCTTCACGGATTGCGAAACGCAGACCGTCGTCCATCGCGATTGGGTGGATCAGGGTAACAACCATTTTGATGTTGTCGCCCGGCATTACCATCTCAACGCCTTCCGGCAGTTCGATGGTACCAGTCACGTCAGTAGTACGGAAGTAGAACTGCGGACGGTAGCCTTTGAAGAACGGAGTATGACGGCCGCCTTCATCTTTGGACAGAATGTACACTTCAGATTCGAACTTGGTGTGCGGCTTGATAGAGCCCGGCTTAGCCAGTACCTGACCACGTTCGATTTCTTCACGTTTGATACCACGCAGCAGAACACCAACGTTCTCACCAGCACGGCCTTCGTCCAGCAGTTTGCGGAACATTTCAACGCCAGTACAGGTAGACTTAGCAGTCTCTTTGATACCAACGATTTCAACTTCTTCACCAACTTTGATGATACCGCGCTCTACACGACCGGTAACAACGGTACCACGACCGGAGATGGAGAATACGTCTTCGATAGGCAGCAGGAACGGCTTGTCAATCGCACGCTCTGGTTCCGGGATGTAAGAATCCAGGAAGCCAGCCAGTTCGATGATTTTCGCTTCCCACTCTGCTTCGCCTTCCAGCGCTTTCAGAGCAGAACCACGAACGATCGGAGTGTCGTCGCCCGGGAAATCGTACTGAGACAGAAGTTCACGAACTTCCATTTCTACCAGTTCCAGCAGCTCTTCGTCATCAACCATGTCGCATTTGTTCAGGAACACGATGATGTACGGAACGCCTACCTGACGACCCAGCAGGATGTGCTCACGAGTCTGCGGCATCGGGCCGTCAGTCGCAGCAACAACCAGGATCGCGCCGTCCATCTGCGCAGCACCGGTGATCATGTTTTTAACATAGTCGGCGTGGCCCGGGCAGTCTACGTGTGCGTAGTGGCGAGTCGGGGTGTCATATTCAACGTGAGAAGTGTTGATGGTGATACCACGAGCTTTTTCTTCCGGCGCGTTATCGATCTGGTCGAATGCACGAGCAGCACCGCCGTAGGTTTTAGCCAGTACGGT